>CAZXHG010000001.1:0-119094 GCA_964639985.1 uncultured Rickettsiales bacterium
CGTCAACCCGGGCATGACCGAGATCACCTGCAACGGCATCGACGACGACTGCCTCAACGTCACAGACGACGAGCCGGACGACGACAACGACGGCTACACGGTGTGCGACGACTGCGACGACACGGACGCGACCGTCAACCCGGGCACGACCGAGATCACCTGCAACGGCCTCGACGACGACTGCAGCGCGGTGTCCGTGGACGAGCCGGATGGCGACGGCGACGGCTGGTCCGTGTGCGACGACTGCGACGACGGCAACGCCGGGGTCAACCCGGGCGAGGCCGAGGTGGAGTGCGATGGCCTGGACAACGACTGCGACGCGTCCACCCCGGACCAGCAGGGCACCCACCACGCCGACTCGTTCCAGCAGGGCTCGGCCGCGATGGTGGACATGCTGTTCGTGGTGGACAACTCCTGCTCCATGGCCGACGAGCAGAACCGCCTGGCCATCGACTTCGATTTCCTGCACGACGAGCTCGTGGCCGAGGGCATCGACTTCCGCGTGGCCGTGGTGACCACGGACAATCCCGGCTTCCAGGGCGGGACCCCGGTGGTCGACAACACCCTCGCCGACCCGGCCGCGACCTTTGCCGCCAACGCCATCGTGGGCACCACGGGCAGCGCCCTGGAGAAGGGCCTGCAGTACGGCTGGGAGGCCCTGGAGATGGCCGAGGCAGGGCTGGCGCCCAACGCCGGCTTCCTGCGCACGGACGCGCTGCTGCACGTGGTGTACGTCAGCGACGAGGAGGACCAGTCCCCGGACACGGTCACCGACTACGTCAGCTGGATGGAGGGGCTCAAGCCCGACCCGGACATGCTGGTACTGAGCGGCTTCACCGGCCAGCTCACCGGCTGCGCCACCGCGACCCAGACCATGCGCTACGAGCAGGCGATCTCCATGACCGGCGGCTTCTCCAACACCATCTGTGACAACGACTGGAGCACCGAGCTGGCCGACCTGGCGTCCACGGGCGCGGCCCTTCAGTCCACCTTCACCCTCACCCACCAGGCCATCCCCGGGTCGGTGGAGGTTTGGGTCGATGGTGTGTACACCACCGCGGGCTGGGGCTACGACGAGATCATCAACGCGGTGGTGTTCGACCCGTCGGCCATCCCCGCGGCCAGCGCCTGGATCGACATCGAGTACGACGCCTACGACGAGACCTCGGAGACGTTCACCCAGCAGGCCGGCGGCATGGTCGACGCCCTGTTCGTGGTGGACAACTCCTGCTCCATGCACGAGGAGCAGGACGCGCTGGCCCTGGCCTTCGAGGACTACTGGAACGTGTTGGACACGGCGGGCGTGGACTACCACGTCGCAGTGGTGACCACGGACGACGACCAGTTCCAGGGCTCGCCGTCGTTCATCGACGACGCCACCGCCGATCCGGTGGCCACGTTCGAGGCCAGCGCCACGGTCGGCACCGCGGGCAGCGCCTCCGAGCGGGGCCTGCAGTACGGCCTGCAGGCGCTGTGGGCGGCCGAGGCGGAGCTGGCGCCCAACGACGGGTTCTGGCGGGACGAAGCGCTGCTGCAGGTGGTGTTCGTCAGCGACGAGGCCGACCAGAGCGCGGCCGGCTGGGCCTACTACCTGTACGAGTACCTGGACCTGCGCGCGGACTGGGACGACGTGCGGCTCAACGGCATCGTGGGCACGGACGGGGTCAACGCGGTCAGCTGCTCGGGACCCGGCGGGACCGGCTACGCAGGCACCGGGTACGTGGACGTGGCCACGGCCACCGGAGGGATCCTGGCGCCCATCTGCGACAGTGACTGGTCGGACACGATGGAGGATCTGGGGATCCAGGCCACCGAGGTCGAGCACACCTTCACCCTGGCCCAGCTCCCGATCGAGGACAGCATCGAGGTGTTCGTGGACGGGGTCGAGCTGGCCACGGGCTGGAGCTACGACGCCACGCTCAACGCGGTGGTGTTCGATCCGACGGCCGTGCCCGCGCTGGGCTCGTCCATCGAGATCACGTACGCCTATTCGGACTGCTGACCCCCGCTCAGGCTGCCGGGCCGAGGCTCTCGCGAATCAACGACATATCCGGCTCACTCGAAACAGGCCTCGCCGGACCGGAAGTCCCAGCATCCCAGGTCCACGGTGGCGCCCTGGGGGACGTTCGCCTCGATGGTGTACTCGGAGTCGTCCCGCACCAGCCGTACCTCATGCCGACCCGCGGGCACCTCGAAGGACGGCTCGCCCGTGTCACCGACGCGGCGGCCGTCGACCCACACCTCGGACCAGGGCGTGGAGTTGACCTTGAACCGGCCCGGCCCCGACGGCGCGGGTGACGGGCTGTCGATCGCCGGCTCGTCACCGTCCGGGTCGAACGCCGCCGGGACCGCTGCCGGCGGGACCGGCACCTCGGTCGGGGTCGGCTCGTCCGCCGTGGGCTGCTCGAGCTCGGGCTCGGGGACGACCTCTGCCAGCGCTGGCGTCGCCTCCTCGGCCGGCGCGGCCCCGGTGGTCTCCCGCGGCCCGAACGACCACAGGACCACGGCCACCGCCACCAGGCTGGCCACCACGGCCACGGCGAGCAGGGGCAGGGGAATGCGCCGGTCTTCGTCCTCCGCCCCGTCCTCGTCCTGTTCGGCGATCACCTCGGGGACGCGCACCCCCTCGAGCTGATCGCCGAACGCCGACGTGAACCGCGCCCACGGCCCAGAGGCCTCCGTGACCGCCTCCATCACCGGCACCTGCGCGGTCTTCGCGGCCTTCCCTCCCCCCTGGCCGGCCCGCAGTCCGAGGGTGGCCGCGGCCACGACCTCCATGCGCGGCTCGCCGCCCATGCCCATCCACAGCTGCCGGAGAGCCGCGCCCATCTCCGCGGCCGAGACGTACCGCTCTTGGGGGCGCGCGGCCAGAGCCCGGCTCACGACCGCGGCGAGTTCGGGCGCCACCGCGGCCAGCCGCGCCTCGGCGTCGCCGGTCCGGGACTGATGCACCTGGTGCAGCAGCGCCTCCATCCGCTCGGCCGCATACACCGGCTGGCCCGTGGCCAGCTCGCACAGCACCAGCCCCAGGCTGTACAGGTCCACGGCGCCGGTCAGCTCGGCCTCGCCCGCCACCTGCTCGGGAGCCATGTAGCGGGGCGTGCCCTTCACCTCGCCCGCCGTGGTCGTGAAGAAGGGATTCAACGCGGCTCGCGCCACGCCGAAGTCGCCGACGCGCACCGTGCCGGTCCGGTCCAGCAGCAGGTTGGCCGGCTTGAGGTCCCGGTGCACCAGGTGCAGCGGATTGCCATCCCTGTCGCGCGCGGCGTGCGCGTGCTGCAGCCCGGCGCACACCTGCACGCCCAGCTCGCACACCGCGTCCGGGGGCAGCACCACGCCCCGTCCCGCGCACAGGGACGCCACCTGCTGCAGGTTGATGCCGTCGATGTACTCCATGACCAGGAAGTAGCGGCCCTGGTCCTCGCCAAACTCGTGGATCCCCGCGATGTTGGGGTGGTGCAGGTTCTCCCCGAGCAGCGCCTCGTTGACGAACGTGCCCAGCTTCACCGGGTCCACGCCCGGGCGGTCGCGGGCCAGCACCTTGATCGCCACGGACTTGGCGAACCCCATGGGCCCGTCCAGGGTGGCCAGGTGCACCTCGCCGAACGCGCCAGCGCCGATCCGTCGCTCCAGGCGGTAGCGGCCCAGGATCTCCATCACTCCCCCAGGATCTGGATCCGGTCGGGGTCCAGGTGCAGCCGCGTGCGGCCGCGCTTCTTCTCGATGAAGAATGGATCCAGGCCCTTCGCCGCGATCATCTTGCGCGTGTCGTAGATCACCTTGCCCAGGGCCGAGTTGTACCGCTGTGACGACCCGGCCCGGCCCCAGACGGCCACCCGCAGCCGCTCGTCGTCCACCCAGCCCCCGGCCGCGTCCTCGCGGCCCAGCGCGGCGCGGGCGAGCACCAGCAGCAGCACGAAGCGGTTGGGCACCCCGTCGAACACCACCGGTCCCCCCGAGGTGACCAGTTCGATGCGACCCTCGCCCGGCCGGTCGTGGTGCAGCCGCAGGGATAGCTCGTAGCCCCCCTCGCGGGTGCCTGCGGCCACGGTGCTGTCCACGTGCCCCTCGCCGCGGTCGGCCAGCACCTGCCACTCCGCGTCCGGGCCGAAGCGCACCGCGTCGCCCACGTCCAGCCGGGTCCAGCCCAGCACGCGGCGGCCCTTGACCCGGGTGCCGTTGGTGGAGCCGAGGTCCCGCACGTACAGCCCGTCCTCCCGCACCTCGAGCACGGCGTGATCCGAGCTGACCGTGCCCAGATCGATGCAGAGGTCGTTACCCTCGGCCCGCCCCACGCGCAGGCGGTGGGTGAAATCGACGGTCTCGCCGGAGGTGGAGCGCAAGGTGGGCACGACTCGCAGTATGGGCCATGAGCGCCCGGCGGCTCAATCGCAGGCCCACTACGGGTGTATCCTGGGATCGAGGGACATCATGACCGAGATCCGATGGCTCATCGCGCTCACCCTGCTGCTGCAGTGCGGCTGCCCCGGGGAGGGCGAGTTCGACTTCGACGGCGACGGCTGGCCCGACAGCAACGACTGCGAGCCCGAGGATCCGGACATCAATCCGGGCGAGGCCGAGGTCTGCGACGGGATCGACAACGACTGCTACGACGGCATCGACGAGGACTTCGACCTCGACGGCGACGGCTACCTCACCTGCGGAGCGGACGGCGTGGCCGGCACCGCGGACGACGACTGCGACGACACCGAGGCCACCGTGTACCCGGGCGCGGACGAGGGCTGCAACGGGATCGACAACGACTGCGACGGGGGTCCGGCCAACGACGAGAACGACGCGGACGGCGACGGATTCTTCGCCTGCGAGGGGGATTGCAACGACGAGGACGACACCGTGCACCCCGACGCCGAGGACGTCTGCGACGGGGTGGACAACGACTGCGACGGCTCGCCAGACAACGGCATGGACCTGGACTACGACGGTGACGGCTACTCACCGTGCGACGGTGACTGCGACGACGGCAGCGCGGCGGTCGGCCCCCACGCCCTCGAGCAGTGCGCAGACGGGGTGGACAACGACTGCGACGGCGACACCGACGGCACGGGCTGCTACGAGTGCGACGCGCAGGTGCCCGCGGCCTTCTCCTCGATCCAGGTGGCGGTGGACGCCATGCCCGCGGGCTCGGTGATCTGCGTGCAACCGGGCACGTACGACGGCCCGCTGAATTTCAACGGCAACGACGTGCACGTGGTGGGCATCGGCGGCGCGGACGCCACGATCATCGACGGCGGGGACGGAGGACCGGTCGTCCGGTTCAACAACGACGAGTCCAGCGGCGCGATCCTAGAGGGGTTCACGGTGACCAACGGCACCGGGACGGACTTCGGCGCGGGCATCAAGATCACCGCCGCGGATCCGGTCGTGCGCGACGTGATCGTGACCGGATGCCGGACCACGGGCCTGGGTTCGGGAGGCGGTCTGTACATCTCGCAGGGCGCCGGACCCCTGCTGCAGGACCTGATCGTTCAGGACAACGAGGCGGGCAACGGAGGCGGGCTGTTCGTCGAGGCCTCGTCCCCCACACTGGAGCGCGTCACGATCACGGACAACACCACCAGCGGCTACGGCGGAGGGATACGCCTGGACGATTCGAACGCCGTGCTGACGTCCGTGGCGCTGGTCGGCAACCACGCGGCCAACGGCGGTGGCGGGGCCGCCCTGTGGGGAGACTCGTCAGCGATGGACGACGTGTGGATCGACGCCAACACCTCCAACCACGGCGCCGGCCTGTACCTCACCGACGGGTGCACCACCTCCCTGCAGAACGCGCGGCTGACCGCCAACGCGTCGGCCAACGAGGCCGGGGGGATGCGCCTGATCAGCTCCTCACCCACGCTGACCAACGTGATCGTGGCGGGCAACACGGCCGCGACCAGCGGCGGCGGCCTCGCCGTCTCGGGCAGCAGCGCTCCCACGACCACCAACTGCGCGATCGTGGGCAACGTGGCCGGCGAGGACGGCGGCGGGTTGCACTTCGAGGGCAATGCGTCGGCCAGCCTCACATCGGTCGTGGTGTCCCACAACCAGGCCAGCGGTACAGGTGGCGGCGTGAACGCGGCCGGGACCACCGATCCCCAGTTCACCTATGGCGCGCTGTGGGACAACACCCCGAACCACACCGCGGGCATGACCGATCCCACCGAGACCGGCGGCTGCACGGTCACGGATCCCGCCTTCGTGGACGTGGAGGACCCCTCGCCCACCCTGTGGGACCTGCACCTCGGCGCGGCCAGCGAGCTGATCGACGCGGGCGAACCCCTGGCCGGCTCCCTGGATCCCGACGGCAGCAACAACGACATCGGCGCGTACGGCGGTCCTGAAGCCGCGGACTGGGACCTGGACGGGGACGGCTGGTTCGAATGGTGGCAGCCCGGTGAGTACGACCCGCTGACCTACCCCGCGCTGGACTGGGACTGCGACGATCGCGACGTGGACGTCACGCCGCTGTCCGGCTGCGAGTGATCAGGAGCAGGGTCCGCCCGCGTCCCCCACGTCGAAGTCCCAGCAGCCCACGTTGACCGCCGCGTCCGGGCCCACGATCACGTCGAAGGAGTGGGTCTCGTCCGTGCCGGGCCGCTCGAGCTTGATCAGGTGCTCGCCCGCGGGCACCTCGAACGAGGGAGGGCCCGTACGACCGATGAACACGCCGTCCACGTACACGTTGCTCCACGGTCGCGACGCCACCTGCAACCGACCGGTGCCCTGCTCGGGCGCGGGCGTGACCGGCTCGGGAGTCACCGGCTCGGGAGCCGCCGGCTCGGGAACCGCCGGCTCCGGCGCGGCCGATGCCGGGGTGACGGGCTGCGGCGCCGCCGGTTCCGGGATCACCGGCTCGGATACCTCCAGCTCCGGAGGCGTCGGCTTCACGTGTGACGTCTCGGTGACCTCATCGGCCCGCTCTTCCTCGCCACAGGATCTCAGGTAGGGCAGCGCGATCACCACGGCCAGGGCCAGCACCAGCAGCCCCACCACCACGGCCATGCGTCGCACCCACCCCAGCATCACCCGCGTCACCGACCCGGGCGGCTCGGGCCGCGGCACACGGACCTCCTCGGGCGGCTCCCCGCCGAGCTGGTCGGCGAACGCCCGGTGGAACGCCGCCCACGAGGTCGGGCCGTCCACCTTCTCCTGCACGGGCGTCCACTCCACGGTGGCGTCCCCGTCCGCGGGCGCCGCGTCCTCGGCCGGCGCCAGCCCGGCCGTGGCCCGCGCCACGATCGCCATACGGGGTCTCCCCCCCAGGGTCCACCACACGTCCCGCAGCGCCCCGGACATGGCCGCAGCGGACGGGTGACGGTCGGCCGGATCCGTGGCCAGCGCCCTCATCACCGCCGGGTACAGATCCGGGGCGGTCCGGCGCAGCCGGGCCGCGGCCTCGTGCACGTCGTTGTGCACCACCCGGTCCAGCATCTGCTCGATGCTGTCGGCGGTGAACACCGGCTCGCCGGTGGCCAGCTCGCACAGCACCAGGCCCAGGCTGTACAGGTCGGTGGTCGGCCCCACCGGGAAGCGGCCGGACACCTGCTCGGGCGCCATGTAGCGCGGCGTGCCCTTCACCTCGCCGGTTCGGGTCGTGAAGTAGGGGCTGGTCGAGGCCCGGGCGATGCCGTAGTCCACGATGCGCACCGTGCCGGTGCGGTCCACCATCAGGTTGCCCGGCTTGAGGTCCCGGTGCACCAGCGCCAGCAGCTCACCGTGCTCGTCGCAGACCGTGTGCGCGTGCTCCAGTCCGGCGCAGACCTGCACGCCCAGCTCGCAGATCGCGTCGGCGGGTACGGCCACGCCGCGGCCCGCGCACAGGGCGAGGATCGCTTGCAGGCTGATCCCGTCGATGTACTCCATGACCATGAAGTACAGCCCGTCCTGCTGGCCGAACTCCTGGATGGCCACGATGTTGGGGTGGTGCAGGACCTCGCCCAGCCGGGCCTCGCGCACGAACATGCCGATCTTGCGCGGGTCGCACCCGGGCCGGTCCCGGCCGATCACCTTGATCGCGAACCGCTTGCGGAACTCCATGGCTCCGTGCAGCGTGGCCAGGTACACGTCGCCGAACGCGCCCGACCCGATCGGGCGCTCGACCTCGTACCTGCCCAGGGTGCGGGGATGGTCGGCCATCAACCGCGTTCACTCCCCCTCGATGACCACGTTGGCCCGGTCGAGCCGCAGCCGGGTGCGGCCGCGGCTCTTCTCGATGAAGAACGGGTCGACCCCCTTGGCCGCGATCATCCGCCGGGTGTCGTAGATCACCTTGGTCAGCGCCGAGTTGTACCGGCTGGCCGCGCCCGGCTTGCCCCACAGGGACACGCGGATCGGCTCGTCGTCCACCCACCCGTCCCGGCCGTCACAGCCCGCCGGGGGGCGGCCGTGCAGCGCCCGGGCCAGCACCAGTAGCAGCACGAAGCGGTTGGGCACGCCGTCGAACACCACCTCGTCGTCCCCCGACGTCAGCTCGATCCGCCCCTCGCCGGGCCGCTCGTGCACCAGCCTCAACGACAGGCCGTAGGTCCGACTGCGTGTGCGTTCCGGCACGGTCGCGGCCAGGCGGCCGCGGCTCTCGTCCAGGTAGCGTAGGGCCACGCCGCCCACCTCGAAGCGGGGCGTCTCGGTCAGGTCCACCCGGTGCTCGTCCTCGTCCATGCTGATCAGCCAGCGGACCCCGTCCTCCAGCACGATCACGGCCGCCACCGCGGGCAACGATTCGATGCGCAGGTCCGCGGTCGGGGCCGCGCCGATCACGAAGCGGTCCTCGCCGATGGGGAAGGTGCGGCCGCTGGCCTCCACCACCACCCGGGGCGTGGCCGGATCGCCGCCGCCCTCCACGGATACCACCTCCCAGGCGGCGTCCGGGCCGAACCGGACCACGTCACCCACGGCCAGGTGGGTCCAGGTCAGCACCTTGCGCCCCTTGACCCGGGTACCGTTGGTGGAGCCGAGGTCACGCACGCACAGCCCCTCGTCCCGCACCTCCACGATGGCGTGGTCGCCGCTGACCGTGCCGAGGTTGATGCGCAGGTCGTTGCCCTCGGCCCGGCCGACGCGCAGGCGCGTGTCGAATTCGAGCAGCTCGGAGGTGGTCACGGATCGAATGGATGGCATGGCTTGGATCGAGTATGGGCCATCCCCCCCACCCCCTCAACCCGTGGCGCGCGGAGCCGGGGACCCAGGCGACCCGCATTCGCGGTCGGGTTCTTGCAGTAGGCTGGGGGACCTGGGAGGTGAACATGAGCATGCGCCTGTGTCTGGTGGCCCTCGGATCGCTGTTGCTGCTGGCGGGGTGTCGGGACGACGGCCCGCCGCCAGACGACCAGGACGGCGACGGCGACCTCGACAGCACGGACTGCGCGCCGGACGACGCCAACGTGTTCCACGGCGCGCCCGATCCCTACGGCGACGGCGTGGACGCGGACTGCGACGGCGTGGACGGCTCGGACCGCGACGGGGACGGCTACCCGGGCAACGCGCCCGCGGGCATCGTCGATCACGACTGCGACGACGCGGACGGGGCCGTGCACCCGGGCGCGGTCGAGGCCTGCGACGGCGTGGACAGCGACTGCGACGGCGCGCCCCTGTCCGAGGAGATCGACGACGACGGCGACGGCTACGCCGAGTGCGACGGCGACTGCGACGACACCGACGACGACACCTACGCCGGCGCCGAGGAGCAGTGCGACGGCGTGGACAACGACTGTGACGGCGTGCCCGGCACCGACGAGGTGGACGACGACGGCGACGGGGCCATGGTCTGCGACGGCGACTGCGACGACGCCGACCCGGACCTGGGCCCTGACGAGAACGAGACCTGCGACGGCATCGACAACGACTGCGACGGCGCACCCGGCGCGGACGAGGTGGACGACGACGGCGACGGGTACATGATCTGCGAGGACGACTGCGACGACACGGACGACGCGGTCAACCCCGACGGGATCGAGGTCTGCGACGAGCTCGACAACGACTGCAACGGCGAGGTGGACGACACGGGCGACGCGGACGGCGACGGCTCATCCGAGTGCTTCGACTGCGACGAGACCGATCCGGACGTGTACCCGGGCGCGCCCGAGCTGTGCGACGGGATCGACAACGACTGCGACGGCGTGGCCAACGACCTCGAGGACGGCGACGCCGACGGCCAGACCGTGTGCGACGGCGACTGCGACGACACCGACCCGACCACCGGTGCGGGGTTCGTGGAGCTGTGCGACGGGATCGACAACGACTGCGACGGCGCGGCCGGCGTGGCCGAGGTGGACGGGGACGGCGACGGGTTCATGCTGTGCGACGCGGACTGCGACGACACCGATCCGCTGATGAACCCGCTCGACGACGACGGCGACGGGGCCAGCACCTGCGACGGCGACTGCGACGACGCCGATCCCGACCTCAACGCGGACGACGAGGACGGAGACGGGTACACCAGCTGCACCGACGACTGCGACGACGAGGATCCGGCTGCCCACCCGGGCGCTTACGAGGACGCCGACGGCACGGACAACGACTGCGACGGCGTCGTGGACGAGGGGCCATGCCAGCTCGAATTCGACGGCTATGACGACCTGCTGATGACTCCCGAGGACGGCTCCCCCACGATCACGGACTCGGTCACGGTCGAGGCCTGGGTGCGGGTGGACGCACCGTCCGCGGTCTGGCACTCGCTGATCGTGGCCCGCTGGGGCACCACCCTGGACGGCAGCGCCGGCCTGCGCCTGTACCACGACACCTCCTCCGGCGCGTTCGGCTTCGACGTGAGCGAGGACGGCACCACCGTCACCTCGGTGGTGGGCTCGATCACGGCTGGCGCGGGCGAGTGGCACCACGTGGTCGGCATGTACGACGGCGCCCGCATCCTGCTGTTCGTGGACGGCCAGCCCGACGGCTTCGAGCTGTTCAGCGCCGGGATCCACGACAACGGCCTCGGCTTCACCGCCGGCGACTACCACCCCGACTGGATCCAGGGCTCCTACGATTTCCAGCTCGAGGGCGCCATCGCCTCGATCCGCGTCAGCGACCAGCCCGTGTACAGCGGCGCATTCACCCCGGAGATCCCACTGCGCGCCGACACCGACACCGTGCTGCTGCTGCACCTCGACGAGGGCTCGGGCCAGGTCGTGTACGACGACAGCGGCCTCGGCTGGGCCGGCCTGCTCGGCACCACCGACGGCACCGACTACGAGGACCCGTCGTGGGTGTGTGATCCCGAGGACTACTGAGCCCCCTTCATCCTCGCGGTATCATGTCCCCAGGCATGACACGCCTCCACCTGCTGCTGCTGCTCGCCCTGACCGCGGCCCTGCTCGCCGGCTGTCCCATGCTCGTGCTGGACCTTGGGGGCGACCGCGGGGACGACGACGCGGCGGACGACGACACGGCGGACGACGACACGGCCGACGATGACACCACCGCGCCGGACGACGACGACACGGTCGAAGGGCCCTCCCTGGTGGTCACGCCCTCGTCGTGGCAGTTCGAGGACCACGAGGTGGGGTGCGAGCAGTCGATCTCGGTGTGGCTGACCTCCGTGGGCAGCGAGGACGTGGTGCTCGACGGGATCACCTTCTCTCCGGGCAACGGCGATCTCGCCTGTGAGCTACCGGAGCCGCCCATCACCATCACGGCCGGCGGTACGCTCGAGCTGATCGTGACCTATGTACCCCGCGACACCAGCCCGGACGCGGCCCTGCTCGCCATGACCAGCAACGACCCGGACGGCGACGAGGCCATCTTCACGGGCGAGGCCCACTACGCGGACGAGGCGGTCGAGACCTTCGAGGTGGAGGGCACCGGCCTGGCCGATCTGCTGTGGGTGGTGGACAGCTCGTATTCGGGTGGGACGCTGCAGGACCAGCTCGCGGCCGCGGCCGCGGACTACATCGCCGAGCTCGCCGCGCTGGAGGTGGACTACCACCTCGGCGTGGTGACCACGGACAGCGGCGCGCTCCAGGGCCCCGAGGCGATCATCACCCCCAGTTCGTCCGACCCGGCGGCCCTGTTCGCCGAGGCCGTGGCCGTGGGCACGGCCGGGTCCAACACCGAGGCGGGTCTGCAGTACGCCTCCGAGGCCCTCACCCCCCCCCTGGCCATGCCCGGCGGCCCCAACGACGGGTTGTTGCGCGACGAGGCCGCTCTGCGCGTGTTCTTCCTGTCCGACTCGGACGACGAGTCCCCGGACGCGGTGACCGCCTACGTGGAGACCCTCAACGGGGTGAAGGACAGCCCGTCCCTGGTCACGCTGCACGCGCTGGTGGCCGTGGCCACGCCGCGATACGAGCAGGCCGCAGATTCCACCGGCGGGCTGACCGTGGACACGTCCAGCGCCGACTGGACCACGCAGCTGCCCTCGGTCGCCGCGGCGTCGGCCCACTGGCTCGACACCTTCGCCCTGGCCCGGCTGCCCGTCGAGGAGGGCCTCGAGGTGGAGCTCGACGGCGTGCCGGTCCACGAGGGGTGGGCCTACGATCCGGACCTCAACGCGGTGGTGTTCGACTTCCCCTATGTGCCGGATGACGGCGAGGTGGTGACGGTGAGCTACCCGGTCTTGGGGGGGTGTTAGAGCCCCTGCAACAGCTCCCGGGCCTCGGCCTGGAGCTGTGGCTCCAGGCCAGCGCTGATCGCGGCCTCGAGTGCGCCGCGGGCCTCGGCATCGTTGCCCTGCTGGGCGGCACACACCCCCCGGTAGAACCCGGCCTCGCCAGCGCGGGCACCGCCTGCGGCGGCCAGCTCGCGGTAGGCGGGCAGGGCACGGGTGCAGTCGTGCATCCGATCGCGGGCCACCGTGGCCTCGATCCAGCGCACGTCCGCGCGGCTGGAGCTGGTCGGGTGGCAGTCGAGGAACTGGGCGGCCGCGGCCAGGGCGGCCGCGTCGTCGCCCGTGCGGGCGAGCGCGTCCACGCGATACGAGGCGACCAGGTCGCCGTTGACACTGTCGGGGAAGCGCTGGACGAACTGCTCCAGGTCGGTCAGCTGGGCTTCGGGTGCGAGGCTGGTGCGGGTGGTCATGATGCGCAGCAGCAGCTCGGCCTCGGACGGAGCGTCGGCAAGCTGCGGC
Organism: uncultured Rickettsiales bacterium; assembly: GCA_964639985.1. Classification (GTDB taxonomy): domain Bacteria; phylum Myxococcota_A; class UBA796; order UBA9615; family CAYRNR01; genus CAZXHG01. The sequence continues at coordinate 13,064 of CAZXHG010000001.1, forward strand.
AGCTCGACGTGCATGGTCTCGGCGATCGTGTGCTCGGTGATGGGTGCCGACGGCTCGGCTGCGGCCACCGCGGGTGTGGCCATCGCCACATCGGCCAGGCCCGGGTCCTGCGACGCCATGACGGGCTGCGCGGCCGCGGTCACCAGCGGCTCCTCGCCCGCGGGTGATCGCCAGCTGCCGCCCTGGGCCAGGGCCACTTCGCCGTCGGGCCAGCGCACCAGCACGCTGCCCCGGTCCACGTCGACCCGGGTGCGGCCGTCGCGGCGGGCCACGGTGAAGCGGGTCCCGGTGACCACCACGGTCACGTCCCCGGCCTCCACCCGCAGCTCGCGCACCGCAGCGTCGTGGCCGTAGTCCACGGCCACCTCACCGTGGTCCAGCGTCAGCACCACCTCGCGCTCGTGATCCGCCACCACGGCCACGGTCGAGGACGCGGCCACGGCCACGTCGATGCCAGCGGCAGGGGATACGGACTGCACCTGGTGCGGCCCGGTCTCCACCACCATCTGCACCACGGGCTCGGCCGGGTGGTCCTCGGGCGTGGTCGCCCAGCGGCCCACCAGCAGGGCCAGGGTCACGGCCGCGGCCACGGCCAGGGCGCCGCGCACGGCCACCCCAACCTGCCGTGCGCTGCGGGCGCGGCGCACGGCGTCGTGGCCGATCCCGTCCAGCCGCTCGCGCAGCTCGTCGATCTGCTCGGGCGCGACCACCAGGACCTCACGGGCCCGATCGATCGCCTGCTGCTCCTCGGCGCTGGCCGGGAGGTTCAGCAGATTCCCTCGTTCGTCGCCACCGCTCATCGGTGACCTCCTCTCCCGTTGCTGCCCGCGTCGGGCGCGGCCTGCTCCGTAGCGAACAGGTCGTACCGGCGAGCGGCCTTGCGGAACGCGGCCCGCGCGTAGTGCAGCCGGCTGTACACGGTGGCCTCGGGCACACCGAGCAGCTCGGACGCCTCGCGGGCGGAGCGTTCCTCCAGGGAGCACAGCACCAGCACCTCGCGGTGCTTGGGTGACAGCGCGTCGAGGCAGCGGTGGACCTGCTGCTCACGCTCGTGCTGCAGAGTGGCCCGGGCCGGGCCCGGACCGCGGTCCGGCGCCCAGGCCAGCCGCCGACCGGTCAGCTGCTCCCGCAGCCGGCGGGTCTTCGCCCGCCGCCGGGCGTTGGCCAGCACCCTCCGGGTGACCCCGAACATCCAGGTCCGCATCGTCGAGTCGCCGCGGAAGGAGCCGACCCGGTCCAGGGCGACCACGAACACGTCGTGGGCCGCGTCCTCGGGATCGACGCCGAACCCGCCGAGGCGCCGACACCAGCCCAGCACGTCCGCGATGTACGTGTCGTACAGCCGCGCCCGGGCAGCCTCGTCACCTGCGGCCAGGGCGCGCGCCCAGGCCTTCTCGTCAGCGAATGCACCCATGCTCCGATCCAGTGGGTGTCGCGTGCGGGATCTTTTCTTCACGGTTTCCTCCGGGCGCGGAGCCCGGTGCCCGGCTCGGGGCGCGGATCCCCCAGATCCCATACGAGCTGCAGACCCACGGTCACCGGCGCCATCGTGCGTGACCAGACCACGCCGTCGAACTCGGCGCGCACCAGGATGGGCGAGGCGTCGTGCACCAGTTCCGCGCCCACGGTGAACCGCAGCCCCAGGTGCATGCCGTTGGCCGCCACCCACTCCGCGCCCGCGCCCGCCCGCAGCACGGGCGCACCCGCCGTGGCCAGCCGGCCGCCGCCGTCGACCCGGGCGGCCCACAGCATGCCCCCGCCCAGCCCCAGCCACAGCGGGAACACGGCACGCCGGTGGGCAGGGCGCACCTCGAGCGCGGCAACCAGGGACGCCCCGTGCACCCACACCGAGCGGCCACCAACCCGCGTACGGCCGGCCACGTCGAACGACAGGTCACCCACCACCCGCACGGCCGAGCCCAGCACGAACCCGCCGCGCACGGACGGCGCGGTGCTGACCTGGTCGAGGCCGCGGCGGTAGGACAGCCCCACCGCGAGGGTGGCGCGCAGCCCGGACGACAGGGGAGGCTCCTCGAGCACGGCCAGGGGGGCGGATTCCTGGAGCTCGTCCGGCACCGGCGGAGCCGTGGGTTCGTCCGGCCGCCAGCCCGAGTCGGTCACGCCCACGGGCAGGTGGATGCTGCTGAGCACCAGCAGGGCCGCTCGGCGGCCCTCGTCCGGGGCCATACCCCGCAAGGCCAGGGGTACGCGCCGCTCCTCGCCACCCATGGACCGGGCCACCACCACGCCCTCGGGCAGCTCGCCCTCGAACCACGCGATGGCACCGACGGGAGCATCCTCGGGAACGGGCGGCCAGGCCCCCTCCCAGGCCACCACGACCACGCCGCCGTCCGGCCAGGTCAGGGCCGAGGCCGCCTGCCAGGCGGCCACGTCATCGCCCGGGGCCACCAGCCACTGCACGGCCTCGTCCGCCCTCGCCTGGCCACAGGCCAGCATCAGCATGACGATCGCGAGCGTGGTCCGGGCTGCCCCCATGCCCGATATCATGCGCTCGGGGCGGGGCTCACCACCAGATCCGATCGACCTCGAGCACCTCGGCCAGGACCTGCAGCTGCCGGCGGAAGGTGTTGCGGTGCACCCCCAGCACCCGCGCCGCGCCCGCCCGGGTGCGCGCCTCGGCGCGCAGCTCGTCCAGCCGCTGCAGCACGTCCTGCGAGGGCACCATGCCGTGCCGGGCGCGCTCCACCCACCCGCTCCAGTCCGACCACGGTGACGACGGGGTGGCCCGTCCTCCCAGCACCGGGGCGAGCAGCCGCGCCACCTCCTCCAGCACCGGCCGCGCGTGCGCCGGGGTCCTCATCGGGCGGTGGTGGTGCAGGCCCCCCTGGCTCGATGACCGGGGCAGCAGGCCGCCGTACAGGGACATCACCCCGTCCACGCGCAGCAGCCCGACCACCCTTCCCGAGGCCACCACCGGCACGGTGCCCACGTTCTCGGACGGCGCGCCCACGGCCTCGGCCAGCGCGGGCCAGTCCAGGAACCCCTCGGCCGAGATCCGGTCTCGCCGCGGGTACAGCGGCGCGGCCAGCAGCCGCATCTCCACCGAGTCCAGCAGCGCGTCGTCCGGCTCGAACCGCAGGTCCGGGATCCGACGCGGCAGGGACCAGGCTGTCAGGCGCAGCGCGCCGCCGTCGAGCCGGAACAGCGACACCGTGCGGCAGGACAGCCACGCCGCCAGGGTCTGGCACAGCGAGGTCCAGCTCTGCTGGCCCCCCAGCTCGGCAAGCAGCTCGGTGCGCAGACCGTCGCGCCAGATCCCCAGGCCGCGGTCCAGCAGCGCGATCAGGTCCGCGTGCAACCGCTGAGCCAGCGCGGCCATGCGCATCCGCCGGTCGCGGCTGGTGCGGTGCCGCTCCTCGGGGCCGGCCCACAGCGTCGACGTGGTCCGGCCCTGGAACCGCACCACCAGGTTGCGGCCGCTGGGCGACAGCTGCCGCGGCAGCCGCTGGGCCGTGAACACCCACGGTCCGGCCAGGGCGGCCTCGCGCCGCGGCTCGTGGATGAACCGCTCGCCCGACAGGGGCGCTGCCCGGTCCGGCCCGGGCGCGAGCGAGCCGGCCTCGAAGCCCAGGTCCCGGTAGCGGATCTTCATGGCCTCCCGGTCGGCCAGATCGCGGACCACCACCGGCCCGCCCTCGGGATCCCAGGCCGGTCCGACCACGTACGAGGGGGTCAGCCCGAACTCCACGCCATCCACCGCGGGCTTGCGCGGCACCAGGCCAGCGTCATACGCGTAGCGGTCGGCCCCGGCCGCGCCGATGCAGACCACGTACTCGTCCTCCGGGTCGGCCAGGAACACCCCGGCCGTGGCCACCTCGAAGGCCCGGGCCGCGTCCTCGGCGTAGGAGGCGGCCACCTCGGCCGCGCTGTGCATCACCTCCTGGGGATTGACCGGCCGCTCGTCCCCGGCCAGCGCGTCCCAGGGCACACCGTGGTGATCCACCATCACCCGCGACAGCGCGTCCCAGTGCACGCGGAACTGCTCGCTGCGCAGCAGCCCGGCCACCACGGGCACGGCCCAGCGCAGCACCGGCGCCTCGAGCAGCGCCTCGAGCAGGGGCACGGCCGCCTCGGACAGGCACACCACGGTCAGGCCGCTGCGGCGCCCGGCCGTGCACAGGTCGATCAGCAGGCCAGGGAGCTCCCCGCCCTCGATCCGCCAGACCCGGGGTGCCATGGACGGCGCGCGGCGGTCCGGGTCGGCGAGGTACTGCGCCAGCACACCCCGCAGCCAGTCCATGGGCAGCTCGCCCGCGCCCTCGACCCACAGCCGGTCCGCGGCCGGCGCGTCGCGCTCCAGCGTGAACGGCCCTCGCCGCCATACGCCCGCTCGCTGGTCGTCGTCCTGCATCCAGCTTCCGCCGACCAGGGCGCTGCCCGTGGCGCCGAACGACGACAGCTGCTCGTGGAACGCGGCCACGGCCCCCAGCCGCCGCCGGCCCTGGGCGTGGGTCTCGCGCATCCAGCCAGCCAGCCAGTCCGTGGGGAACGGTACGCCGCGCGAGGGGTCGGGGTCGGTGCGATCGACGAAGGTCCAGGTCATGGGTCCTCCCGGATCGAACAACACCGCACATCCACGCACTCATCCGCACAGCGACGCACCCGGGCTGTTCGTTGTTCGGTCCAGGGTGGGGGACAGGAGGCGGTCATGATCTACGACGGACTGTTCGCCATCGACCTGCCGGCCCGCCCCGGCACACCCCAGCCCGTGAGCGGCTTCGAGGGCCTGGACCGATTGCTGTTCACCGGCCGCGCGCGCATCGTGCACGCCGAATGCAGCCTGTCCGCGGCCGCGGTGCTGGCCCGTTGTCACGAGCTGCTGAGAGGGCTGGGCGCGGCCACCCTGGCCGTGCACGACGACGGCGACGAGCTGCTGAGCCTGCAGGTGGCCAAGGAACCCGGGGCGCCCGCCCCGCACTGGCCGGCCCTGCTGCCCACGGCGTGGTCGGAGACCCCATGCTCGTTCCGCCTGCGGGCCCGCCTCGCCGACGAGGAGACCGTGGCCGTGGTGCATCTGCGCTACGTGCCCCGCCACCCGGTGGAGGTGGGCGGCCTGACCGGCGCGGTGAGGGTGCTGGCCCGGTCCGGCACCGCCTCCCTGCCCGTGCCGCGGCTGGCGAGGGCACTCCGGCGCCGCGGCCGCGATCTCGCCGGCCAGCTGGTGGCCGATCTGCGCGCCGCATTCGACCACTGCCACGGCTCCTTGCACGGCCGCGTGGTCGTGCCGTGGGGCCGCGCCGACCACCCGGACCGCTTCGGCGAGCTGCTGGCCGGGTTCACCACAGCCGACCTGGCCGGCCTGGAGCCGGCCGAGTGCCGGCTGGAGACCTCACGCCGTGCCTTCCCGGCCGTGGATCCCGACGGGCTCCCGGGCCGGGTGCGGGCCGGCGAATTCACCCCCACCGAGGAGCACACCGATGCGACCTGAACGGATCGGCTGGCTCGCCGGGGTCGTGCTGACCGTGGTGGGCTCGTTCTACCTGGCGGGCACGGTATGGTCCGCGCTCGATGCTTCCTGGCGGGCCGTGCTGGTGCTGGCGTTCCTGGCCCTGTACGCGACCGCATTCACCGCCGTGGGCCGGCTGCTGTACCACCGCTCCGGCGGGGCGGTCGGCGGGCGCTGGATGCTGGGCGTGGCCGCGGCCCTGGCCCCGATCCACGCCATGGCCGTGGGCGGCCTGTGGTCCACGCCATGGGGTGCGCCCGCGGCCCTCGCCGCGCTCGCCGCGGCGGGCCTTCTGCACGCGCGGCTGCTGCGCACGTCCCTGCCCGTGCTGGTGCCGGCCGCCGCAGGGCCGTTCGGCGCGCTGTACCTGACGCTGTGCCTGGGTGTGGGCCTGCTGCCGGTGGCGGGCGGGCCGGCCTGGCTGCTGCTGCCAGGTGTGGGGCTGCTGGTCGGCCTGTGGCTGTGCATGACCCGCTGTCGCGGGCTGCCCGCACCGGCCGTGGCCCTGCTGGCCCTGGTCACCGGTCTCCACGCGGCCCTGGCGCCCGCGGGGCCGCTGACGCAGTACGCGCCCCTGGCCGCGATCGGCGCCCTGGCGGTGCTGTACGTGGACGCCGCCCTGGCCCGCTGGCGCGGCGTGCACCGGCTGCGGCTGCACGGCGTGCGCGGCGCCATCGCCCTGGCCCTGGCCGGCCTGGCCCTATGCCTGGTGCTGCCCTCGTGCGAGCCGCTGCCGCGCACGTGGTCCAGCGGCCTGGCCGGGCTGATGCTGGTGGGCTTCTTCGGCCTCGCCGCCCTGACCTGGCGCCGGCCCGTGCTGTGGGCCGGCGGGCTGCTGGGTGCGCTGCTGTTCACCCTGTCCATCCCGGACCTGGCCCGGGTCGTGGTCGACCCGCTGCTGCTGCTGGCCGGCCACGCCCTGGGCTACGGACGCGAGCCCCTGCCCCTGGCCTGGTACAGCCTGACGCTGCTGCCGTACGTGCTGGCCTGCCTGGCCGCCCGTCGCGGGCTGGAGCGCACACCCTGGCGCCTGCGTGACCGGCTCGCCGGCGTCACTGGCTGGTGGACGCTGGGGCTGTCGGCCCTGCTGGTGGTGCTGGCCCACACCCGGCCCGACGACCTGCGGCCCGCCCTGGTGGCGATCCCGGTGTATGCCGCGCTGTGGCTGCGCGACCGCCGAGTACTGTCCTGGCTCGGCGGGACCCTGCCCGTGCTGCTGCTGGTCGCGTGGTGCGCGGACCTGGTGCTGTGGCTCGGAGCGGTGCCACCCTGGCTGGCGCCGGTCCTGGTGGGGCTGGCCGTGGCCCTGGAGGTGGGTGGCCTGCGGCTGGACGACCGCGCGACCCACGTCACCCGGCCCTTGCGGATCGCGTCCGCGGTCCTGCCCTTCCTCGCCCTGTGCATGGCCCTGCTCGACCAGGACCTCGGGCCCGCTGCCCTGGCCGCGGCGGGCGCGCCGTTCGCCATCCGCTACGCCCTCCGGGCCCGCACCGCCGACCTGGTGGTGGCGCTGGTCCTGCTGGACACGTCCGCGCTGGCGCAGGCCCTGCGCATGGGCCTGGACCAGCCCCTGGCCTACGCCGGGCCCATCGCCCTGTCGGTGCTGGTCGCGGCCCAGCTGCTGCGCGCCACCGTGGACCGCCGCGTGCTGACCGCCACCCGCTACACGGCCGCGGCCGCGGTCTACGCCACCACCATGGCCGAGGCATTCGGCGACCCGGTGTGGTCGCTGGTGCTGCTGCTGCTGTCCTTGCTGGGCATGGCGGCAGGCGCGGTGCTGCGGGTGCGCGCATTCCTGTACCTGGGCAGCGGCTTCGCGGCCGCGGCCCTGGCCTGCGAGCTGCTGCGCTTCGGGCTCGCCAACAGCCACTTCTGGGCCCTGTACCTGACGGTGCTGGGCCTGACCATCCTGGCGTTCATGGTCTCGCTGACCCTGTGGCGGCAGCCGCTGCTGCTGGTGCGAGAGCGGTTCGTGCGCGCCGTCAACGACTGGGAGTAGGAGGAGATCTCATGGCAAGTCATACCGACACGCTGGACCGGATCCTGGACGGCGACTTCGCCGACGCGACCGACGACGAGCGTACCGAGGCGGTGCGCGAGGTGATCGGCGCGTGCTCGGTGGCGGCCGCGGCAGTGGCCATCCAGCCGATCCCGTTGCTGGACGCGGCCCTGATCACACCCATCCAGATCGTGATGGTGCAGGCCATCGGCCGGGTGCACGGCCACGCCCTGGACCGCAAGGCCGTGCTCGAGATCCTGACCACCCTGGGCGCCTCCCTGGTGGCCCAGAACGCGATGATGGCCGCGGCCAAGTGCATCCCGGTGCTGGGCTGGCTGGTCGCCGTCTCGATGGCGTTCGCCCTCACCTGGGCGATCGGCGAGGTCAGCGATCACTACTTCCGCTGCGGCCGCGGCGTGGAGCCGGCCGAGCTGCGCGCCATGTTCCGCGAGGTGTACACGGACAAGCGCGCCGAGAAGCAGCGGCAACACCGCCATGACCGGGACCTGAAGCGCAAGCTCGACCTGCTGCAGCAGATGCTGGAGGAGGGGCTGATCGACGAGGACGAGTACCAGGCGCGCAAGGAGGACCTGCTCGCCGAGTTCTGAGCGCTTGTGGGATGATCCCGGGCATGGTCCCCCGAGCACGAGTCGCATCTGTCCTGCTCACGGTGCTGATCGCCGGCTGCCTGCGCGCGCCGAGCGAGACCCCGGTGGTCGAGGACGCGCCCACGCCCGTGGACTCGCCGTTCGACCACGACTGGCTGCCCGGCACGGGCCGCGGGACCGTTCACCTGACCAGGCCCGGTGGGGAGATCGTGCAGATCCAGCTGCAGCAGGGCTTCCCCGGCTTCCCCGGCGGGCTGCTCCCGGGCGCCGCCGAGGGGCCGGCCGTGACGCGGCGACCCGCAGGCAGCGACGAGGCCATCGCCGTGTGGGGGACGTGGGACGAGGCGATCTGGGACCACACCCTGGGCGTGGAGTACGGCTACGGCTGGTCCGATCACTTCGGCCGCAGCCCGGATGGCGTGCCCCTGCGCTGGCTCGGGGGCCGGGTCCTGGAGCAGGGCCCGCACGGCCTGGCCCTGGCCGCGGTCAACGGCGCGTCCCCCTACTCGGTGGCGCGCTGGCTGCTGGTGCTGCCCGACGGGACCATGCTGCACCGGGTGCGCGTGACCAACGCGGGCACCGAGACCGTGCACTTCGATCTGGCGACCGGGGACGACCCGCCCGGCCCGACCCGGTGCTGGGCCGACGGGCAGTGGCTGGCCGAGGCCACCACGCTGTCCGCATACGAACTGGGATGCGTGGGTACGGAGGCGGGCGCGCTGTGCACGGCGCCGGGTACGCCACCGCCCACGCGGGCGTACGTGGCCGACCGGTTCGTGGCCCGGGACGACGAGACCGCCGATGGTCAGCCGCTGAAGGGAAGGTGCGCGCTGGCCCTCGGCTGGACCGACCTGAAGCTGCCCGCCGGGCAGTCGTTCGAGGTGATGTTCGCAATGGGACCGACCGCGGCGGGCGAGACCCCGGCCGGGCCGGCGGTGGCCGAGCAGGACTGGCAGCGGCTGGCGTCGCTGCGCGACCTGCACCCCGAGGCCGTGGCGTCCGTGCACGACCGGCTGCGACTCGCCTCGCTGGCCGCGGGCATCGAGGTACAGCCGGGTGGGGGCGAGGTGGCGGTCACGGCCACGTACCAGCTCCAGAACACCGGGCCGGACCCGATGACGCGGTCGGTGTACGTGCCGTTCGCCGTGGGTGAGGCGCATCCGTTCCCACACGAGGTGGAGGTGTCGGCCGACGAGCACGTGCCGCTGGCCGACGGCGTGCTGTTCGGGGTGACCGTGGAGGGGCACGCCGAGGCCACGGTCACGCTGCGCTACCGCCAGCAGGTGACCGGCCGCAGCGCCACGTTCGTGGCCACCGGCGCGCGGGTCTGGGGCCACCCCCTGGACACGGCCGAGCTGCGGGTCAGCGGGCCGGCCGGGTTCGTCTTGAAGGACAGCAGCTACGAAATGGCCGGTCCGGTCGAGTCAGACAGGGGCGTGGTCTACAGCACCTCGCTGCTGCGTCCGTTCCACGATCGCGACCTCGTCGTGCGGTGGTGACGGTTTGCACGTTCATCACGCCGTGCTTCAATGAACCGGTGAAGCGCGTCGCGAACAAGGCCAGGGGATTCGACGAGGCCCGCAAATGGGACCTCGAACAGTACCGGCGCATGACGCCGGACGAGCGCCGTGCCGTGGCCAAGGCGCTGCGGGACCGGGTCTACGGTCGCAATCGGCCGGACGTGCGCGAGGCCGAGAGGGCGAAGTGACCGGCGATCACCTCTCGGCAGACATCCGCGTGTTCCTGCGCCTGCTGGCCGCCCACGCCGTACGCTATGTCGTGGTGGGCGGCGAGGCGGTCATCCACCATGGCTACCCGCGGCTGACCGGCGACATCGACGTCTTCTACGACACGGCGCCCGACAACTGCGCCCGGCTTTACGCCGCGCTCGACGAGTTCTGGAACGGGAACATTCCGGCCATCGCGAGCCCCGACGAGCTGGCCGTACCCGGACTCGTCGTGCAGTACGGCGTGCCCCCCAACCGCATCGACCTGCTCAGCAGCATCGCGGCGGTGCGCTTCGAGGAGGCCTGGCAGGGTCGGGTCGCCACGTCCTTGGGGGAGGGGGATCGGGAGACGCCGATGTACTTCATCGGCCTCGATGAGCTCGTTCGCAACAAGCGCGCAGCAGGACGCCACAAGGACCTCGACGACGTGGAACACCTCGTCGGGGAGTCGACAACCGGGGAGTAGAGCAACGCCCTCCTCCGTCCTACCCCCTGCCCTCCCCGGCCCCATCGCCTGCCTCGACGTGCACTACGCCGACGACCGGGCCGCGGCCGCGTGTGTGATCATCGACGACTGGGGCGACGCGCGGCCGTCACACGAGGCCGTACAGTGGATCGACCAGGTCGAGCCGTACCAGCCTGGCCGGTTCTTCCTCCGCGAGCTGCCTTGCCTGCTGGCAGCCCTGCAGTCCCTCCCCGTTCTGCCCCACGCTCTCGTGATCGACGGGTACGCCTGGCTCGACGGCGGTGACCGTCCCGGCCTCGGCGCCCACCTCCACGACGCCATCGACCCGACCGTCCCGGTCGTGGGCGTTACCAAGACCCGCTTCCACGGCGCCACCCCGATCGAGGTTCTGCGGGGCACCAGCCGCTCTCCCCTGTACGTCACCGCGGCCGGCGCCGACCCCCGCGCCGCAGCCGAGGCCATCCAACGAATGCACGGACCGCACCGCATCCCCACGATACTCAAGCGCGTCGACCGCCTCTGCCGCGACGCCTTCGGAGGAGGAAGGTAGAGGAAGGGGGCAGATCTGACCCCTATCCTCCCTATCCCTCCCCCGGGCGCTCTGCGCCCGCCGAGAAATCCCTTGCACGGTGTGCTTATGTGTATATGTTCATACACAGTCATGCCGCCGCTACCGCTCCAGCTCAGTGACGCCTCCGGGGTTCCCCGCTACCGCCAGATCGTGGACCAGCTCACGGATCTGATCCGCACGGGTCAGCTCGGCCCGGGTGTCCAGCTGCCCTCGGTGCGTGACCTCGCTGGCCAGCTGCTGGTGTCCCTGATCACCACCCGGCGCGCCTACGCCGACCTGGAGGCCGCCGGCCTGATCGTGCGCCGCCAGGGGCACGGCACCTTTGTCGCGGACGCGCCACAGCAGGTCTCCCGTGACCAGGCCCGTGACCAGGCCGCCGCCACGCTGACCGAGGCCTTCGAGCGCGCACGCCGCCTCGGCATCGACGGCGACCGCCTGCGCCAGCTCGTGCAGGAGCTGATGGACCCGAAGGAGGGATCATGACCGACCTGATCCACGTGCAGGACCTCCGCATCCGGCGCGGCGGCTTCGAACTCCACGTCCCCACCTGGACCCTGCCCCCCGGCCAGGTGGTCGGCCTGGTCGGCCCCAACGGGGCGGGCAAGACCACCCTGCTGCAGTCCCTGGCCGGCCTGCGCCCGACCGATACCGGCGAGGTGCGCGTGTTCGGCCGCGATCCCTGGGCCGACCCGGTGACCGTGCGTTCCTCCCTGGGCTTCATGGCCGACGACATGCCGTTGCAGTTCATGCGCATCGGCCCGCTGCTGCGCCTGCTGTCCGGCTACTACCCCTCCTGGGACGCCGAACTGGCCGACCAGCTGCTGGACCGCTTCGGTCTCGACCCGAAGGACCACGTGTCCAAGCTCTCCCGCGGCCAGGGCACGCGCATCCGCCTGGTCGTGGCCATGGCATTCCGCCCCAGGGTGCTGCTGCTGGACGAGCCCGCGGCCGGCCTGGACCTGGGCGGCCGACGCTCCCTGCTGGCCTCGGTGCTGGAGGTGGTGCGCGACCCGGACCGCTCCGTGGTCATCAGCTCCCACCTGCTGGCCGACGTGGAGCGCATCGCCGACCGGCTGCTGGTACTGGACCATGGCCAGGTCGTGCAGGAGGGCCCCACCGACGCCCTGGTGGGGGACGACCGCACCCTGGAGGAGGCGCTCGAGGCCTGGGGGGCGACTGGATGAGCGGCGCGCTGCGCCACCTGCGGGTGCGCCTCGGCGCGGTCCTGCGCTCTCCCGGCGCCCTGGCCGTGATCCTGTTCAGCGGCCTGATGACCCTGCTGTTCTCGCCTTCCCTTCCGCTGGACGACGGCCCCGGCCACACGGTGGTCGACACCATCGCCCGGCCCCTGATCACCATCCAGTGGCTCTGGCTCGTGCCCGCGCTGCTCACCCGCGCGGTGACTGGCCGCAGCACGGCGCCACTGTGGTCCCAGTACGAGCCGGCGATGCCCTCCCTGCCGGTCGGCCTGCGCGGCCGGATCCTGGCCGAAGTGACCCTGGTCGGCCTGCTGCTGCTGCTGCTCCGCTCGCCCGGCTTCGTGTTGCAGCCCCTGGCCGACTTCATCCCCGGCCTGACCGAGGGCTCGTTCACCACCCACTGGCTGGTCGGGGCGCTCTGTCTGCTGCCGGTGACCGCGGCCTGGGCCTCGCCCGCACCCACGGGCGGGCTGTTGTTCCTGCGACCCCTGGTGGCGGCCATCGCCGTGTACGTGGCCGGCGTCCGGGGCCTGCTGGACTCGGTGCCGGTCACGTTGGCATTCGCGGCCGCGCTGATCGCGCTGGTGCTGGCCACCGCGGGTCGGGAGGACCGCCTTGCGGTGTCGTGCCGAGCGTTCGTCCGCGACACGAAGCACGCTCGCCCCGCCCGGCCAGGTCCCCAGGCCCTGCGCCGAGACCTGTGGCGGCTGCCCCTGGAGCGGAGCCGGGCCTGGCTGGTCTCCGCGGGAATCGGGCTGGCCGTGGCCATGGCGCTCGACCTGGCTGGCCTGCTGCCCCCCACGGTGTGGCACCTGACCGCGTCCCTCGGTTTCGGCCTGCTACTGGGCGGCGTGGTGCTGCGGCCCCTGGGCAGCCCCCTGCCCATGGCCGGCTTCACCCGCTCGTCCGGCTACGACCTGGGCGCGTTCACTGCTGCCTGGGGCCAGCTGCCCGTGCCGCGGATCGCGCTGGTCCGCGCCGCGTACGGCCACGGCCTGGTCAGCGGGGCAGCGCTGTGGGCGCTGATGATCGGCCTGCTGCTGATCCGCTCGTTCGTCCACCACGGCCAGGTCGGCCTGCTGGACGCGGACGGCGACACGGTGGCCCACATGCTGCTGCCGGCCCTGGGTGCGGTGCCCCTGCTCGCGGCCATGCTGGCGGCCGCCGCCGTGGGCGACCGGGTGCGGGCGTGGCTGGCCGCCGGCGCGCTCGCGGCGCTCCTGCCCGCCATGATCTTCGTGGCCCTGGCTGGCACGCACCTGTGGGGACGTACTCCACAGGTGGAACTGGCCTGCGGCAGCGCCGTGGTCGTCGTGCTGGTGGTCATCGGCGCGCTGCCCGCGCTGACGCTGCTGCGTGAACCGGCTCAGTCGTACTCGAGGTAGGGATCGGGCCCCTCGTACGCGACCCGCAGCTTGCGCAGCCCTCCGTGCCACTGCTCGGCCGTGCCGTCGATGGAGCGCCGCACCCAGAACCCCACGCAGCTCTTGACCACGTTGCCGTCGTAGCCCGCGTCGAACCCGTGGTCCACGAACGCCTCGAAGCCACCGTCGGGGTTGGCGCAGAACGATGGGTTCATGAAGTAGAACCACCGCTCGTAGTCGTACGGCTGCAGCTGCCCCGCATCCACCAGCCGCCGGTACCGCTCCACCTCGCCACGCCAGCACTCGGGGTTGGTCTGGGCCTTGTGCCAGGTGGCGTCGAACAGGAAGGCGCGCTCGGCCATGGTCGACTGGTACACGTGCCGGGTCTGGTCGCGGAACGCCACGTCCTCGGCTCCGGGCACGAGGTTGTCCACGGCCCAGCGCACGAACGTCGGGTTGTAGTGGCCGAACGCAGTGGAGGAATCCAGCACCAGCGCGTCGCGCGTGTGGGGCCCGGACAGGAACACGGGCATGCCCGCGAGTTCGTGCAGCCGGCCGTACGGCACGATCGAGAACAGGTGACAGGCGAAGATCTGCATGCCGCCACCCGGGAAGTAGTCGAATGCCGCCGGACACGCGTTGGGCGTGGCGGGCAGCCCGGTCCAGGCGGTCCGCACCAGCTGCTCAAGGCTCGGCGGCACGTTCTCGGCCACCGCCGGCTTGCCCGGCTCCTTGTCCACCTTGCCGCCGCCGGCGCCGATCAGGACCATCGCGACCAGCGCCGCGAAGAGCGCCACGAGCGTCCGTCTCATCCGTCCCTCCTCGAGTCCTTCATCACCACGGCCGTCCCCTCCACCACCACCGTACCGTCCTGCCGGGTCACGGTGGTGCGCAACGTGAGGATGGGCTTGTCCTCGCGCTTGCCCACCACCTCGGCTTCGGCGGTCAGGGTGTCCCCGATCCGGGTGGGGCCCACGAACCGCAGGTCCTGGCCGAGGTAGACCGCATTCACCCCGGGCAGGCGCGTGCCCACCACGGTCGAGATCAGGGAGGCGGCCAGCATGCCGTGGGCGATGCGCTCGCCGAACCGGGTGGTGGCCGCGAAGTCGGCGTCCACGTGCACCGGGTTGACGTCGCCGCTGACGTGGGCGAACGCGTCCACCCGATCGGCCGTGACCGTGCGGGTGTAGCGGGCCGTGTCCCCGACCCGGATGTCCTCGTAGGCCGGGTCCAGGGCCAGGTTCGATCCCTCGGCCGTACCCAGCACCGCCTCGAGCACGTATCGCGCCACCTCGTCCGCACCGTTGGGTTCGCGCACGTCGCCCCGCGGCAGGGCCAGCAGCTCGGGGATCCGCTCCACCCACAGGCCCGCCTCGAACGCGGTCGTGGACAGGGTCAGCGAGGGCATGTGGCGGTCCACGAACCCGGCCATGGCCGGGGCCTCGCGGAACCGGGGCCGGCCCACGTAGGCGAAGGGCGCGCCCGCCCGGTACACCTCGCTGACCGTGGAGTAACCCAGCTTGCCCACCACCGCGTTCGCGGCCCGCACCAGGTCCGGGTGGTACAGGCCCGAGCGCACCGGCAGCTGCACCAGGTTGCCCTCGCGCACCAGCGCGTCCCCGGTGCCCGGCGCCACGAACACCGCGTGCGGTGACTCCCGCAGCAGGTCGAGGTAGCGGTAGGCCCCCTGCACGCCGCCGGAGCTGAGCAGCACCATGGCCTCGTCGTCGTCGAGGCCCAGGGCCGCGCGCACCGCTCGTGGCGGCCGGTGGGGCTCCCGCGCCACCGGCGGGGCCACCAGGTCCACGTCGCCGCGCACGCAGCGCGGCTCGCACTGCACGTGGTGGTCGGCCAGCCGGAACTGGTCGGCCAGGTAGTTCACGTGCACGGCAAAGCAGGGATCGCGCCGCACGTACCCCTCGTAGATCCAGTCCCAGGTGAAGTTCTCCACCAGCACCGACGGGATCCCGGCCGCCTTCGCCGCCACGAGGCCCAGCGGAGCGATGTCGCAGATCACGGCCTGCACGTCCCGCTGCCTCATCTGCGCGGCGAGCCGGTCGACGAGGGCCGGATCGAAGGGCAGCAGCCGGTCCAGGGCCGCGATCGTGGCGTCGAGGTCCTCGTCCAGGGGGCCCCGCTGTACCAGGCCCACGTCGCAGGCCAGCTCGAACCGCTCGATGGGCGCGGTCACCGAGTCGGCGAAGAACCAGGCCGGGACGGTGGTGTACAGGTCGAAGCACACGTCCGGCCGCGCCCGGTGCAGGGCGTCCATCACGGCCGAGGCCCGGGCCGCGTGCCCGAAGCCGTGGGGGCTGACGAAGGTGGCGATGCGCATGCGTTCCTCCCGTGGCACGGTGCTCATACCATCTGCCGCCGCACCTGCTGGATCCACTCGTCGATGGGCCGGGCCAGGTCCACGCCCATGCGCAGCGCAGCCTCGTCGATCGCCTCCCGGCGCTCGTCCAGATCGGCGACCTGGCCCACAAGGCCCACGCGCCGCCCCAGCACGAAGCGGTTGCGGTCCTCCTCGGGCCAGTCCAGGAAGCGGTCGCAGATCCCCAGCAGCCGCGGCAGGCCGTCCGGCAGCTCCCCCTCGAGCTCGGGCAGCAGGTTGAGGTCGTGGTCGCTGACCAGCCGGGCGTGCAGCCCGGCCATGCCGGCCAGCATCGCCCGGATCTCGGCCACCATCGCGGCCTCGCCCACGGGCGCGAACCGTCCGGCGTCGACCAGGTCGGCCAGGGGTCCGCGGGGCGGCACGACCAGCGAGCGCAGCCGCACCGCGCTGGGCTGGATGGCGGTCAGCACGGCCGCGGTGTCGGCCGCGTGCTCCGCGCTGAGCGACGCCCCGCCCAGGCCGGGCATCACGTAACAGCACAGGTGCAGCCCGGCCGCGAGCACCCGGCGCCCCGCCTCCACGTGGTCCGAGGCGGTGCAACCCTTGTCCACCATGGCCAGCACCGCGTCGCTGCCGCTCTCCAGGCCGATGTGCACACGGCCGAGGCCGGCCTCGTGGTACGCGGCGAGCACCTCCACGGGCCGACGCGCCAGGGTGCGGCTCTGGGCATAGGTGGTGATGCGGTCCACCTGGGGGAACAGCTCGCGGATGGCCTCGAGCACGGCCAGCACCTTGCGCTGCGGCGAGGCCAGGGCGTTGGCGTCCTGCAGGAACACGGTGCGGCCGCCATGGAACAGCCACCACGCCACGGGCAGCAGCGGGCGCAGGCCGGGCTCACCGTAGATCTGGTGGATCACCGACCGGTCCACGGCGCCGCCGTGGCCCATGCGCTCCGACAGCGCCACCACCGCGTCCGCGGCCTGCTTCATCTGGTCGAGGTCCGCGAGGATCTCCTCGACCTTGCGCGCGCTGTACGGCCGGCCCTTGTACACCGGGCAGAACGCGCAGCGGTTCCACGGGCAGTTGCGGGTCACCCGCACCAGCAGGCTGGCCGCCTCGCTGGGCGGCCGGATCGGCCCCTGTTCGAACCCGGTCACGTGTCCTCCTCGGTGGCCATTGTACGGATCCTCGCCGCGCTCTTTGTTAGGGTGGAGCCGTGTCCGACGCAAGGCAACAGGCGCTGGGGCTCGCCCCGCTGCTGACCCTGGCCGCTGTGCTGCTGGCCGCGGCTGTGCCCGGCGCGTCGTCGGTGCAGCTGCACTACCCCCTCGACGGCACGGTCTATCCACCCAACCTCGCGCCGGTGACCTGGTCGTGGTCTGGCGGTGAGGCCCCCTGGACCGTGGTCGTGGCCCTGGGCAACGCCGCCACCGAGGTGGTGGCCGAGGTGCACGAGCCGTCGTTCACCGCGCCCGAAGACCGCTGGCGGACCTGGATGGCGCAGCCCGAGCCGCTGCGGGTCGAGGTTCGCGCGGCCGACGGCGCCACGGTCGGCGCGACCTTCCACGCCTCACGCCACCCGATCGAGGGCGTGCTGAGCTACCGCCGCGTACGCGCGCCGTTCGGCTCCGACCCCCTGTTCCGCACCCGCCTGTTCCGCCTCGATCCGACCACGGGCACGGTCGAGCCGCTGGTGCGCGGCCTGGCGTCCACACCCTGCCAGGGGTGCCACGCCGTGGCCCCCAGCGCCGACCGCGTCGCATTGCAGCTGAGGGATCCGTACGACCCGCGGGTGGGGATGGCCGCGCTGCCCGACGGCCCGCTGCAGACCCAGGAGCTGCCCGAGGAGCCATTCGGGCGCTGCTCGGGCCTGGCCTGGATCCCGGACGGGGACCTGGTGGTGACCATGAACCTGCGGTGGAGCGAGGCCGGACCCGGCCAGCCCCTGGACCTGGTGCACCACGCCGCCGATCTGGCCCGGGTGGACCCGCAGACCGGGGCGTGGCAGCTGGTCGCGGGCGCGGCCGACCCCACCGTGGTCGAGGACTTCCCCGCAGCCTCGCCCGACGGC
The DNA here is from genome assembly GCA_964639985.1 of uncultured Rickettsiales bacterium. GTDB lineage: Bacteria > Myxococcota_A > UBA796 > UBA9615 > CAYRNR01 > CAZXHG01. The sequence continues at coordinate 30,871 of CAZXHG010000001.1, forward strand.
GCCACCCTGGCGTTCGTGCGCGGTACGCAGCTCGCCACGGACCGCGGCGAGCTGGCGGTGTACACCGTGCCCCTGGACGGATCGGCTCCCGCGGCGCCGCTGGCCGGCGCCGCCGCCCCGGGTGCGGCCAGCTACTTCCCTCGCTACTCGCCCGACGGCCGCTGGCTCGCGTTCGTGCGCAGCCGCGGCGGCTATTTCGCCCGCCCGTCGTCCGACCTGTACCTGGTGCCGGCCGCCGGCGGCGAGGCCATCGCCCTGGCCGTGAACACCCCCGACACCATGGACTCCTGGCCCGCCTGGTCGCTGGACGGCCGCTGGCTGGTGTGGGCGTCCCGCCGGGACGACCCGCAGCGCACCACCCTGTACCTGACCGCGATCGACACACAGGGGCGCTGCTCACCCGCCGTGGCCCTGCCCGCGGACGACGCGGGCGAGAGCTACAACCACCCCGCATTCCACGCGCCTCCACGCTGACCCGCCCGCCCCGTGGCTCGCGCGTTCTGTTGACGAAGTCGGGGAAATGGTCGAGCATCGATTCCAGGACTTCTCGAGGGATCACAGACCCATGGACTGCCCGCACTGCGCCGCGGAGATGCGCCAGGTGGCGCACCAGGACACGGTCGCCAGCGTCTGCACTGCGTGCGGCAGCATCTGGCTCGCCCGCGACGACCTGACGAAGCTCGTGGCCGGGTTCGCCGACGAGGAGCAGACCACCCCCTCGCAGCTGTTCTCGGTCCCGGAGCTCAGCTCGACCCACGCCTGTCCCCGCTGTGACGGCTCGCCCCCCCTGTGGGAGATCGGCCTGCCCGACGTGCCCGATCTGCAGCTGGACACCTGCCGCAGCTGCGCGGCCCTGTTCATCGCGGCAGACGAGGCCGAGGCCGTGGTGCGGTTCCTGCGCTGGCAACGCGACGAGCCCGACGGGCTGGGCGCGATCAAGGCCGCCCCCCTGCTGGAGCTGATCGAGGCGATCGTGGAGGCTGACGGCCCCGAGGGCAGCAGCCGGCCGTCGTGGAACGACCTGTAGTCCACACACCGCATCCGCTCTTTCCCTTGCCTCCGCGCCGACAAAGCGCGATCCTCGCCGATCGCCCGGCACCGCCGGTCTGGAGGACGCATGACTGTTCGACCGCTGTTCGGCCCCACCTTCGCCGAGATGCTCCACCCCGAGACCGTGGATCCCGCCATCCGTGAGCGAGCGCTCGCTGCCAAGGACGCGGATCCCCTGGACCCGATCAACCTGTTCAACATCCGCTGGCGGGACGAATCCGGCGGGCTGCGCTACTACCTGGTGCCGCCCGAGATCACCGGCATCGACGCCCCGATCGCGGTGATGTACTCGGTGGACTTCCCCACGGGCAGCCACAAGGTCGGCGCTGCGTACTCGGTGCTGATGGACATGCAGCTGGCCGGCCAGGTCGACCCCGAGCGCCACACCCTGGTGTGGCCCTCCACGGGCAACTACGGCATCGGCGGCGCCTGGGTGGGCTGCCGCATGGGCTACGACTGCCTGGTGCTGCTGCCCGAACAGATGAGCCAGGAGCGATTCGACCGCATCGCCAGCTACGGGGCGAAGTACATCAAGACCCCGGGCTGCGAGAGCAACGTCAAGGAGATCTACGACAAGTGCCACGAGCTGGCCGCCGATCCCGAGGTCCGCGTGCTCAACCAGTTCGAGGTACTGGGCAACTACCGCTTCCACTACTACGTGACAGGCAACAGCGCCGCGGCCGTGGGCGAGGACCTGGCCGGCCGCGGCGTGGGTGACGGCCGCGTGGCCGCGTTCGTGTCCTCCATGGGTTCGGCCGGCACCATCGCGGCCGGGGACCGGCTCAAGCAGCTCAACCCGGACCACAAGATCGTGGGCCTGGAGCCCATCCAGTGCCCGACCCTGTACTGCAACGGCTACGGCGGCCACGACATCCAGGGCATCGGCGACAAGCACGTCACCTGGATCCACAACGTCAACAACATGGACCTGCTGTGTTGCCTGGACGACATGGACTGCAAGAAGGGCCTGCAGCTGTTCACCGACCCGGCCGGCACCGAGTTCCTCGTGTCCGAGCTGGGGGTGGACCGCGAGGTCGCCGCGCACATGGCCCGCACCACCGGCATCTCCGGCGTGTGCAACCTGCTCGGCGCGATCAAGACCGCGAAGTACTACGACTTCGGACCGGACGACCTGGTGGTGACCGTGGCCACGGACTCCATCGACCGCTACCACTCGGTGATGGCCGACCTGGACCAGCGGTACGGCACGCTGGACGCGGCCGAGGCGCGTGCCCGGCACCGCGGCATCTTTGCCGCGGCCGGCCTGGACTGGTGCCAGGAGGGCACCCAGCTCGACCGCGCCCGCTGGCACAACCTCAAGTACTACACGTGGGTCGAGCAGCAGGGGAAGACCGTGGCCGAGCTCGACGCCCAGAAGGACCCGGCCTGGTGGCAGGGAATCCAGGCCCGGATCCCGGAGATCGACGAGCGCAACCTGACGCAGCGGCCGCAGCTTCCTTGATCATCGACGAGGTAGACAATCTATGATGGGGACGCACGCTCCCAGGGGAAGGGAAGTCCAATGAAGCTGTCTACCCGAGCAAGGTACGGTCTGCGCGCGATGACGGACCTGGCCATGCGCGAGAAGGGTGCACCGGTGATGATGCGCTCGATCGCGGCCAACGAGGATCTGTCCAAGCGCTACCTGGACAACATCTTCGCCACCCTGCGCCAGGAGGGGCTGGTGCGCTCCATCCGCGGCGCAGCCGGCGGCTACCGCCTGGCGCGCCCCCCCGCCGAGATCCGGGTGGACGAGATCGTGGCCGCGCTCGAGGGCGAGATCCTGCTGGTGCACTGCGATCAGGAGTTCGACGGCTGCGACCGCGCCGGCCGCTGTGCCACCTCCGAGATCTGGCAACAGGCGTCGGACGCACTGCGCACCACGTTCTCTGCGGTCACACTGGCCGACCTCGCCGTCCGCCAGGCCCACCTCGAGGCCGAGGCCGGCCTCGAGCCGCGCGTGTAATCGATGTCGCCGTAGGTCGGGTCAAGGAGCCGGGCGAGCACCGCGAGCACGGCGACGGACCCGACACGCCGCCACCACTCCGAGCACCACCACCGCCCCCCACCCGGCCGCTCCCCCCTGCGCCGCGTGGCACGATCCGCAGGCCGAGCATTGCGGATCCTCGAAGTCCATGGCCATGTCGCAGTCGTTGTCGATGCCGTCCTCGCAGATCTCCCGCGCGCCCGGGTGGACCTCCGGATCCCCGTCGTTGCAGTCTCCGTCGTCCACGGAGTAGCCGTCCTTGTCCGCGTCCGCCGACCCCCAGTCGGCCGAAGCGGTCACACACGGCAGCAGCAGGCATAACAGCAAGAACAGGCGCACGAACGACCCTCCGTCGATCGCGGATTGTACCTCCCCGGTCCACACGACGCCGGACAAGTTGATCCGGTAGGATCGGGGAGGGCCGGTTCACTCGGGGGAGTCGTCATGTCGAAGCCACGCCGCCTGTTCGTCCTGTGCACATCTGCCTCGCTGCTGTTCCTGGCCGGGTGCCCGGACACGGTGGATCCCCTGTTCGACTTCGACGGCGACGGCACACCGGACGCCATGGACTGTGAACCCGAGGACCCCAGTATCCACCTCGAGCAGGACGAGCACTGCTCCGACGGGATCGACAACGACTGCGACGGCGCCGTGGACACCGACGATGCCGAGTGCGGGGACTCGGACGGCGACGGCTACCTTCCACCGGTGGACTGTGACGACTACAACTCCGCGGTCAACCCCGGTACGCCCGAGATCTGCGACGACGGCCTCGACAACGACTGCGATGGCCTGCTCGACGGCCAGGACGACCACTGCGTGCACGACGCGGACGGCGACAGCTGGACCAACGCGGACGGCGACTGTGACGACCTCGACCCGGACGTCTACCCCGGCGCGCCCGAGATCTGCGACGGCATCGACAACGACTGCGATGACGTCCTCCCCGACGGCGAGGCGGATAACGACGGCGACGGCGTACGGCTGTGCGATGGGGACTGCAACGACGGCGACGACACGGTCTTCCCGGGCGCAGCGGAGCGGTGCGACGGCGAGGACAACGACTGCGACGGCGCGATCCCGGACGACGAGGTGGATGGTGACGGCGACGGCACCATGGTCTGCGACGGCGACTGCGACGACAACGACCCCGCCCTGGACCTCGAGGACGAGGACGGCGACGGCGTCACCACGTGCGATGGCGACTGCGACGACGGCGATGCGGCGGTCTACCCGGGCGCGACCGAGCTGTGCAACGGCGTGGACGACGACTGCGACGGCGGGGTGGGGACGGACGAAGCCGACGACGACGGGGACGGAGTCAGGGTCTGTGACGGCGACTGCGACGACACGAATCCGGACGTCTTCCCCGGCGCGGACGAGCTGTGCGACGGCCTCGACGACGACTGCGACGGCGGGACCGGGGCGGACGAGGTGGACGACGACGGCGACGGCTTCATGGTCTGCGCCAACGACTGCGACGACACGGACGCGGCCGTCAACCCGTCGGCCACCGAGGCGTGCAACGGCCTCGACGACGACTGCGACGGCACCGTACCCGCGGACGAGGATGACCTCGACGGTGACGGGTACCGGCCGTGCGACGGGGACTGCGAAGACGCCGACGCGTCCGTGTACCCGGGTGCGGACGAGCTGTGCAACGGCGGCGTGGACGACGACTGCGATCCGGCCACGACCGAGAACGACGATCTCGACGGCGGCGGGCTCAGCTACTGCGAGGGCGACTGCGACGACGGCGACAACCAGATCCATCCCGGCGCCATCGAACTGTGTGACGGCGTGGACAACGACTGCGACGGGGTCGCGGACGACGACTGCGTCGACTGCACCTGGATGCTCCCCCCGGACTTCACGACCATCCAGGACGCGATCGACGGCTCGGACGACGGCGACACCATCTGCCTGGAGGCGGGCACCTGGGTGGGCCAGGTCGACTTCGACGGCGCCGAGGTCACCGTGGTCGGCCTGTTCGGCGCGGAGTCGACCGTGATCGACGGCAACGGCGTCGGCCCGGTCGTGACCTTCGACAGCTACGAGAACGCGCTGACCTCCCTGCAGCGGGTCACGATCACGGGCGGCGACGCCGAGACCGCAGGGGGCATCTTCCTCGATGGGACCTCGCCGCGGCTGATCGACCTGATCATCGAGGGCAACTCGGCGAGGTACGGGGCCGGGCTGTACATGGAGCAGGCCTCCCCCTCCCTTGAGCAGGTGAGCATCCGCGACAACCAGGCTGGACCTGGGTACTACCTCTACGCCTGGGGTGCCGGCGGCTACATCCTGGACAACTCCCAGCCCACGTTCACCGACGTGGTCATCGAGGACAACATCGCGGACAACTCCTCCTCGCTGGGCGGCGGCCTGTACGTGCAGAACTCCCAGGTGACCATGAGCCACTGCTGGATCCGGGACAACATCGTGGACTCGACCTACGAGAGCCGCGGCGGCGCCGGTCTCAACTTCGACGCGTCCGTGGTGGTGCTGGACGACGTGGTCGTGGACGGCAACCACACCTCCCTGTACGACCGGGGCGCGGGCATCTCGATCCGTTCCACCGACCTGACCATCCGCAACAGCCGCATCTCCGGCAACGGCAACGCCGAGCGGGGCGGCGGCATCTTCGCCTACAGCTCCAGTACCCTGGACCTGACCAACGTCGCCCTGATCGGCAACTCCGCGAGCTACGGCTACGGCGGCGGCCTGTACCTCGAGGCCTCGGACGCGGTCCTCGACCACGTGGTCATCCACGGCAACGAGGCCAACGAGGGCGCCGGCGTGCTGCTGTACGACAACGCCGACCTCACGCTGATCGACTCGGTGATCACGGCCAACGACGCGACCATGGACGGCGGGGGCCTGTACGACTACGACGGCTGCACGTTCGACGCCGACACCTGCGACGTGTACGGCAACGACCCCCAGGACTTCCTCGACCTGCCCGACCCCACCGGCACCGACGGCAACATCAGCGTCGACCCGCTGTTCACCGACGTCACCTCCCTGGACCCCGACGACTGGGACCTGCACCTGCAACTGACGTCACCGCTGATCGACGCGGGCTCCGCCGCCACCACCGACCCGGACGGCTCGCCCGCGGACATCGGCCTGTACGGCGGCCCGGACGCGGGCACCTTCGACCTCGACCACGACGGCTGGTACGAGTGGTGGCAGCCGGGGGCGTACGACGCGGGCACCTATCCGGCGCTGGGGTGGGACTGTGATGACCGGGACGAGTGGGTGGGGCCTGGGAGCGGGTGTTGAGCCCCGCCACTCAGTCGATCCAGTAGATCCCCACATCCCGCGCCCCACGCGACGCCGTGAATCCCGCCTCGCGGTTGGGCAGCACGATCACCCAGTCGGGGAAGCGCAGGGTGCGGTGCTCGGGGTGGCGGACCTTGCCGCGTACGAACACCTGGCCGCGGGCGACGACCATGCGCTCGGCCATGTGCTGGTGGGCGCGGCGGGCGGCGCGGCGGCTCATGGGGGTGGCCGCGGCGCGGTCGCCGAAGGCCTGGTCGATGGCGCAGCGGCGGTACACGGCGCGGTCGTCGATGGCCTGCTCCAGGCGCTCGCGCTCGGCCGCGGTGGGCGCGCGGAAGAACCACTCGCCCTGGCGCCAGGAGCGGGTGTCGCCGAGGTCGGTGGCGCGCAGCAGGTCGTGGGCATCGCGCACGGTGGCGGCCGGGCGCGGCAGCTGGGCCACGAACAGCTGGCGCTCGTCGCGGCCCAGCAGCATGTGGCGGGAGGAGCCGGGCGTGGTCTGGCGCACCACCACGCGGTGGCGGCGGCGGGAGGCCGAGACCACGTCACTGCGGCGGAAGTCGCCGCGCTCGACCAGCCAGTCCAGCCAGCCGTCCCCCTGCGCGGCGATGGCCCAGCGCACGGTGCCGGCGGGGATCTGGACCTGGAACGAGCGGCGGGGCTCCTTGACGTTGAGCACCAGCTGCTCCATGCGGCGGTCCGAGCCCTGCACGTGCACGCGCACCTGCTCGTCGCCCGGGAACATGCGGTAGATCTGCGGCGCGATCGCGCGGCGCGGCACGATGTCCAGGCCGAAGATCGGGTCGTCGCCGAACAGCGGGCGGTCGCGAAGATCCAGGGGCAGGCCCGCGCGGACGAAGGCGCGCTGCAGCGGGTGGCTGCGCTTTGTCGAGACGGTGTGCATGCCCGGTGCTTTCGCGGGCTTTTTCGAGCCCGCGACCGGGGCGGTGTTCAGGGGGAGGCGACGAGCGCGGCCTCGTCCACGGCCAGGGGTCCGGCCTCGGGCGACCAGGGATCGGCCGCGTGTTCGGCCAGCCAGGTGGCGCGCATCTGGAAGGGCGGGGACGCGGTGGCTGCTGCCGCCTCGCTGAACGAGGCAGCAGCAGCGTCCGTGTACCCCAGCGAGCGCAGGGCGCCGCCGCGCAGCAACGCGTGGTGCGCCGGGCCGGGCGCTGCCGGATCGACCCGGTCGAGCAGGGACAGCACCTCGGTCCAGTGGTCCCGGTAGAACGCGCGCCGCGCGAGCACCCAGTACGCCTGCGCGTCGGCCCCACCACCGGCCACGTGCTTCTCCGCCGGCTCGGTCCACGTGCCGTCCAGCTCCAGCAGGGCCAGCAGGTGCTCGTCGTGGGGCCGCTCGGCCAGGGACGGGCGCAGGAGGTTGCCGACGGCCAGCTCCCGGGCCTCGCCGTCACCGAGCACCAGCAGGGGCACGGCCTGCCGGGCCGCGCTCGCGCGCAGCACGGCCGCGCGCACCTCGTCGAGCAGGCCCTCGTTCCGCAGCGCCATCTCGCCGGCCCGCACCTGGTCGTAGAGCAGCACCGGGTCGCCGATCATCACCTCCGGGTAGCGCACCCAGCCGCGCAGGGCCTCGCGCGGGTACTGCAGGGTGGGGTGGTCGTCGGTGATCGGCGGCACGTCGGCCACGGCCGCGCGCAGGGCCGCGTCGTGCTGCATCCACGTGGCGATCAGGTCGGCCACGCCGTACACGCCCAGTCGCGCCAGCTCGGCTTTCATGGACGGGGTTTCGACCCGCTCCGACCAGGTGGCCGCGTCGATCTCCAGCGGCCGCTGCGAGCCCAGCACGAACCACTGGTACTGGTAGCCGCAGTAGACCGCGGTGTGGGGGAACTCCGCGGTCATGGAGGCCACCGCGGACAGCACCTCGGCCGGGGACATCTGGAACACGGGGAACCACTGGGCCAGCACGCCGCCCGGCTTGAGCTTCGCGCGAGCCAGGGCGTAGTACTCCCGCGAGTACAGGTTGACCACGCCCGCGTCGTTGGGGGGCGGCGGCTCGGCCGTGATCACGTCGTAGCGGCGGTCCGTGGTGACCAGGAACTGCCGGCCGTCGTCCACGTGCACCACGGTGCGGGGATCGTGCAGCGGGTCGTACCCGTGCACCACGGCGAAGTGCTCGCTGAGCTCGACCACCTCGGGCGAGATGTCGACCACGTCGAGCTGCTGCAGGCCCTCGTGGGCCAGCAGGGTGCGCGCGGAGTTGCCCACGCCGTAGCAGATCAACAGCGCGTCGGTCGCCTCGTGCGAATGCAGCAGCGGCACCAGCGACATCAGGCCCATGTAGCGCTGGGCGCCGAAGCCGGTGGAGCTCATGGACACGCCCGGGGTGGCCAGCTCCAGCCACGAGAACTCGCCGAAGCGGGGGTGATCCACCACGGCCGCGGTGGTGGTGGCGCCCTCGCGCAGGTCCAGGATCCGGTCGGGCTCCACCTCGAAGCAGGCCAGGCGCAGGTGGTCGTCCGGCAGCCGCACCACCACGACCACCAGGGACACGCCCACGACGGCCGCGCCCAGCCGGACCGGCAGCTGCGGCGCGAACCGGACCACGGCGCCCACGCCGACCACGGTGGCCAGGGTGGCGAGCAGCCCCAGCGCGGCCTGCGCGCCCAGCGCGGGCAGCAGGAAGAAGCCGGTCGCGACCGAGCCGACCACGCCGGCCAGGGTGTTGGTGGCGTACAGCCAGCCCGTGGACCGGCCCGTGCTGCCCTGCTTCACGGCCGCGGCGGCCAGGAACGGCAGGGCCGCGCCCATCAGCAGGCAGGCGAACGCCTCGAGGTACACGGCGTTGGCCAGGGCAAGCAGGTGGTCGTAGATGGGCTCGCCGCGCCAGCCGGGCTCGCCGTGGGGCACTACCGCCCGGATCCAGGGCTGCGCCCACGGGGCCCCGGCGATGGGCAGCAGCACGGCCGGGCCCATCAGGGCCAGGCTGCCGGCCGCCCAGGCCAGGGGGCGACGCACGCGGTCCGCGAGCGGGGCAGCCGCGTACGAGCCGATGGACAGGCAGGCCAGGAACACGGCCAGCAGGATGGAGAACGAGGTGATCAGGCCGTGGGTCCAGAACTGGATCACCCGGCTCCAGATGACCTCGATGCCCATGGCGCACAGGCCGCTGACCCCGTACAGCACGGCCGGCGCGACCGGGAACGGCGCCCTCGCCCGGGCCTCGTCCGGGTTCACCGGGGTCACGTCCACCTGCAGCCGGCCCACGGTCACGGCCACGCACAGGTTGCCCAGGCAGGCCACGGCCGCGGTGGCGGTCAGGCCCAAGGCGGGCACGATCCACAGGTCGGGCAGCAGCACGCCCACCACCGCGCCGGTGGTGTTGAGCGCGTACAGCACACCCACCACGCGGCCCGACGTGCCCGAGCGCACGAGCGCGCGGGAGATCACGGGCAGGGTCGCGCCCATCAGGGTGGCGGGCAGCAGCAGCAGGCTGAAGAACAGGAGGAAGCGCAGGGGCGCCATCAGCGGGCCGGTGGCGGCCAGGCCGCGGGAGGCCGCGGCCAGCACCGGGTCGCCGTGCAGCAGCAGCGCGGACACGCCCAGGCCGGTCAGGCCGATGCCCAGCTCGATCAGGCGGTACAGGTGCAGGGGCCGGGTCGAGCGGTCGGCCACGCGGCCGACCAGCAGGTTGCCCAGGGCCAGGCCTGCCATGAACGCGGCCAGCACCGTGGCGATGGCCGGCGCGGTGGTGCCGAAGCGCACGCCCAGCGCGCGGATCCACACGATCTCGAACATCAGCCCGCTGGCACCGGACAGGAAGAACAGCGCGAACAACACGCCCAGTCGGGCCGAGGGACGCTGTCCAGGCGATGGGGCGGCGGGCATCAGCGCATGATAGCGCGAGTCAGGGAGCGGGGGACTGGACGGGGTCAGGCGCCCCAGGGAGGGATGTGGATCTCGGAACTCCCATCGGAGCAGCGGGGTCTACCGTCACACATCCAGGGGGCCTTCGATGTTGTCCTCTTCGTCGCTCTCGTCCACGCTCTCGAGGGTGTCGAGCACCACGTAGGAGCCCCAGCCGAACCACGGGGTGTCGCCCACGCCGAAGTCCACGTACACGGTCTCGCCGGCCTCGAGGCCCTCGACCCAGTCGAAGTAGTCGCCGCCGTCGCCGATGTCCGGGGCCCACCAGGGGTCGGTGAACAGGTCCACCCAGAAGCCGTCGCAGTCACCCGTGCCGGTGTTGGTCACGTCGATGTAGAAGTAGGTCTCGCCGTCGCCCACGTAGGCGTCGAAGTAGGTGACCTCGAGGTTGGGCGTGCCGGCCTCGCCCGTGTCATCGTCGTCGTCGCCGACCGGGTCGGAGCCGGTGTCGTCGTCGTCATCGTCGTCGCCCACCGGGTCGGTGTCGTCGTCATCGTCGTCGTCGCCGAAGGGGTCGGTGTTGTCGTCCCAGGGGTCTTCGGACTCGGACCCGGAGCCGTCACTCTCGTCCATGCGCACGGCGATGGTGGCCGGGGCCGCGGACACGCCATCGTACTCGGCGCGGACCTGGGTGACGCCCTCGCCCATGCCGGTGGCGCGGCCGTCCGCGGCCAGGGTGACGACGTCGGGGTCGCCGGTGATCCAGCGGACCGAGCCGGAGAAGTCGCCGCGGGTGCCGTCGCTGAAGTCGGCCGTGGCGGTCAGCCAGGCGCTCTCGCCGTCGAACAGCTCCATGTCCTCGGGGGCGACCTCGAGGGCCAGCACGTCAGCGTCGGTGACGCGGACCGTGACGCGGTCGCTCAGCACGCCGTCCATCTCGCAGATCACCTGGGCAGTGCCGGCGTACAGGCCGTTGGCCATGCCCTTGTCGTCCAGGCCGTTGCTGATCGACAGGGAGATGCCCTCGGCGATGCCCCAGTTCACGCTCTCGGTGACCTCGGCGTAGTCGCCGCTCTGGTAGTAGGCGTAGGCCAGCATCTGGATGTCGCCGCCCACCGGCACCACGGGCTCGCCCGGGGTGACGATCAGGCCCAGCAGCATGCCGGTGCCCTGGGGGGGATCCGGCGGGGGGCAGCCCATCAGCAGGGCCAGGGTCAGCAGGATGGAGGTCAGGGTGGTGTGACGCTTCATGGTCTGCTTCCTCCTCGTGTCTCATGTACTGCAGGGGCCGTGCCAACTCGGGGAACGCCCGAGGAGAGTCGCCATGGAAAGGCGTTTCTCCAGTGATCCCGCTCAGTTGAACAGCGCGTGATGGATGTGCGCGTGGGGATCACGCGCGCACCTGGTCCCTGTGCCACGGTGTGTCAGGGGTGTGCCAGGGGTTGGGAGGTGCGGCGCCTACCAGACGTCGAGGGGGCCCTCGATGTTGTTGGTCTCGTCGGACTCGGCCACGTCGTCCCAGGAGTCCACGACCACGTAGGACCACCACTCGTAGTAGGACGGCACGTCGTCGACCACGAAGTCGGCGAACGCCGTGTCCCAGGCGTCGATGCCCTTCACGATCTGCGTCTGGTCGCCGTCCTCGCCCAGCTGGGGCTCGGAGTAGGCGTCCACGAAGAGCTCCACGAAGAACCAGTCGGCGGTGGCCGCGCCGTAGTTGGACACGTCCACGAAGTAGTACGTCTCCCAGGCCTTGGAGTCGATGTAGTACGAGAAGTAGGTGACCGCCAGGTCGGGCATGGAGTCGTCGTCGTCGTCATCGGCGATGTCGTCGTCGTCGTCGTCCGCGAAGTCGTCGTCGTCGTCGTCACCGGACCCGGCCGTGACCTCCACGGTCGCGGACTCGGACGCCACCTGCTCGTACTCGGCGCGCACGGACGTGGAGCCCACACCCTCGCCCGAGGCCCTGCCGTCCGAGGCGATGGTGACCACGGACGCGTCGGCCGTGATCCAGCGCGCGCTGCCGGTGATGTCGCCGCGGCTGCCGTCGCTGAAGTCGGCCATGGCGGTGAAGAACCCGCTCTCGCCAACCTCGAGCTCCATGTGGGTGGGCGAGATGGACAGGCCCACCACCTCGGCGTCGGTGACCCGCACCACGATGCTGTCGGACGTCATCTCCATGTAGGCGCAGGACACCGCGGCCGTGCCCTCGGACAGGCCGCTGACCACGCCCTCGCTGTCCAGGGAGTTGGACACGGAGATGGCGCCGCCATCGGCCGTCCACTCGGCCGCGGCCGTGACGTCGGCAGTGGTGCCGTCCTCGTAGAACGCGGTGGCCACCATCTGCAGGGTGCCGCCCACGGTGACCACCGGCGACTCCGGGGTCACCAGCAGGCCGAGGGGGGGCTCGTCGGGCGTGCCGTCGTCGGGCGGGCAGCCCAGGGGCAGCATGGCCCCGACGAGCACCAGGACGACGAACAGGGGGGAGAGGCGTCGGGTCATGGGGCCTCCGGTCACTGGCGGATCAGGTCGTCCCCGACCATCGTGGCGAGGTGGCCGAAGTTGAGGTACGGGTTCTCCGAGCCGTTCTGGCTGGGGTAGGTGGGGTTGGAGTACGGCACCCAGGCGAAGTCCGGGTGGGTGTCCTCGTCGTCCCAGGTGCCCCTGGTGACCAGGCCCTCTTCGTCCGCGGTCAGGGTGTAGCTGTAGTGGTTGGTGAAGCCCTCGGGCACGGAGCCGTCCACCCAGGTCTCGTCCACCGAGTCGGTGGTGAAGATCAGGTCGACCAGCACGGTGAAGGTGCGCTCCAGCGGGTCCACCGTGACCAGGTCGCGGATGGCGTTGAGCGTACCGTCGCCGATGCCGTTGATGTCGGTGATCTCCTCCACGGTCTGGAACGGGCCGTTCTCCAGGCGGTGGGCGATGATCTTGTCGGCCTTGGACTCGCCGACCTGGGGCAGGTCCATGAGCGCGTCGCGGTCGGCGGTGTTGAGGTTGACCAGCTCCAGGGCGGACGGGTCGGTGGTCTCCTCGATCATCATGTCGTAGCGGTAGGCCGGGTAGTTCCACACCGCGTCACCGGCCGAGGTGTCGAAGACCAGCGGCACACCGCGGTCGTGGATGTAGAAGTCGATGATGCGGTGGAAGGCGTCGGGGTACAGGTCGGCGATGTCCTGCTCGTCGTCGTTGTAGCGCTCGCCGTAGAAGTGGCTGTGCTGGCTGTAGTAGGCCTCGGTGACGAGGCCCTTGAGGTCGGCCGAGGTGAAGGTCAGCGCGTGGCCACCCGCCTCGACGTCCAGGGACTGGGTGGGTTCGTTGGTCAGGATGGCCGCGGCCGCCCAGCCGTTGCAGTGGCCCCACCACGAGCCGCCGGCCGGGCTGTAGTGGTTCAGGATCTCCCAGGCGGGCAGGTAGAAGGGGTTGGGGTGCGTGTTGCCCTGCAGGTACTCGTACAGGGCGAACTTGTCGAACGGGCTGAGCTCGTCGAGATCGTAGGACCACTCGTCGCCCTTGGCGATGCTGCCGTCGGCCACGGTGATCTGGCCGCCGTCGAGGCCGGACTGGATCCCGCCGTAGAACTCGACCAGCGCGTTCACGAGCTCCTTCTGCTTGTCCTGGTACTCGGTGACCTTGTCCTTGTACTCCTGGCTGTCCGTGCCCGAGTCCTTGCGGATGGTGCGCAGCTCGTCGGACAGGTTGTCGATGCTGGTGCAGATCGGGTCGATGGTGTCCTTGAGCTCGTCGCTGAAGGTGCCGCGGTAGTCGTAGCCGAACACCAGGTCCCCCTTGGACTGGGGCCACCACGAGCCGGCCCAGGGCCAGTAGCCCTCCACGGCCACGGCCTCGGTGGAGCCGATGTCGTCGGTGGTGATGGCCAGCGCGGCCTTGAGGTCCACGCTTTCGCGCAGGGCGTCGAGGAAGTCCCAGTCCTCGCTGCCCGGGTCGGGCAGGTCGGCGCGGGGCACGCCCTGGTCCAGCAGGTCCACCTCGTCGTCGTCGAGCAGGCGCGCCTCGAGGTTGGCGGTCACGGTCTCGGTGGGGAAGGGCCGGCCGGCCTCCCAGCGCTGGTGCACCAGGTTGCCGTCGAGCTCGTCCTCGAAGATCACGTCCACGGTGGCGTCGTCCTCGGAGTAGGTGGTCATCTCGTGACCGTTCTCCAGGACCGTGGTGGCGTCCTCGTTGCGCACGGGGAACGGAGGCATGTACGTGGGTGCGGGCGCCATGTCCGACTGGCTCAGCAGGTTGGTGGCGCTGTCCGTGTCGGTCAGGTCGTAGGCCTCGCGGACCCGGGTCTCGCCCACGGTGTGGAAGGAGACCACCGCGGCCAGCCGGTCGCGGTCCTCGCGGATGACCAGGTAGACGCGGGGGTCGCTGTCCATCATGGGGTGGCCCCAGTTGTGGTTGGGGTCGAGGTGGGCGCGCAGCACCGTGAGCGAGGACGGGCGGCCGTTGAGCTCGTAGTAGGGCCGCAGCTCGTCACCATCCTCCGGCTCGTAACCGGTGTTGACCACGGTGTAGGTCCAGTAGACCGGGTCGGTCCAGGTCTCGCCGATGGGGTCGGACGCGATGGTCACGCCCGCCAGGTCGACGTCGGGCACGTCCACCTCGGCGGAGCTGGCCATTCGCCGGCTGGTCTCGACCACGAACGCCTGGTTGGCCTCCCAGGTCGGCCGGACGAGATCGTCGTTGGCGCAGCCCGTGGCCATCAGGACCGCGGCCAGGGTCGTCAGGATCAGGACTCTTGTCGTGCGCATGGAACACCTCTCCCGCGTTGTCTGTGCGGGGCGAATTCTAAGCAAGCCCCGGGCCAAGCCAAGATCTTTTTGTGTCGGAGCGTTTTTTCCGTGATCCCGAGGGGTTGCAGACTCAGGCGCACGAGGCCCGGGTGTGCGCACACGGGTGTGTGGGTGTGCCAGGGGTGTGTCAGCACCCGCTCCCGGGGTAGGTGCCCGGGGCCTCGTCGTCGCAGTCCCATCCCTGGCCGGGATAGGTGGCGGCATCGTAGGCCCCCGGCTGCCACCACTCCGGATACCCGTCCAGGTCCAGGTCCCACGTGCCGCCGTACGCTCCGCCATAGATCCCGACGTCCGACGTCGATCCGTCCGGGTCGGAAGAGCCGCCGCCGGCGTCCACCAGCGGCGACGACACCTGCAGGTGCAGGTCCCAGTCCCAGGCGTCGGCAGCGGAGGTGTCCACGAACAGCGGATCCACGGACACGTTGCCCTGGGTGCCCGTGGGATCGGCCATGCCCGCGTAGTCGTCGGGGGTGTTGCCCCAGACGTCACAGTGCTCCAGGTCCACGGTGCCCATGGAGGCCGAGAAGCCGCCCCCGCCGTTGGACGACTGGTTGAGCGCAACCACGGAGTCCGTGAGGTCGACCACAGAGCCGCTACCCAGGGCGACGCCGCCGCCCTGGATGGTCGCGTCGTTGCCCACGATCGCGCAGTGGTCGAGCGTGACCACGCTGTAGTCGTCGACGTACAGGGCCGCCCCCTGGTCACTCGTATTGCCCAGGAATCGCACGGATGAATAGGTGGTGGTCGACCCGGCACTCTCGTACACGGCCCCGCCGTACCAGCCGTGGTTGCCCCGGAATTCCACGTCGATCAACGTGGCTGCCGCGCCGTCCGTGCGCATGCCGCCGCCGAACCAGGTGTCCCCGTCGAGGATCGTCGCGCCCACGAGCGTGGGTGCGCCGGCGACGATGTACACGTTGGAGCCGGTCGTGGTGGCGGTGTTGGCCTCGATCCACATCCCCTCGAGCTCGGTCGACGACCCCAGCAGGTAGAGGCCGCCGCCGTTCTCGGCGTAGTTGTCCAGCAGCGTCAGATCGTGGAAATCCGCATCATCGGATGCGAGCACTGCGAGCCCGCCTCCGTCATCGTAGGCGTCATTGGAATGCGCGGTGAGTCCCTCGAACAGTCCCTCGGAGTCCTCCACGTACAGGCCACCGCCCAGGGTGCTGGCCTCGCATCCCTCGATCACGAGCTGCAGCAGCGTGGGTGACGACGACAGGACGTACGCACCACCGCCGCGCGTCGCCGATCCGCCCGTGAGGGTGAATCCCTGCAGCAAGGCCGCACGCGTCTCCGCCGAATCGAAGGTCACGACCGGCCCGCCACCGTTGCCATCGATGATCGTGGTGGGCGCGCCGTCCGTGGACACGACCTCCACGTCGAGTCCGCCGAAATCGAGCAGCTCGGAGTAGGTCCCGGGGCTCACGCAGATCCGCTCCCCGGCGATGGCCACGTCGATGGCGTCCTGGATGGTGGGCTGATCCGCGGGTACGGCGATGTCACAGGCCGCGCAACCCAGGTCCACCTGGCCGTCACAGTCGTTGTCCGCGCCGTCGCACAGTTCCTGCGCGCCGGGGAAGGTGGTCACGACCGCGTCGTCGCAGTCGCCGTCGCAGATGGCGTACCCGTCGCCGTCGGCGTCCAGGTGGTCGCCCGTGGCCGGGTCGCAGTCGTCGTCCACGCCGCCGTTGCAGACCTCGGTGGCGCCCGGATGGACCGAGAGATCGCCGTCGTCGCAGTCACCGTCGAGCTCGGTGTAGCCGTCCAGGTCGTCGTCACAGGCCACGGTGCCGTCGTCGGCCACGCCGTCGCAGTCGTCGTCCTCCCCGTTCACCCACTCGGTGGCGCCGGGATACACGTATGGATCGGTGTCGTCGCAGTCGTCTCCGCCGCAGTCCACGTCGACGTACCCGTCGAGGTCCACGTCCCGGTCGTCGACCACGCCGTCGCAGTTGTTGTCCACGCCGTCACAGCTCTCCAGCGCGGCCGGGCTGACGTAGGGATCGAGGTCGTCGCAGTCGTCGCCGCCGCAGGCCGCGTCGAGGAACCCGTCGAAGTCCTCGTCAGCGTCGCCGTCGGCGCCGCTGCAGTCATTGTCCACCCCGTCGCCACAGACCTCGGGCCTGCCCGGGTTGACCGTCACGTCGAGATCGTCGCAGTCGTTGCCCCCGCAGGCCATGTCCATGTACCCGTCCGAATCGAGGTCCACGTCGTCGACCACGCCGTTGCAGTCGTCGTCCACGCCGTCGCCGCAGACCTCGCCCGCACCCGGGTGGATGGCCCCGTCGCCGTCGTCGCAGTCGATGCCGCCGGACGCCTCGGACGCGTAGCCGTCGCCGTCACCGTCCACGCCGTCGCTACCGTCGCAGTCACGGTCGACGAAGTCGCCGACCTCGTCCGCGGCGCCGGGGTGGGTCGAAGGATCGGTGTCGTCGCAGTCGTACAGCGGATCGTCCGTCAGTTCGAGGTTGCGCGGGTAGCCGTCGCAATCGCGGTCGACCCCGTCGCCCGCACCCGCAGGGGCGCCCGGACCACACTCGTCGCAGTCCGCGTCCACGCCATCGCCGTGATGATCCACGTTGCCAGGATGGATGGCCGCTATCTCGGGCTCGCAGTCCACCTCGTCCTCCACGCCGTCGCCGTCGAAGTCGAAGACCTGATGGGAGCCCTGATCACACCCCAGGACCACCAGCAGGATCCCCAGCGAAACCGTACTCCTCGGAACCATGAAGGCACCTCCCCAGCCCCCCCATTGTACGCGCACGCGTTCGTTGACAGGCTCGGCGTAGGCGATAAGACTGGACCCGCCGCCGAACGAACGGTCGGCGAACCGCCCTCTGGGGACCCGCATGCAGATCGAGGCGACGCCCGGCCGGCACACCGCAGCGGCCGTCCTGACCGCAACCTGCCTGGGCGTGTTCCTCCCTGCCCGCGCCGACGAGTCCCACAACGATCTCGCCCTGCGCGCCAACGACGTGCACATCGAGCACTGCGGCGACATGTACGCGGGCAACATCTCCACCGCGGCCGAGGGCTTCCGCCAGGTGGCGGACGCGTGGGAGGCTGTGGACACTGCGTACAAGGACAGCGAGGAGCCGTACCTGCTGTACTGGCGCGGACTGCTCGCAGAGTGCCTGTCACAGAACGAGCAGGCCCGCTTCGACCTGCAGACCTTCCTCGACGCCCACGGGGAGACCTCCGGATTGAGCCACATGGCCGGCGACGCCCGGAGGCGCCTGCGCCGGCTGGATCAGCTGGCCGAGGGCAAGGCCGCGCAGCCGATCGCCTCGCGCAGCGGGGGCCTGGAATTCTACGACGACCCGCGCGCACAGGCCGAGCTGACCGGGTGGGAACTGAGGCGCTACCGCGCCTCCGGGTTGACCCTGGAGGCGTACCTGGACCGCCGCAACGCGCTCAAGGGCCGGAACTTCCTGTTGATCGACGGCCAGCTCGGCTACGGCCCGACCCAGCCGGTCACGACGTACGTGCAGGACGAGGTGCACCAGTCGTACCACTTCGACGAGACCCTGGTGGGCGCGTGGACCCCGCGGCTGCACTTCGGCCTGGAGATCTGGCCCCAGGACGTGTTCGCCGTGGGGTTCGGGGTCGGCGCGTTGCTGGGCTGGGATGACCTGCGCTCGGTCGAGACCGACGACATCGTGCACCCGCCCGCGCCCCAGGAGAGCGAGTACACCCAGATCTTCTGGATCGATGGGTGGCTCTACGCCGGCACCACGTTCCTGCCGAAGCGGCTGGTCAAGCCGATCGTGCGGCTGGGCGTGGTCTACCGCTTCACCCCCCGCGGAAGCGGCTTCTCCGAGACCTGGCAGCCCAACGATTTCTGGTCCGTGGTCTCTCTCGGTGGGTTCGTGGGCGCCGCGCTCGACGGCCGCAAGGGTGTGGGCGTGGAGGTGGGCTGCTGGATCACCGCTGACCTGGGCACCAACAAGGTCACCGACACCGACCTGGCCGACGTCAGCGACGACCTCGCCGCCCTCGGGGCCGAGCCGACCTTCTTCTCGTTCCGACCCGGCGTCGCCGTCCGCTTCGCCCTGTAGAGGGGAGCCATGGAACTGAACGAACTGGTCACCTATCTCGACGCCTACCTGGACCTGGCCTCGTTCGAGGACGCCTCGGTCAATGGTCTGCAGCTGCAGGCCGTGGACGCGGTCGCCCAGCTGGCCGTGGCCGTGGACGCGAGCCTCGACGCCATCGAGGGTGCGGCCGACCAGGGGGCCCAGCTGCTGGTCGTGCACCACGGCCTGCTATGGGGTGGCGCGGCCCCGCTGACCGGCGTGCTCGGCCGGCGAGTGCGCACCGCATTCGACAGGGGCGTCTCGCTGTACGCGGCCCACCTGCCGCTGGACGCCCACACCGAGGTCGGCAACAACGCCTGCCTGGCCCGGATCCTGGGCCTGGAGGGCACGGCCCCATTCGGCCGCTACCGCGGCCGGCTGCTCGGCGTGGCCGGCCACCTGCCCGCCCCCGCCGACCTCGACACCGTGCTGGTGACGCTGACCGAGGCCGTGGGCCCCAGCCTGGGCTCGGTGGCCGCTGGCGACCGCCCGGTGAACCGCGTGGCCGTGGTCAGCGGCGCCGCCGGTGACCTGATCGGCGAGGCCGCCGAAGCGGGCGTGGACCTGCTGGTGACTGGTGAGCCCGACCACGTGGCCGCCGTGTCGGCCCGCGACGCGGGCGTGCACCTGGCGTTCTTCGGCCACCACGCCACCGAGCGCTTCGGCGTGCGCGCGCTCGCCGAGGTGGTGCAACGCCGCTTCCAGCTGCCATGGGTCGAGGTCGGCAGCTCCAGCGGGTTCTGACCGTGCGCTGGTCATCCCTGATGCTGCTGTTGACCGTGGGGGCCTGCCGGCCCGCGGTCTGCCCCGAGGGGGACGCCATCCCCGAGGCCGATCCCCTGCTGCCGTCCACCACCGCGGGCTACCTGCGCTACGCGCACGCCCACAACGACTACGAGCAGGACCGACCCCTGCTCGACGCCCTGGACCACGGCATCCATAGCGTGGAGGCGGACGTGTGGCTGCACGACGACGCGGTCCGCGTGTCCCACCACGGCACGCAGTTCACCGGCACCCTGGCCGAGCTGTACCTCGACCCGCTGCAGGAGATGGTGAACGTGCACGGCACGGTGCTGAGCGACGGCGAGCCGTTCACGGTCTGGCTGGACCTCAAGGAGGGGGACGCCGAGCTCCGCGAGCACCTGCACGAGCTGCTCGCGGGCTACCCCATGCTCACCACCTTCGACGCGACCGGCGGTGCGGTCGGGCCGGTCACCGCCGTTCTCACCGGCCACGCGGGCTCCAAGGAGGCGTACGCCGCCGAGTACGATCTGCGCTACGCGGTCCGCGACAGCAACGACTTCTCCCCGGACGATCCCGAGGCCGACGACCGCTGGCAGTACTACGCGCTGAAGTGGGGGCCGTACGTGCAGTACGGCGGCGACGGTGACATCGATCCCGGGGAGCTCGACCGGCTTCGCTGCATCGTGGGCACGGCCCACGATCTGGGCCGCGAGGTTCGCTTCTACGCCACGCCGGAGACCGAGGCCTTCTGGGGTCTGGCCGTGGCCGAGGGGATCGACTTCATCGGCACGGACGACCTGTCGGGCCTGAGCACGTTTCTGAGCGGCGTCGACTGACGTCTGGCGCAATGAGACATGGACCGCGGACACGCCCTCGGAGTTCGGCTGGTGCCACGCCAACTACCACGGATTCAAGGTGGTCGACGACGGCCTGCTGGTGTTCAACAACGGCAGCGAGGGCCAGTACCACTCGGCGGTGTACGAGTACGCCGTCGACCTCGAGGCCCGCGAGGCCGAGCGCACCTGGGGCTACAGCTCGCAGCCGCCGCTGTACTGTTACGCGATGGAGGACGTCACGCGGCTGGAGACGGACGACACGCTGATCACCTGGAGCACGGCCGGCCAGATCGACCAGGTGACGCCCGAGGGCGAGGTCGTGTGGAGCCTCAACACGTCGCTGGGCGCCGGGCTCGGCTACACCGACTGGGTCGATTCGCTGTACATCTACGCGCCCTGAAGCGGGCGGGGATCAGCGCTCGAGGTCGCGCAGCAGGTCCGGGTGGTAGTCCCCGGTGCCGTCGTCGGTGCGCGGGCCGTAGTCCTCCATCACGTCGTCGTCGCCGGTGTCGTCGTCCGGGACCCCGGTGGTGTCGTCGTCCCCGGCCGCGCTGTCGTCGTCGCCGAAGGTGGCGTCGTCGTCGTCCCCGTCGCCGTGGTCCGGCGGTGGACAGCCTGCCAGGGACAGGGCCAGGGGTAGACCGAGCCGGGCCAGCCACTTCTTCGTCCGCGTGCGCATGGGTCCTCCCGCAACAGAGCGTAGAGAACACCTCGGAGCTGATCAAGGGTGCGCGCGTGCCCGCGCCGGGGAATCAGACGACCAGATCGCGCAGCAGGGAGGGGTGGCGGGGCGCGCTGCCGTCGTCCGTCCGCGGGCCATACCAGTCGTTGTTGTCGTCGTCCCCCGCGGTGGAGTCGTCGTCGCCGGCCGTGTCGTCGTCTCCTGCGGTGGAGTCGTCGTCGTCGGGCGGCACGCCGGTGTCGTCGTCGCCCGCGGCGCTGTCGTCGTCCGAGGGCGTGTCGTCGTCGTCCACCAGCGCGGT
Source organism: uncultured Rickettsiales bacterium (assembly GCA_964639985.1). Classification (GTDB taxonomy): domain Bacteria; phylum Myxococcota_A; class UBA796; order UBA9615; family CAYRNR01; genus CAZXHG01. Next base: position 52,453 of record CAZXHG010000001.1, read on the forward strand.
GTCGTCGTCGTCCACCAGCGCGGTGTCGTCGTCGTCCCCGCCCGAGGTGTGCTCGTCGGTGTTGTCGTCGTCGTCGCCCGTCGGACAGCCCGCCAGGGCCAGGAAGAAGGGCAGGGCCAGGGTCGCCAGCCAGCGCTTGCTCCGTTTCTTCATCTCACACCTCCGGTCCCCCGAGTGTCCTCGTTCGGGGCACGCCGCTCAAGGGGTCGCGTCGTGCCCGATCGCCTCCTCCGCCAGCGCCGCGTGGCAGCGCGACACGCACCCGGTCTCCGGGTCGTGGAAGTGGAACCCGCCGCCACCGCAGACCCGGTAGCTGGCGCAGTCCGTGCACGGCCCGACCTTCATCCAGCGGCGGTCGCGGAACACCTCGAAGCGCTGCTCCCACACGTGCATGAAGGGCTCGTCGCGCACGTTGCCCTGCACGAAGTGGGGTCGCGGGATGTCCGGGCAGGCCGTGATGTCGCCGTTGGCCAGGATCCCGCCGGTGCGCACCCCGGCCCAGCAGGCGAAGCGGTGCCGCCGCACCCGGTTCTCGAACCGCTCGCCCAGGTAGTTCTCGCAGCTGAAGCTGATGTCGAGCCCCTGGTGGCGGCCCCTGTGCCGCGCTACGAACTGCAGGGCTGCGGCCAGCTGCTCACCATCGACCAGCAGGTCCGGCTGCTCCTTCGCCCGGCCGATGGGCGCCACGGTCCCGATCCGCCAGTAGCGGATCCCCGCGTCGAGGATCATCGCCAGCACGTCGGGCAGATCGTCCGCGTTGATGCTGTTGAGCGTGGTGATCACCTCCACGATGGAGAGGTACGGCGAGGCGTTCAGCCGCTCCAGCGCGTCCACGGCCGCGCGCCAGCTGCCCGGCCGCTGCCGGATCGCGTCGTGGTGGGCCTCGGTGCCGTCCACGCTCACGGTCACCGTGCGCATGCCGGCCACGGCCAGGCGCTCGACCATGGCGTCGTCCACCAGCAGCCCGTTGGTCACCATGCCCCAGGGGAACCCGCGCCGCGCCGCGCGGCCCATCACCTCCAGCAGGTCCTCCCGTACCAGCGGCTCCCCGCCCGACGCCACCAGCATGATCGTCGAGGGATCCTGGCGCGCGGCCACGCCCGCGATCACGTCGTCGATCTCCGCGGTGGTCAGCTCCCCCGGCAACGGTTCGGACGTGCACGCGCTGCCGCAGTGAACGCACTGCAGGTTGCAGCGCAGGGTGGTCTCCCAGAACAGGTAGTCCAGCCGGTGCGTCAGGTGATGGCCCTGTCGGTAGGCCAGCCACGCCTCCCGCGCCACCGTGTCCTGTACCCGGTCGGGCAGCCGGTTCATGCCCGCCTTGACCACGCGGTACAGGTGGGGGGGGACCTTCATCTCGAGGGGGCCTCCGGAAAAGGGACGTACGTAAGAAATCAACTTACCCTGGGAGTTAGTTGATTTCTTACGTACGTCCCTTTTCTTCCCGGAGGTCCCATGAACCCCATCCGCCAGCTGGCGCGCCGCATCGCCGGCCGCCTGCAGCGGGTGGTGGACGAGGGCCGCCCGCTGGCCGACCACTTCGACACCTGGGTAGCCGAGGGGCGGGCGGTGGGCGGGGTGCTGCACTTGCTCGAGGGGGGACGGACGACCACGCTGCACGTGGCCGGATGGCGGGATCGCGAGCGTCGGGTGGGGATGACCGCAGACGCAATCTTCGACGTGCGGTCCATGACCAAGCCGCTGGTGGGAACCGCGGCGCTGATGCTGGTCGACGAGGGGGCCGTACGGCTGGACGACCGGGCCCGGCGGTTCCTGCCGGCGCTGGATCGTGAGCGCTGCGGCGCGATCACGGTCGAGATGCTGCTGCGACACACGGCCGGCTTCGGATCCCCGGGCTTCCCGCGGCGCATGCACACCTATGCGGACCTCGCCGAGGTGGTCGACGACCTCGGTGTGGCGGAGCCGGTGCGCACGCCCGGGACCGCGTTCGAATACAGCGACGCAGGCTCGGCCGTGCTCGGCGCACTCGTCGCTGCCGTGGAGACCGAGCCGCTGGAAGGCGTGCTGCAGCGGCGAATCCTCGATCCGCTGGGAATGGACGACACGTTCTTCGACGAAGGGGGTCCGGACCCACGGCGGGCTCGCATGGCGAGCGGGTACAAGCTCGTCGGGGGACGCTACGAACGCTACTGGGACGCCCAGGGACCGCCCAAGTACCCCTTCTTCCCGGCCGCGGGCGGCCTGTGGTCGACAACCGCGGACTACTCCCGCTTCCTGCAGGCGTGGACTGCCATGCTACAGGGCAAGGGGGAGGGGTGGCTCGACCCCGAGGCCGCGCGCGCAGCTCTGCGCTCGTCGCCACTGACCCGGTTGCCCGACCAGCGCGGCAACTACGGCTTGCACTGGTGGCTGTACTCGGACCCGGCCGAGGGGGATGACGTGCAGCTCGTGTTCGGTGCGGACGGCTCGGATGGCACCTGGGCGATGGCCGCGCCCGACCTGGACTTGGTGGTGCTGTACTTCACCCAGTCCCGCGGTGGGACCACGCTGTTCGACATGATGGGGGTGGTGCGGGGTTGGCTGGAGGCGCGCTGAGGGTCAGTCCTCGTTCCGCTGCGGCGGGCCGTTACGGTACAGGGCGATGTAGCCGTCGCGCAGCCGGGCGGACGCCTCGAACACGCTCTCCTTGTACGACTGCTCACCCTGGTTGGTCAGGCGGTACTGGTGGATGTCGCTGCCCGACCCGACGTTCGCGCCCGCGGGGATCATGGTGAACGACGGCACCTCGGCACGCATCACGATGGCGCCGATGCCGACCCAGACGTGGTCGTCGAGGTCGGAGTTGTACAGGGACGCGCGCAGGGCCACGAAGCACTCGCGGCCGATGGTGCACGGGCCGTGGATGATCACCCCATGGGCGATGTTGGCGCGGGTGCCGATGCGCACGGTCGAGCCGGCGCGGGCGTGGATGATCACCCCGTCCTGGATGTAGGCGTCCTCGTCGATCACCACGGGGTGGACCACGCCATGCTCGTCCACCTCGTCGGCGCGGATCACCGACTGGGGGCCGACGTAGACCCGCGGACCGATGCGCACCTTGCCCATGATCTGGGCGCTGGGGTCGACGAACGACGTGACGTCGACCTCGGGCCAGTCACCCACCGGATTGGGACGGATGCCGCGCAGGCGTTCGTGATTCTCCATGGAGTCCTCCACCGACTCGCCGCAGGATAGCAGCACCACCGGTGGGAGCACAGCGGACGCGGGCGGGGTCGAGATCCGGGTGCGCGCGCTGTAAGGTGTTGCCATGAGCAACGACATCCGACGGGAGAAGCGCTACCCCTACCCGCTGCCCGTGACCCTGACCACGGGCAAGGTGACGGACGAGACCCGCACGAGGGACGTCAGCTTCAACGGCGTGTTCGTGTTCAGCGAGCTGCTGGTCAAGCTGCGCCAGCTGGTCCGCCTGGACGTGCAGCTGCCGTGGCAGGAGGTCTCGCTGACCGTGCACGCCATGGTGGTGCACCTGGAGGAGTCCGACACGCAGCCCGGAGTCGGCTTGCAGTTCTTCGGGGTGGGCAAGTCCGAGCGGGAGACATGGAACACCTTCGTCAACCAGGTCCGGCAAGGCGTGGCCGAGCGGGACCTCGAGGCGTGGGATGCGGACATCGCGCCCCCACGCCGAGACGACGAGCGCCGCGACTGGGGGCGGTTCGACACCGTGCTGGAGGTGCGGCTGCGCACCCTCGACGAGCTGGTCACGCTGTACACCCGCGACGTGTCCAAGGGAGGCATGTTCCTCAGCACCGACCTTCCGCTGCAGCCCGGCGCCGACCTGCTGCTGGAGGTGGTGCATCCGGACACATCCCAGGTGCACGACCTGCGCGCTGTGGTCCGCCGCCAGGTGGACGGCACAGGCGTGGGCGTGGAGTTCGTGGGGCTGGACCAAGGCGCTCGCGAGCGGTTCTGGGGCTTCGTCTCCGACCACCTCGAATGGCTGGGCGGGGAGGACCTCGTCCTGCTCGAATAGCACAGCTCGACGAGACCGTTCAGGCCTCGATCCCGAGCCGCTCCAGCTTGCGGTACAGCGTCCGCCGGCTGATCCCCAGCATCTTGGCCGCCGCCACCTTGTTGCCCCCGGTCTGACGCAGGGCCGACAGGATCGACTCCCGGTCCTGCTCCTCCTTGCTCCGCGCGAACGACGCCGGGGAAGGGGCCTCCCACGCCGGCGGGGCCGGCCCCGCCGCCGGAGCGGCGGTCGTGGACGGGCCGCTGGCCAGCTCGGGTCTCCCCAGCGCCATCGCCACCTCGGCGCAGGTGATGGCGCGGCCGCTGCCGAGGGCCCAGGCCGTGCGCACCACGTTTCGCAGCTGCCGCACGTTGCCCGGCCACTCCAGCTCCGACAGCAGCTCGACCACGCGCGGATCCACCTGGGGCGGGGCCGCGCCCCGCTCCTGCGCCTCGTCGTCGAGGAATGCCTGCAGCAGCAGGGGGATGTCCTCGCTGCGCTCACGCAGCGACGGGATCGTGACCGTGATCGCGCACAGCCGGAAGTACACGTCCTGGCGGAAGTCCTGGGTCTCGACCAGGGCGACCAGGTCCCGGTGGCTGGCGGCGAGGATGCGCACGTCCACGTACGTGGTGCGGGCGCTACCCACCCGGCGCACCTCCCCCTCCTGCAGCACCCGCAGCAGGCGCGCCTGCATGGCCGGGCTCATGTCCGCCACCTCGTCGAGGAACAGGGTGCCACCGTCCGCCATCTCGAACAGGCCCTTGCGATCCGCCGTGGCGCCGGTGAATGCACCCCTGGTGTGGCCGAACAGCTCGCTCTCCATCAGCTGCTCGGGCACGGCCGCGCAGTTCAGCGCCAGGAAGGGGCGCTCCGCGCGGGCTCCGTTGAAGTGCACGGCGCGCGCGAACAGCTCCTTGCCCGTGCCGCTCTCGCCGTGGATGTACACCGGGATCTCGGTGTCCACGATGTGATCCACGGTCTGCAGCGCCAGCACCAGGGCCGGGTGCTGGCCCACGATCTCCTCGTAGGCGTGCTTGAGCTGTCCCCGCTGCAGCGCGACCGAGCCGGGGGGCAGGATCGCACCGGGCGCGACCGCGGGCTCCGGCCGGGCGGCCGGGGCCGGGGGCCCCATCTCCTCCATCCGGGCGACCTCGGCACGCAGATCACGGTTCTCCCCACCCAGCCGGGCGCCCTGGGCGATCAGCGCCACCAGCGAGGCCAGCGCCTCGAGCATGGTCATCTCGCGGGGGCCGAAGGCCGCGTCGAGGAACGGGTTGTCCACATACAGCACGCCCTCGACCCGGTCGCCGAGCCGCAGCGGCGCGCACAGCACCGACCGCAGCCGGTGGGCCAGCACCGAGTCCCGCTCGGCAAAGCGGGGATCCTCGGCCGCGTTGGCCGTCCACGTCACCTGGCCCGTACGCAGCACCCCCTCCAGCAGGCGCTCGGAGGTGGGAAACGGCTCGGCCGTGCTGAACAGCTCCCGTGGCCCCTCGCCATCCCCGTCATCGTCCCGCCCGCCGTCGAGCCGGATCATGGCCCGCTCCGCGCCGGTCAGCTCCAGGGCCAGCTCCATCAGCCGCACCAGGTGGGTCTGGGCCGGCAGCTCCTCGTGGAGCGCTCGCAGGGTCTCGGCCACCAGCTGCAGCCGCGGCTCCTCCAGCTGCATGGAGGCGGTCGCGCGGGGGAGTGCGTCCTCGCCCAGCTCCCTCGTCAGCCTGCCGACCGCACGGTGGATGCGCGGGGAGGCCGCCAGGCCGCTGGGGAGGCGCTGGTCCACCCAGTCGGCCAGGCCCTGCAGCTGCTGCAGGGCCTCGGCCGCTCGCTCTCGCTCATCCACGGCCAGGCTGACCAGGGCGAACTCCTCCAGGCAGCGCCAGCGGGCGTCCGGGTTGGTGGTCCGCTCTGCAATGGCCAGGGCCTCGCGGGCGTGCCCGTAGGCCGCGGGCAGGTCACCGTCGGCACGCGCGCGCTCCAGCCGGGACATCAGCCGCAGCGCGGTACACGCCACCTCGGGGAGCGGTTCGGCCTCCAGCAGCGCCCCCAACGCGGCCGAGGCCTCGGCGTACAGGCCCATGCGCATCTGCAGCGCCGAGCGCACCATCCACGCCGCGTCCAGCGCCCGCTTGAGCCCCACCGGGCGCAGCGCCCGCTCCGCCCGGTCCAGCAGCATGTCCAGCCCCTCGGTGTCCCCGGCGCGGAAGCGCACCACGGACAACCACACGCGCGCCTCGCCCGCGGCGCCGCGGTCCTTGATCGCGTCGCCGACCAGCGCGGCCCGCTCCAGCTCGGCCTGGGCCTCGTCCGGCGCGCCGATACGGCCCAGCAGGCGGCCGATCCTCATCCGGGCCAGGACCTCCTGGATCTGGTGGCCGATGGCCACGGCCTGATCCAGGCCGCGGCGGTACCACGTCAGCGCCTCGGCGTACTCGCCCGCCGCCAGCAGGGCGTCGCCGCGGCCGGTGGCCACGCGACCGAACTGGTCCAGGTCGCCGACCTCCTCGATCCGCTCCACCGCGCGCTGGCTGACCGACAGCGCCTCGTCCAACGCGCCCAGGTCCAGGTGCATCTGCGCCTGGAGGTTGAGCGCGAGCGCCTCCTCGCTGGGCAGGCCGGCCTCGCGGAACTGCCCCACCGCGGTGCGGATGTCCTCCAGGCCGACCGCGTAGTCACCGGACAGGGCGGCCAGCTGGCCGCTGAGCCTGTGCAGGGCCGCGAGGTCGTTGGGATCGGATGCGTCGGTCACGCTGGCCAGCGCCCGGTCGCAGTACTGGCGGGCCAGCTCGCGGTCCTCGTACATGTACGCGTCGGCCAGCCGGGCATAGGCCGTGGTCAGCTCGCCGGGCGTGTCCTGGTCCTCGAGGGCGCGGGCTGCACGCTCGATCAGCGCCAGGCCCAGGCCCTTCTCGCCGGTCTTGAGGGCCAGCTCCCCCTGGTGCAGCGCGAGCCGGCCGGACAGCACGGCGTCCCGCAGATCGGGCACCAGCCGCTCGACCTCCCGGTAGCTGTCCTCGGCAGCGCGGTAGCGGCCCACCTGCACCAGCAGCGCGCCCAGGGCGAGCAGCACCTGGGAGCGCACCTCCTGGGCCCTCTCGGGCACGACCGCGGCCGCGCGGCGCAGCGCGGTCTCGGCCACGTCGTGGGCGAAGCGGGCGCGAGCGCGTTCAGCGGCGCGAAGCAACACACCGGCCGCGCGCTCGGGCTCGTCACTGCGGGCCAGGTGGCGGGCCAGGTCCAGCAGGTCGTCCACGTCGTCGGCGTGGGCCAGCAGGCGCGCCATGGCCGCGTGGTACTGCCGCCGCGTACCTGCGGGCAGCGCCTCGGCCGTGGCCGCGGCGTGGTGTTCGTGGGCGAAGCGATAGCGGGCGCCGCCCCCCCTCCCCTCGCGCCGCACCAGGCCACGCTCGACGAGCGCATCCAGGGCGCTGGCCATCTCGGTCTCGTCCACGCCCAGGGCCAGGCAGATGTTGTCCAGCACGACCGGGCGGCCGGCCAGCGCCAGGAACCCCAGCGGCGTCTTCTGCTCCGGCGGCAGCCCCCCCTGCCGCTGCCGGATCGCCTCGGCCAGGTCGGCCGGCGTCTTCAGCTCGCCCAGGTCGGGCAGGGCCAGCGTGGTCGCATCCCGGCCGTGAGGCACCACCTCGACCTCGTGCAGCAGCACCTCGAGGAACGCGGGGTTGCCGCCGGTCACGCGCCGTACCCGCGTGGCCAGCTGGGCGTCCACGCGCGCCTCCTCGAAGCGGGCCTGCAGCATGGCGGTGATGGCCCGCTCCTCCAGTCCCCCCAGCACCAGCATCTCGGCGCGAGGCAGCTCGTCGAGCGCCCGCGCCGTGGCCACCACGAACCAGGGATTGTCCGGCCGGGTCAGCAGCTCGGCGAGCACGGCCGGGCCGATCGGGTCGCCGCGGTCGAGGTCGTCGAGGAACAGGGTCCCGGGGCGCAGCTTGCCCGCCTCCACCAGGTAGTCGGCGGCCGCACGCACGAGATCGGGCTGCCCCGAGGGCTCCCGCCCGCCGGCCTCGGGGGGCGGACGCAGACCGGGGATCAGCGCCTCGAGCACCCGGCCGAACGGGCGCCCCGGACCAGCCCGCACCTCGCGCCGCTGCCACAGCCGCGCCATGGGATCGCCCAGCGGGGGGCAGGGCACGTCCTCGGCGTAAGGATCGCCCCCCACCACCACGGGGGGCAGGGTGGCGACCGTGGCGCGGAACTCCCGCATCAGCCGGGTCTTGCCGATGCCCGGTTCGCCCAGCAGCACCACGGCCGCGACCGCGTCGGGATCGTCGCGCAGGGCCGCGCCGTCGAACCGGCGCCGGAATGCATCCCGCAACCGCATCATGGCCACGTCACGGCCGACGAACGGGCTCTCCTCCTCCCGCAGCTCGCGCAGGAAGGGCGCGGGCAGGGCCGCGGCCCGCTCCAGGTATCGCAGAACGGCGCGAGCCGACCCGAAGCGGTCGTCCGGGTCCCGCTCGGTCAACCGCCGGACCACGGTCGCCAGGGGCCGTGGCCAGCCGTCGGGCACGGCCGCCGCGGTGATCTGGCCCGGCACGTCGGGCCGCCGCTCCTGGGGCAGCAGGCTCACGCCCAGGGAGTACAGGTCGGCACGCAGGTCGTACGCGCGCCCCTCCAGCACCTCGGGCGCCATGTAGATCGGGGTGCCTCCGGGAGCGCCCAGCCGCAGCCGCCCCTGGGCCAGGCCGAAGTCCAGGACCTTGGCCCGCAGCTCGCCCCGCTCGGCCACCACCAGCAGGTTGTCCGGCTTGAGATCCAGGTGCAGCAGCCCGCGGCCGTGGCAGTGCTCGAGGGTGGAGCAGACGTCCGCGCACAGCCGGTACAGCAGGGAGGGTTCGGCCGTGGCGGCCACCTCGTCCCACGGCCGTCCTCCGATCCACTCGCCCGTGTAGTAGGGCGCGCCGGTGGCCGGATCGCTGCCCAGCTCGTAGACCCGGGCCACCCCCCGGTGCCGCAGCGACGCGCGCACCCGGAAGTCGTTGGCGAAGCTCTGCCGCTCCTCCTCGCTGTCGGCGCGCAGCATCTTCAGCATCAGCACGCGCCCCGGGCGGAGGCGGTCCTCCACCCGGTACAGGTCGCTCCGCTCCCGCGACTCCACGCATTCGAGCACGCCGTAGCGATCGTCGATGACCTTCATGACACTCCCCGGCAGCGGGACGATTCTATCCCGAGGGGAGGGGCCGGGGCATCGTCTCGCCCCGGGAGGGGCGCGCCGGCCCGGGTATCAGCGGCGCCGGAGGCCGTTCAGCAGCACGACCCGTAGGAGGGGTTGACCACGAACGAGCTGCCCCACCAGCCGCTCCGGTGGTCCAGCACGAGGCCACCACGCCGCAGCATCTCGTCCCGCTCGGAGTTGTCGAACAGGAAGTTCAGGCCTTCGATCTCGAGCTCGTCATCCGAATCACGCGGCTCGTCCAGAGCCACGCCCATACGGGGGCCACCTCACCCCCAGCCCTGGATGAAGATGCGCACGTGACGGCGACCCTTGTCGTCCGCCCCGATCAGATGGAGCAGCTGCTCCTTGGCCTCGCTCGATATCTGTAGTGGGTCCATCCTGCGCAACCCTCTCTCAAGGGCCCGCCGCTCTCCCCAATCCGGTGACATTGTAGAGCCGAGTGGGAGAATTTTCGATGCAAATGCGCGGATTCAGCGCCTGCGAGCTGCGAACTCGCGGTACTCGGCCACCGGCTCGAACCCGAGCCGGCGGTACAGGGCGAGGGCGGCAGCGTTGTCCGCGTGCACGTTCAGGCCCACGGTGTCCACCGTGCGCAGCAGCCGCACGCACAGGGCGGCGACCGCGGCGCGGGCGATCCCGCGGCCGCGCACGTGGGGCAGGGTCGTGACGTTCCCCAGCGCGGCCACGCGGGTCGACGGCGCGTACACGTGCACCCCGGCCACGCAGACCAGCCGTCCTCCCTCCCGCACCCCCAGGTAGTGCCCCGTGCGCAGCATGCGGGGATCGAACCAGTTGCCCGGGTAGGCCTCCTCGTACAGGGCCAGCAGGGCCGGGAGGTCCCGCTCGCCGAGGGGCTCTACCCGCCAGCGCGAGGCGACCTCGAGCCGGGCGGTGTGCACCAGCGCCAGCTTGAGGTGGCGGCCGTGGGGCTCGGTGCGGTGTGTCGCGGCGAGGGCGGCCTCCAGCCCGGGGCTGAGGTGCGCGTAGACCTCGTCGGGCAGGTGCGGTCCGAGCTGCCCCATCAGGTGGGCTGCGGTCGCGTCGTCACCGTTGCGCAGGGCCAGCAGCGTCGGGGGATCGGGCCCCCGATACAGCAGGAACACCTCCCGCAGCGCGGGTCCATCGAACGAGCCGTACCACCGGGTACGGGGCCAGAAGAACGGATCGAGATCCCCGAGGCTGTAGATGTTCAGCGGCGCGTTGTGCCGCAGGAACTGCTCGATCTGTCCGTGGTCGCGCAGGATTCGCATTCGCCTTGACCCGTCGTGGTCGGGAGCCTACCTTACCCATGTTTTCGACTGGATGGTCGAAAGTCGACTTGCTGGTCGAAAAAACTCGTTCAAGGAGGTAGCACGATGGCCGTCACCGACCGACGGGCGCGCGAACGCGAACGCCGGCGCAGCGAGATCCTGGACGCCGCCGCCCTCCTCTTCGCCGAGCGGGGCGTGGAGGGGGCGTCGATGGACGCGATCGCGGAGCGAGCCGAGCTGGGAAAGGCCACGCTGTACTACTACTTCCGGACCAAGGAGCAGCTGTACCAGGCGGTACTGGAGGCGGGCGCCGAGCAGTTCTTCACCGAGCTGGCCCGCGTGCAGACGTCGTTCGCGTCGCCCGCGGAGATGGTCGAGGCGCTGCTGGAGGCGTTCCTGCGCTTCTGCAGGGGCAACCGGTCGCTGCTGCACACCCTCGCCCCGTACCTCGCTCACTTCCGCCTCGGCCCGGGCACGTCGACGCCCGCCGGCCACCCGGTCGTGGCCACGGCCGAGGACATCCCCCTGCACAACGCGTTCATCACGGAGATGGAGCGGCTGCTGGCGGCCAGCCCCTGGGCCGGGCGGGAGGGCGAGTTCATGGACTTCCTGACCGACGTGTTCGCCTCGGTCGCCCGTCTGTTCCTGGCCGGGCGCCCGGAGGCGGCCGAGGCCCGGGTCGCCTTCTACGTGGACCTGGTGCGCAACTACGTGCCGCTCGAAGGGGCTACCCCGTGAAGTGGCTCACCGACCTGTCGATCGCCCACCCGATCGTCACCCTGGCGGTTCTGCTGGTGCTGACCGTGGGCGCGGGCTGGGGGATCAAGCACATCGAGGCCGATCCGGACGTGCTGCGCGACCTGCCCGACCACCTGCCGGCCAAGGAGCTCTATGACCGCGTCGGCGAGATGTTCCCGTCCAAGGAGATGGTGTTCATCGGCCTGGAGGCGGACGACCTTTGGACCCCCGAGCGGCTGGCCGACGTGGCCGCGCTGACCCGCGCCATCGAGGAGGTCCCGGTGGTGCAACAGGTGCTCTCGCCGACCAACGCCTCGGTGGTGGTGGGCACGGCCGAGGGCTTCGAGATCCGTGACGCCGCCACCCCGATGCCCACCAGCGAGGCCGAGGCGGTCGCGCTGCGCGACTTCCTGCTGTCCCAGGAGTCCACCCGCGGCACGGTGGTCAGCGCCGACGGCGAGGCGGCCTCGATCATGGTCTTCCTGCAGGCGAACCTGGCCACCACCGAGTCCAAGGCCGCGGGCAAGGTGGCCGAGGCCGTGGACGCCAACGTCGGCGGCCTGACCGTGTACAAGGCCGGCAGGCCGATGGTGACCCACCTGTCGAGCAAGCAGATCGGCAAGGACACGGGCATGCTCACGTCGGCGGCGTTGCTGCTGATGCTGTTGCTGCTGGGGGTGATGTTCGCCAACGTGCGCGGCGTGCTGCTGCCCATCGGCGTGACCGTGGCCGCGGTGCTGTGGACCATGGGCGGCATGGGCTGGATCGGCATCGACATGACCCACTCGCTGGAGGCGCTGCCGATCATGCTGATCGCCATCGGTGTGGCCGACGGCGTGCACATCGTGCAGGCGTTCATGGACCGCGCGCGCCGGTCGGGGGACCGCAAGGAGGCCGCGCGCATGACCATGGACGACCTGCGGCGGCCCGTGATCCTCACCTCGATCACGACCGCGGTGGGGTTCCTCGCGCTGAACACCTCGGGGGTGCGCTCGATCGCCGTGCTGGGCGGCCTCGTCGCCTTCGGGACCGGCGTGGCGCTGCTGTTCTCGCTGACCATGCTGCCCGCGGTGCTGGCGCTGCTGCCGGTGCCGAAGCGCGCGCGAAGGCAGGAGGTGCAGCAGGGGGGCTACCGGCTGCAGCGGCTGATGGTGGCCTGGGGTGAGCTGCTGATCCGGCACAAGGCCGCGGCCACGGCCGCGATCGGGCTCTTCGTGGTGCTGTGCATCGTCGGCGCCACGCAGGTGAAGACCGAGACCTCGGTGCTGTCCAACTTCCCGGGCGACGACCCGATCCGGATGGCGTCGGACTTCTACAACGATCACTTCGGGGGCGTGACCAACCTGCAGGTGGTGTTCGAGGGCAGCGGGGCCCGTGCGCACGGGGATGAGCTCGAGGGTCTGCCGACACGGCAGCCCAACTACGGCCGCACCAAGGTGCTCGACGCCATAGGGGCCGATGCCGTCAAGGATCCCGCGTTCCTGCGGGAGATCGAGGAGTTCGAGACGTTCGTGCGCGGCCTCGAGGGCGTGGGCGGCACAACGTCGGTGCTGCCCATCGTGCGCAGCATGAACCAGGTGCTGCACGCCGGCGACCCGGCCTACAACCGACTGCCCGGCGACGTGGAGGTGGAGCAGGGATTCGACTACCAGCTCGACGACGAGGGCAACGAGGTGGCTGTGCCGATCACCGTGGAGGTGACCGGCAAGGAGGTGGTGGCCGGCTACTTCGGGCTGCTGGAGATGAGCGGCAAGCCCGGGGACCTGGCCAACTTCGTCACCGACGACTACCGCGCGGCCAAGGTCACGGTCTTCCTCGACAGCGACCGCAAGAAGGACCTCGACCGGGTGACCGCCGCCGTGACGCAGTACATGGACGGCCGCGACGGCGGCGTGGACGTGGAGATGACCGGCATGGCCGTGCTGATGCTCGCGGTCAACGACCTGATCACCCGCGGCCAGACCATCTCCATCGGCGTGTCGCTGCTGCTGGTGTTCGTGGTCACGTCGCTGATGTTCCGCTCGCCCGTGCTCGGCGCGTGCAACGCGGTGCCGCTGTTCGCGGCGATCTTCTTCAACTTCGGGGTGATGGGCCTGGCCGGGCTCGACCTCAACCTGATGACCATGGGGGTGGCCTCGATGGCCATCGGCGTGGGCGTGGACTTCGCCATCCACTTCGTACACCGCTACCGCGTGTCGTTCGGCATCGCCGGCGAGCCCCGCGGTGCGCTGAAGCTGACCATGGAGGAGTCCGGGGTGGCGATCCTGATGAACATGGTGGCCGTGGCCGGGGGCTTCCTCACCCTGCTGGGCGCGTCCTTCAAGGGAGTGGTGAACATGGGACTCCTGATCAGCCTGATCATGGCCTTCTCCGCGGTGGGGGCGCTGACCATCCTGCCGCTGCTGTTCACGGGGCTGCGGCCGAAGGCGGCCGAGTCGCACGCGAAGCTGGCCTCGCTGCTGCTGGTGCTGGGCGCTGGCGCGCTGGTGGCGCTGCCCGCGGCCCGTTCCCTGGCCGCCGAGGGAGACGCGCGGGCGTTCATGGAGGAGATCCAGGGCCGCTCGTCGTTCGACGACATGGTGGGCCGCTCGACCCTGACGCTGGTGTCGGCCAACGGCGGCACCAAGGTCCGCGAGTTCCGCCTCGCGTCGCGGGACAACGACGAGGGCGAGAGCGACATGATCATGATCATGGAGTCGCCCGCGGACATGCGCGGCAACGGCTTCCTGATGCTGGGCCGCGCGTCGCGGGACGACGAGCGCTACATCTACGTGCCAGCCCTGCGGCGGGTGAACAAGATCGTGGGCACGGGCCGCGGCGGCGCATTCATGAGCTCGGACTTCTCCATCGACGACATCGGCCGGCCCGACCTCGACGAGTGGACCTGGACCTTCGCCGGCACGGCCGAGGTGGACGGTCACGCCTGCCGCCTGGTGGAGGCCACGCCGGTCTCGGACGAGGTGGCCCGCGAGACCGGGTACACCAAGGTGGTGTGGTACGTGGACGAGGAGCTGAAGATCAGCCGGGCCGCGGACTACTTCGACAAGCAGGGGCTGGAGTCCAAGCACATGCAGGTGCACGCCGTGGAGCTGCTCGACGGCGTGCCGTTCGCCACGGACATGACCATGACCGACGAGGGCACGGGCCACAGCTCTCGCATGACCATGACCGACCTGGTGGTCAACGGCGGGGCGGACCCGACGTGGTTCACCAACCGCACGCTGCAGAACGGGTTCTGAGGCCATGCGCGCGCTGCTCGTCGGGCTGCTGGTCCTGGCCGCGCCGCTGACCGCGGCGGCCCAGGCGTCGCCGCCGCCCCGCCCCGCCCTGGAGTTCCACGGCTACGCCAAGGCCATGGGCGAGCTGTCCCTGGCCGACCCCTACCCGTTCGGGGGCAAGGCGCGGCTGCAGGCCGACCTGTCCGGCGGCACCCGCCTGGTGCGGTTCCGCGCCATGGTCGACCTGGACCTGGACGTGGGCGACGTGCCGCCCGGCGACCTGGGCGACCGCACGGCCGAGGTGAGCCTGATCCCGGTGGAGCTGCGGGTCGACCTGCACCCCGGCCCGGTCGACATCTCGGTGGGCAAGCAGTACGTGTTCTGGGGTCAGACCGACTGGATCAACCCCACGGACCTGTTCACGCCGTGGGACTACGTCAACATCTCCAGCGAGCTCGAGGACTACCGCGTGGCGCCCTGGGCGATCCGCGCGACCGCCTACGCCCGGGCCACGTCGTTCGACCTGGTGTGGGTGCCGTGGCCGCTGCCCCACGCCATGGACTTCTCGCCCATGGCCGACGAGGGGTTCGAGGTGGCGGACCCGGACCTGCCGGACCACACGGTGAAGAACTCCGACATCGGCCTGCGCATCGCCACGCGGTTCGTGGGCATCGACGCCTCGGTGATGGCGTTCCACGGCCTGGACAAGCGGCCCGGCATGGCCATGGAGGCGATCATCGACACCACCACCATGCCGCCGCCGCCGCCCACCCTGGTCGCCACGCCCACGTACGACATGATGAGCGCGGTGGGGGGCGACCTGGCCTGGGGCGCGGGGCCGATCCTGCTCAAGGGGGAGGTGGCGTACTACTGGACCGAGGACCTCGATGGCGACGACCCCATGGTGCGCAACCCCGAGCTGTCCGCCGTTGCCGGTCTGACCGTGGTGCCCGCGAGCTGGCTCAACATCACGGTGCAGGGCACGGCCAACCACCTGTCCCGCTACGACCCCGACGACGAGGGGGCGGCCCTGCTGGCCCTGGGCATGCCCGATCCGACCGTGGACCCGACCACGTCGTGGGGCATCGTGGAGCGCGCCGCGGTCGACATCCGCGACGTGGTCTCGATCTCGGTGGTGGCCATGCAGGGCCTGCCCCAGGGCGACCACTTCGAGATGGCCTACGTGTCGTGGCGGGTGGCGGACGGCCTGACCCTGCTGGGTGGCGTGGTCCTGTTCGGCGGGCCGGAGGACACGCGGTTCGGCCGGATCCGGGACTACTCACGCGCCTTCCTCGAGCTCAAGTACGCGTTCTGACGTAGGATCCCCCCATGTGGCTCCCCTGGACCTTCGGCCTCGGCGGCGTGCTGTTCCTCGGCGCGCTGGGGCTGTGCGCCTGGGCGACCGGCGTGCGCGGGTTGCGCAAGCTGCACGGCTTCGGTCTGGTGCCGCTGGCGGCCTGGGTCATCATCGGCGGCCTGTGGGTGATCCTCGACGAGCGCCCCACCGTGTTCGACCAGGCCATGGTACTCGGCCTGGCCGTCATGATCGCGCTCACCGGCTACATGTCCCCGAAATCCGGCGACACCACCGGGATCCGCCTGATGCACGCCATGCTCGGCCTCGTCATCGCCGCCTGGTTCGGCGTGCTCGCCCACCGCTTCGGGGAGTGGTGACGCCCAAACGTCGTCGGCCCATGCCGGAGCATGGGCCGATCGCTTCGGGCCGCGGGGGGGCGAAGCGTTACTTGTCTGGAAGCTGTGCGCCGGTGAGGGTGCGGGACAGCGAGCGCTGGCCCGGCGGGCCGAGCTTCTCGTTGAGCCAGTGGTAGAGCTGTCCACCGCCTTCTTCGACGCGGCCGTCAGAGCGCTCGAGCTGGAACCAGCAGCACCGTCGGCACAGCCGACCCACACCACCGAGCACGCGTAGACGGACCTGGACCGGGGCACCACAGGAGGGGCACGCGTCCCATCCTAGAACCGCCGGGTTCGAATTTCGAACCCCGCGGTTTCGTTTTCGAACGCTTTGGCGCCCCGAAACCGGCATTCATGCCTCCTGCCCCGAGCTTCTGCAGGATCGAGGCCAGAATTCGGTAAGGTGCTTCCGGGCCGCTCACCGCGGCCCAGGGAGGGCGGATGGGCAAGGTCGTCCCGCTGTCAGCGCTGATCCGCGACCACGTGCGCGCTGGCATGTGCTTGCACCTGGGGGTGACCCACCTGTTCCCGCACGCGGCCGTGGCCGAGGTGATCCGCGCCATGGCCGGGACCGACCCGCGCTTCACCCTGGCGGCCGCGGGCATCTCCGGCAGCGGCATCGCCATGCTGCACCTGGGCATGGTCGAGCGGGTGATCACCTCCTACGCTGGCGACATCTACCCCTCCCCCGCACCCAACGCGGTGGTACAGCGGGTCTACGCCGACCGTTCGGTGACGTTCGAGCACTGGAGCCTGCTGACGCTCGTGCAGCGGATGGCGGCGGCCGCGCGAGCCCGCTTCGGCTGGCGGCTGCGCGTGGCCGACCGCCTCGAGGCGATCCCCGATCCCGACGCAGGGGAACTCGCCCGGCTGAGAGAGTACGATCCTCGCGGAGCATTCCTGCACGACGGATGACGAACCACGCCCCGATCCGGCCCCGCCCGCGACTCGCCTCGGCCCTGCCGTGGCTGGCGCTGCTGGGCCTCGGCCTGGCCGTTCGCCTGGTCGGGCTGGGCAATCCGCCCCTGGACGCCCACCACATCCGCCAGTCCGACACCTCGTCGATCGCCTCGATCATGTGCACGGAGGGTCTGGATCTGCTGCACCCCCGGATCCACTGGGCCGGCGCCGAGGCCGGCACCGTGGAGTCCGAGCTACCCCTGTACGCGGCGCTGACCGCGCTGGGCTGGCGCCTGGGCGGCGACTGCGGCGGGGGCCACGCCTGGCCCCGCGGACTGTCGGTGCTGTGCTGGCTGCTCGGCGGGGTCGCCCTGACCCTGTGGGTGCGGCGCCGGCTGCCCGGACCGCTGTGGCCCTACCTGCTGCTGTATGCCCTGTCGCCGCTGGGGCTGGTGTTCAGCCGCAACATCCAGCCCGACGCCCTGGGTGCCGCCCTGCTGCTGTGGGCCCTGCTGGTCGCGGACGCGGCGCGGGACCAGGAGCGGCCCAGGGCGTTGCTCGCAACGATGCTCGTGGCCGGGGCGCTGCTCGGGCTGGCCGTGGCCGCGGGCGGCAAGGCCGCGTTCTGGGCGCCGCTGGTGCTGGCGCTGCCCGCGGCCCGGACGGATCGCGCCGGCCTGCTCGCCGCGCTGGTCGGCGGTTTGGCCGCCGCCGCCATCGCTGGAGGCTGGCTGTGGCACGCCAGTGCGCACCTCGGCGCAGAGGGAGCCACCTTCGGCCTGTGGGGGGAGGAGGCCCGCAAGTGGGGCCACCCGGGGGTGTGGTTCGACCTGGGCGCGTGGCGCTACATCCTGGGTACGCTGATCTCCCACACGCTCACCCCCCTGGGGCTGGTGCTGTGCGGCGTGGGCGCCGCTCGCCTGCTGCGCCAGGTGGAGCTGTGGCCCTGGGCCGCGGGCCTCGTCCTGGGCGCGACCGCCATGATCGCGGCCACCGAGGGCTTTCGCATCCACGACTACTACCAGCTGACGCTGGTGCCCTTCGCCTCGGTCCTGGCCGGCGCGGCCGCGCTCCACGGCTGGCGCCTGCTGGACCGGCTCTCGGGCTGGCAGCCCGCGGCACTGGCCGTGGCGCTGGTGGTCATCACGGCCCTGTCCGCCATGCTGGGAGCCCGCTTCGTGGTGCACTCGGTCACCCTGGACGAGCGGATACGCGAGGTGGCCGGGTCGGCGGCGCGCCGGCTGTCGCCCGGGGACGCGGTGCTGGTGATCGACCGCCACCCCCAGACCGTGCTGTTCGCCATGGGCCACCGCGGCTGGCACCGCACGGAGCTGGAGCGGGACGAGGCGCGCCAGTTCGAGTGGTACGGCGCGGAGGCGATGCTGGTCACCGACACCAGCCCCAGCTGGGGGGACCCGGAGCTGATGAGCTGGGCGGAGGACCGCTGGCCCACCCTGGCGGGCACCTCCCACTGGACCCTGTTCGAGCTCGGTGACGGCGAGTAGCCTCGCGCCGCGTGCGCGCGATTCGATTGACTTATCCGCCGCCGCGACCTTAGATCACCGCACCTTTCGGGGGGAAGGTCGCCAGCATCGGGACAGGAAACGTGAGCGACGTCGAGCAGGAATTCCAAGGGAAGATCGCCTACATCACCGGAGGCGCACGGGGCATCGGTCTGGCCGTGGCACACCAGCTGGCCGAGCGGGGCGCGGACGTGATCCTGGGCTACAAGCGGGACGAGGCCAACGCCGAGGAGGTGGCGGACGAGGTGCGCGCCGCGCATGGCCACCAGGTGTGGACCCTGGGCGGCGACATGCGCGACCCCAAGGCCATCGCCGGTCAGTTCACGTGGATCGCCGACGAGATCGGCTCGCTCGACATCCTGGTGCTCAGCGCGGCGTTCGGCACCATGGGCCGCATCGAGCGCATGGGCCTGTACTCGTGGGACGCCACGTACGAGATCAACGTGCGCTCGGTGATGCTGTGCGCCCGCGAGGCCCACGACCTGCTCAAGCAGAGCAAGGGCGCGATCGTGGCCGTCAGCAGTATCGGCGCCTTCGTCGCTTTCCAGGAGTACGCGGCCGTGGGCTCGTCCAAGGCGGCCATGGAGTCGCTGGTGCGCTACCTGGCCAACGAGTTCACCCCCGAGGGGATCGCGGTCAACGCGGTCAGCGCCGGGCCGGTGGACACCCGCGCCATCCAGTGGTTCCGCAAACCCGAGGCCGTGCACCGCTTCGCGCGCCTCAAGACCACCATGGGCCGCATCGGCGAGGTCGAGGACATCGCCAACGTGGTCACCTTCCTGTGCTCGGACCGCGCCCGCTGGCTGGTGGGCCAGACCCTGATCGCGGACGGCGGCATCACCCTGGGCATCAATTTCGAGCGCTGGCTACACGACACGGGCAACGACGAGGGGTTGTGAGATGAGCGAGCGAGTGTGGTTCATCACCGGCGTGACCGGGTTCGTCGGCGGCGAGGTGCTGCGGCGCCTGCTGAGGCGGACCGAGGACCGGGTGTTCGGCCTGGTCCGCGCGGCCAGCGACGACGCGCTCACCACCAAGCTGGACAAGCTGGTGGCCAAGACCATCGGCGAGGACCTGCGCGAGGCGTTCGACGCGCGCTTCGAGGCCGTGCGCGGCGACATCTCGCGCGACGGGCTGGGACTGTCCGACGTGGATCGCGAGCGGGTGGTGGACGCGACCACGCGCATCATCCACAGCGCGGCCTCGGTCCGCTTCGACCTGCCCCTGGACGAGGCGCGGCTGCACAACGTCAAGGGCACGGACTCGATCCTCGATCTCGCCCAGCAGATCCAGGATCGCGGCCACCTCGAGCGGGTAGGCTACATCGGCACCTGCTACGTGGCCGGTGACCGCAAGGACGTGGTCAAGGCCGACGAGCTCGACGTCGGCCAGGGTTTCCGCAACACCTACGAGCAGACCAAGCTGGAGAGCGAGCAGCGGGTCCGCGAGCACTGGGATCGGCTGCCGATCGCGGTCTTCCGCCCCTCGATCATCGTGGGCGACAGCCGCACGGGACGCACCCAGAGCTTCAACGTCATCTACTGGCCGCTGCAGATCTACGCCAAGGGCATGTGGCCCGACTTCTTCGTCGGCGACCTGGACGCGCCCTCGGACGTGGTGCCGGTCAACTTCGTGGCCGACGCGCTGCTGTACCTGCTGGACCAGCCGTCGTCCGAGGGCCAGTGCTTCCACCTGGCCGCGGGCCTGGACAAGTGCACGACCAACCGGGTGATCATGGAGATGGCGTCCCGCTACTTCGAACGGCCGATCCCGGAGGTCATCGATCCCGACGACTTCGGCATGGAGGAGCGGGCGCGACGCTACGAGCAGCTGTCGCCCACCCAGCGCACGCTGATCGCCCAGGGGATCCAGTACCTGCCCTACTTCACCTCCAACCCCCTGTTCGACAACAGCAACACGGTCGAGGCATTGGCCGGCACGGACATCGAGCCGCTGGCCGTCGATGCCTACTTCGAGAAGCTGTTCGACTACTGCAAGCGGAGCCACTGGGGCCGCCGCCCGGTGGAGGACTGAGACACGATGGTCCGCTCGGTCGGTTACGGGTTGCCTTGCGCCCTGCTGCTGGCCCTCGTGGGCTGGTCCAGCGCCGCGGGCGCGGCCGAGCCGCTGACCCTGGCCGCGGCCCTGCGCAGCGCCGCGGGCACCGACGAGACCATCGGCATCGGCGAACAGGAGCTGGCCCTGGCCCGCGCCGAGGTGCTGGACCAGACCTCGTCCCTGCTGCCCACCCTGGAGTTCAGCGGCGGGACCGGCCGCACCGGTGACGACCTGGCGTTCCTGTTCGGCCAGAGCGCCACGTCGGCCACGGAGTACGCGTTCTGGCGCGCCGAGACGCTGCTGACCGCGCCCCTGCTGGCGCCGGCGGACATCGGTGACCTGGTCGTCGCCTCCCGCTCCCTCGACGCCCGCGAGCAACAGCAGCGCCTCGTGCTGTACGACGTGCTGTACGGCGTGGTGCGCACCTACTACGAGGCCCTGTCCGCCCACCAGGCCGTGGACGTGGCCGAGGCGGCCGCGGCCGAGGCCCTGGCCCTGGAGCAGGCTGCCCAGCGGCGGCTCGACGCGGGCGACGAGACGCGCATCGGCGTGATGCGCGCCAGCGGAGATCGCATCGAGGCCGACGGCGAGGTCGAGCAGGCCCGCTTCACCGCCCACGACGCGGACCTGGCGCTGGCCCACGCCGCCCGCCTGCCCCTGCAGACCTACAGCCTGCGCGCGCCGCCGGTTCCCCCCCAGCCAGCGGCGGGCACGGACGCCCGGATCCGCGACGCGCGGCAGGAGCGCCCCGACCTGGCCATGACCCGTCACGACACCCGCGCGGCCGAGGCTGCCGTGCACGCCGAGGGCCTGGAGCTGGCCCCGGAGCTACAGCTCCGCTGGGGCCACCGCTACAGCCGCTACGATCCCGAGGACGCCAGCATCCCCCCCCACGGCTGGACCTTGATGCTGCGCGCGAGCTGGGAGCTGACCGGCATGGTCGAGCCCGTGGCCGACATCCGCACGGCCCGCGCCGAGCAACGCCAGGCCGAGCTGTCCGAGGCGCTGCTGGACCGGGAGGTCGAGCGAGACGTGCGCTCGGCCGAGATCGCGCTGCAGGCCGCGGCCACGGCACTGGATGTGGCCCGGGAGCGGGACGCCGTGGCCCTGGCCAACCTCGAGGCCGGCATGACCCTGTACGAGCAGGGCATGGCCACCAGCCTGGAGGTGAGCACGCTCAAGGCCGAACGAGACGCGGCCGCCGCCGAGCTGATCGGCGCCACGCTGGCCCGGGATCTGGCCGAGGTCGACCTGCTGCAGGTCCTCGGCGTCGACCCGCTGCTGGCCTACGGAGGCGAGCCCGCCTCCCCGGAGATCCCATGACCACCGCGAACATCGGTGACGGCACGGTCGTCGCCTTCCACTACGTGCTGACCGACGACAACGGCGAGGAGCTGGAGAGCACCCGCGGCCGCACACCCCAGGTGTACCTGCACGGTGCCGGCAACATCGTGCCCGGCCTGGAGCAGGGCCTGGCCGGGCGCTCCGAGGGAGACGAGGTGTACGTCGTGGTGGAGCCCGCCGACGGCTACGGCGAACGCAACGACGACGCGGTCGAGCTGTTCGAGCGGGGCCAGTTCCCGCCCGAGGTCGAGATCGAACTGGGTATGCGCTTCGGCGCCAAGGCCCAGGACGGGCAGGTCTACCCGGCGTGGATCGTGGAGGTCGCCGACCACGGTGTCACCGTGGACTTCAACCACCCGCTGGCCGGCCTGAGGCTCCATTACAGGGCCCTCGTGACCCGGGTGAGGGAGGCCACCGCGCCCGAACTGGAGCAGGGCCACCCGCGCGACTCGATGTATGTCGACTGAGGATCCCGCGCGGTCTCGCGCGCACGGTCCGGTGCCCGCACGCGCGCACAGAACGCGCAAAAACCCCCACATGCCCCTTGATCATCTGGTCCGCAAGGGGTAGGTAGGCGACGCTCGGGCGAACACGCGCGGGCGAGGGGCCCGTAGACGCGTTTTTCGGAAGACACGCTGGCCGGGGTTGGCCGCGACACCTGGCGAAGGCGCGTCTGCGACGAGGCCCTGGGAGGACCTGCTTGCGAGTCGCCATCACCGGCGCCATGTGCATCCTGCTCGCCACGGTCGGCCAGACCGCGGCAGCGCGGATCGCCGTGGTTGCGCCGGCCGACGACAGCGGCTCGCCCCAGGACTACACCGGACCCCTGCCCGAGGGCCACGGCGGCACCATCCCGCTGACATGGTCCTACGTCGAGGACCTCGTCCCGCTGCTCGTGGATGGCGCCGATCCGGTCAGCGAGTGCAGCAACGACCAGCCCGACTCGATCAACGTCACCGTGGCCCAGGCCATGCAGCTGATGACCGCACTGGACGTGGAGGGCGCGCTGGAGCTGCTCGACGCCGGCGTCGCGGACCTGCCGTGCCTGGCCCAGCCCGCCTCACCGCGCGAGCTGGCCCGGATCTTCTACTACCAGGGCGCCACCCTGGCCTTCATCGGCGAGACCGACGCGGCCGGGCGCGCCATGCGCCGCGCCCGCGCCCTGGACCAGGACTTCCCACCCGACGAGAACTTGCCCCACGAGATCAACGCCATCTTTGACGACCAGCGCGACGTGCGTGAGGCCGAGCTGTACATCGGCTACTGGATGCCCGAAGGGCTGAAGCTGCGCCTGGACGGGCGCGAGGGGGCCGGCAGCCTGTTCGAGGGCTCGCTGGGCCTGCTGCAGTGGCAGGAGGGGGACGGCCCCTGGACGTCGGTGCGGCTGGACGACATGTCCGACATCACCCTGGTCGGTACACCGGCCGGGCTGCGGCAGCACCTGGCCGACGGCGATCCACCCGTGGCACGGCTGTCCGCCCAGCTCGGCGCGATCGTGGCCGACCAGCTGAGGGTGAGCGGCGTGCTGCTGTGGGACGGCGCGGACACAGCCCTGTACTGGGAGGCGGACGGCAACACCACCGAGTGGTACGACCTGACCGCCGCGGCGAGCACCGCCCAGGACACCGACCCCGAGCGCACACCGCGCACGCCACGCACCCGACCGGCGGCGCCCGAGGAGCACGCGCGCATCTTCGTGGGCGGCGGGATCGGCTACGTACACCCCTACCCCTACGCCACGGCCAGCGTGGACGGCACGATCAAGCTGTACCGCGGGCTGGGGCTGGGCCTGGGGCTCGACGCGGGCTTCCCCCTGACCGCCTATCACAAGCGCGTGGTCCTACCCGCGGGCCACGCCGGACTCCGCTACACCTTCGACCTGGGCGTGGTCCAGCCCTGGCTGGGTGCCTGCGTCCGCATCGCCCTGGACGACCGACCGGGTCAGATCTGGGCCATGCTCGGCGCCGGCGGCCTGGTCGGCCTGGACATCCCCCTGTCCGACCTGCTGCTGCTGCGCGTCAGCGGCGAGGGCGGCCTCATGTTCCTCTTCCGGCAGGCCGAGGTTCAGGGCAGGGTCGGCGTGGTGTTGCGCTTTTGAAGTAGGATCATGGAATGCCGCGGTGCTCGGGATGCACCGCAGGCACGGACGAACATGCGGCAGCTGGGACGATATCACCTCCATGAGGAGCTTGGCTCCGGAGGCTTCGCCATTGTCTACAAGGCGGAGCTCGTAGGTCCCGAGGGGTTCAAGTCCCGCGTCGCGATCAAACGCATCCACCCCTTCCTGACCCACAACCAGCCCGGGTTCATCGCCTCGCTGACCAACGAGGCCCGCCTCTGCGCCCTGTTCGAGCACCCCAACGTGGTGCACGTGTACGAGCTGGACTCCCAGCCCGACGACGAGGGCCAGCTGCAGTACTACATGGTCATGGAGCTGGTCGAAGGTGTGACCCTGGACGTGCTGCAGCGCATGGCGCTCAAGCGCAGGGAGCGCCTGCCGTCCAACGTGATACTCGACATCCTGCTGCAGGTGGCCCGCGGCCTGACCTACGTGCACACCCTGCGCGACGAGGACGGCCGGGCCCTGAAGATGGTCCACCGGGACCTCAAGCCGAGCAACGTGCTGGTCAGCCGCGAGGGTCTGGTCAAGATCTTCGACTTCGGCATCGCCAAGGCGATCAACTCCGCCGGGCCGCGCACGGCCACGGGCGTCACCCGCGGCACGGCCGCCTTCATGAGCCCGGAGCAGGCCTACGGCAAGCCCGTCAACTTCGCCTGCGACATCTTCGCCTTCGGCGCCATCCTGTTCGAGCTGGCCGCGGGAGAGCAGCTGATCGTGGCCGACTCCATGGCCGCGCAGCTGATGACCGTGGTCAACACCCCGGCCAACTACCGCGCCGAAGACGTGGAGAACGCCATCCCCGGCCTGGGCGCGATCTTCGAGCGCTGCCGCCAGCCCAAGGTCAAGGACCGCTACCTGTCCACCAGCGAGCTGATCGACGACCTGCGCAAGCTGCGCCGCGAACTCGACTCCGAGGTGGATCCGCCGGCGTACATCGCCGAGCTGTACAACGATCCCGACGCCCAGATCAGCGCCGAGGAGATCGCCCGGCTGCGCATCGCCGCGTACGAGAAGGTGCCGTCCACGGCCACGTTCTTCGAGGTGCCCGGCTTCCGCAAGAACCGCGACGGCAAGCTCGTGCCGATCGACGTGGCCGCCGAGTCGTGGGGTGTGGACATCGCCTCGCCCGACGCGGTCACCCGCGAGAGCGCAGCCGTGCCGGAGCCGGCCCCCGAACCGGACGACGACGATCCGGACGACGTGGAGCTCGAGACCGACACGCTCGCCGAGTACCGCGCCGTCGGCAAGAAGTTCAGCCCGTTGTGGCTGCTGCTGCTGGTGCCGTTCGCCTTCATCGTGCTGCTCACCCTGGGCGTGGTCGTGTTCCAGATCGCCGCCCAGTTCGGCGGCGACGAGATGGCGACCGACGAGGCCACCGCAGCCCCCACGGACGGGGCCGGCGAGGCCGAGGCCACGGGCGACGCAGCGGCCGAGGACGCCGAGGACGAGGCCGGCGAGGGCGGCGGCGAGACCGCCGGGACCGCGGACGCCGAGGAACCGGCCACGGCCGAGGCGTCCCCCGAGGACGCGACCGGGGCGGCCGAGACCGAGGAGCCCACCGAGGAGCCCGAACCGGTACCCGCCGAGCCGGGCGTGCTCAAGATCAACGCCTACCCGGCGGCCACCGTGTTCATCGACGGCGCCGAGGCGGGCAGCACCTTCGTCACCGCGCGCGGGGTGGAGCTGTCCCCCGGGCCGCACACCGTGCGCATGGTGCGCAACAACGACGGCTTCGAGCAGACCCTCACGGTGGAGATCCGCTCCGGCGAGCAGCACGTGGTGCCCTTCGCCTGGAACGATCCCCCCGCGGCGCTGGACGCGCCGCCCGATCCGCAGGACGCGCAGCCCCAGGGGGACGCCGGCGAGGCCCCCGCGGAGACACCATGATCGGTTCACCCCTGCGCGCGCTGCTGACGGTGGCGGCCGCGGCGCTGCTGTGCGCGGGCCACGCCCGCGCGGTGTGCGAGACCCAGCTCGGCCAGGCCGACGTGCACGCCGACTACTGCGACGAGTCGCTGACCTATGCCGGCTGCTGCTTCGGCAGCCAGGTGTTCTGGTGCGAGCAGGAGATGGGCAACTCCTACACCTGTCGGCTGGACTGCGCGGCCCACGGCTACCTGGACTGCGGCTGGAACGACTCCGAGGACTACTACTTCTGCGGTAACAGCACCGAACCGGACCCGGACGGGGTCTACCCTCACACCTGCCCGGACGACGACGGCGACGGCCACCACATCGGCTCGGACTGCGACGACACCGAGGAGGCGACCTACCCCGGCGCGATCACCGAGTGCGACGGGATCCTGGACAACAACTGCGACTACGAGCTCGACTCCAACGAGGTCGACGACGACGGCGACGACTACTCCGAATGCGACGGCGACTGCAACGACACCGACACGGCCTTCAACCCCTCGGCCGAGGACATCTGCGGCGACGGCATCGACCACGACTGCGACGGCGACTTCGACGGCGAGGAGGACAACGACGGCGACGGCGTGCCCGAGTGCGACGGCGACTGCGACGACGAGCAGAACCAGGCCTACCCCGGCGCGGCCGAGGACTGCGCGGACGGCATCGACAACGACTGCGACGGCGACACCGACTGCGACGACACCGACTGCGGCGCCCCGGCCGACGACGACGACGACGACGACCAGGTCACCACCCGCGGCGGCCCCTACGGCCTCAGCTGCGCCCTCGACCCCGAGTCCGGCGCCGCCGCCGCCCTCACCCTCCTGCTGATCCTCACCGCCCTCGTCCTCCGCCGCCGCTGACAGAAAAAGGGACGCTCATAAGTTCATAAGAAACTCGACCGATCCGGCCGACGCAGGCCGTCCGTCGCCTCGGCAGAACTCATGAACTCATGAGCGTCCCTTTTCTCTCTCCCCCGGAATGATCCCCGTGGCGCCCAGGTACAATGGGCCACGGGGGC
The DNA here is from genome assembly GCA_964639985.1 of uncultured Rickettsiales bacterium. Taxonomy (GTDB): domain Bacteria; phylum Myxococcota_A; class UBA796; order UBA9615; family CAYRNR01; genus CAZXHG01. The sequence continues at coordinate 79,397 of CAZXHG010000001.1, forward strand.
GAGATGGCCGGAAGCAGGGCGAGGCGTTCGTGGACCCGCTACGGGATGGTGGCGCTGGGGACTCTCGTGGCCATCCCCGTGGTGCTGGTGGCGGTGGCTGTCACGGTGCACCTGGTCAATCGGCACAGGCTGAAGAGCTTCTACGTCGACCTCTCCGAAGACGTGCAGACCCGAGAGTACCGCCGCGCCCCCGATCCCCCGGGGTGGCCCCTGGACCCGACACGACACGCCGAATTCGCGCTCGACACGTTCCACAACATCACCTTCGAGGACCACCTGTCGTTGCCCCTGCCCGCGGGCGCTCCGCGCCTGGACGCGGAATGAGCCGCGACCGCGCGCGGCGTCAGTTCCGCGCCAGCTGCGTCCTGATCGCGCTGGTGCTGGCCTGCATCCCCCTGGGGGTCGTGGTCGCGATCCTGGGGTCGTTCGAGGTGCAGCAGCGGCGGCTGGTGCGGCTGTACGAGGACACGGCCGCGCGGTCCCAGCAGCGCACGTACACGCGGGCCGCGGATACGCCCGGCTGGTCCCTGCTGCCCGGCGCGGCGGCCGACGACTACATCGCGGCGTACGAGGGCTGCGGCATCGACTGGGCCAAACGGGGGAGCCGCATGGCGCTGGGCAATGCGGTCGAGGCCCTGCGCTGGCAGACCATGCCCCTGGAGTACCTCGACGGCCACGAGGTGCCGGGCACCGCGCCGATCCCGCCCGAATGCGTGGAGATCGGAGTGCCCACGGACCACGAGGACCCGGTGGTTGCCCAGCTGACCGCCGAGCTGTGCCTGGAGATGCGCGACTGCGCCGAGGCCATGGACCTGCTCGAGCGAGGCTCGCGACGGGAGCAGACCACCTCGCCGATCACGATCTGGTCGGAGTGGGCCGTGGCTCCGGACGGCAACGACTACCGCATGGTGGGCGACTTCCTGCAGCTGGCCCGGATGGATCTGGTGCGCGCCAACATCGCGGTGGTGAACGGCGCCCCGGTGCGGGACGAGCTCCGCGCCGCCCTGGGCGTGCTGCGCTTCGGCTCGGACCTGGGCCAGGGCTCGGGCCTGCTCGGCCTGGCGTTCTCCGTGGTGATCCAGCGGGCGGGCTTCTCCGCCATCGCCGCCCACATCGAGGCCGACACCCTGACCGCGGACGACGCGGCCTGGCTGTACACCGAGCTGGCCTACGTCAACCGCCACCCAGTGGACTACACGCTGGCCCTGGAGGCGGACTTCGTGGAGCTGTTCGGCGGCCTGATCCTGCAAAACGAGGACGTGGTCCGGCCGGCCACGGCCGCGACCTGGGCCTCGGAGCAGCTCTCCGGATACGAGCGGCTGCTGTGCCGGCTGCAGGCCGGCGACATGCTGCGCTACTGGCGCGGGCTGCTGGCCATGCACGGCCTGACCCACCCCGATCGCATGACCCGCCAGCGCGACCTGTTCGCCGACGCCCAGACCAGCGCCTACCTCGACTCGACCATCGGCGCCAGCTACGAGGCCTTCGACGTGCGCGCGACCCTGACCCGGTCGAGCCTGCTGCTGCTCCAGCTCGCCGCGGCCGAGGCCGCGGTCCGGCTGCAGACCGGCCTGCCCCCCTCCACCCTGGACGAGATCCTCGCCGTCCATCCAGACGCCCCGATCACCGACCCGCTCACGGACGAGCCGTACGAGCTGATCACGATCGACGGCCAGCGTCTGCTGCGCAGCCCGGTGCTGCACCCCCGCCGACTCGCCGACAGCGGCATCGTGGACAACTGGGATCCCGAGCTGTGGCTCACCATCGAGCTCCCGCCGCAGGACCGCGAGGCTCAGTGGTAGGGCGGTAGCAGCCGCCGGAAGCCGTGAGCCAGCACCAGGGGGATGAACGCCAGGTTGCGCAGCAGGTGAAGGGGCCACGGCCAGGCCGGGGCCGCGGCCGGATCGCGGGTGGCGAGGGCGTGGGCCAGGGCGCGCAGGCGGGCCACGGAGATGGGGTGGTCGACCAGACCGTCAAGCCAGGGGCGGGGGATGGCGGACGCGCCCCAGCTGGCGCCGGCCAGGGCGCCAGCGATGGCGCCCACCGTGTCGGTGTCGCCGCCCAGGCGGACTGCGCGGGTGACAGCGTCCTCGAAGTCGGCGGCGGCCAACCAACAGTACAGGGCCGCGGGCACGGTGTGGTTGACGTAGCCGCTGATGCCGCGCCGGGCGCCCGCAGCCTCGGCGTAGGCTGACGGCTCGAGGCCGTCGGACACCGCGCGACGGACCAGGGCCAGGCCCTCCCGCAGCTCGTCGCCCTGCACGACGGGATCGATATCGTCGAGCACGGAGACCGCGGCCGGGCGGCCGGAGGCCGCGACAGCCAGCCGTGTGCCCAGGGCCACCACCAACGCCCCCTCCTCGGCGCGGTCGTCCACGTGGGTGATGCGCGTGCTCGCGCGTACGTACGCGTTCAACGCTTCACGCGGGAGCCACGCGCCGAGCAGGGGGGCGCGCATGGCCGGGCCGTTGCCGGCCGAGCGCACGCCGGAGCGGCGCAGGCCCACGCACAGCTTGAGCAGGGCCCGCAGCGTGCCCAGGCCGATGCCTGGGGGCAGGGCCAGCAGCCACAGGCGCAGGCGACCGGCCAGGGCACGGCGGAATGCGGCCGCGTCGTCGGGGGCGTCCAGCAGCGAGCGGCCCAGCAGGAAGGCGTGCTCGGTGTCGTCGCTGACCAGCCCGCGGCCGAACAGGAGGCGGTGACGGAGGGGACGGTCACCGCAGAGCCGGGCGATCCGTTCGGGCCGCATGCCCTCGAAGGGCAGGCCGATGGCGTCGCCCACTGCCGTGCCCAGCAGCAGGCCCTCCAGGGCGTCGGTCAGCGGGGGATGCGGTGCCATCGGCCGCCGAACACCACCCAGTGCACGTGCTCGTCGTCCACGTGCAGGCCCACCGTGGGGCTCACATCGCGGGCCAGGCGCTGGCGCGGGCCACCGGCCAGGGGGGTGCGGAAGAGCAGGAATCCCAGGTCGAAGTCGCCCTCGACCCAGTACAGGTACGTGTCGTCCGCGGCCACCTGGCTCGGGCGCTGCGCGGCCACGAAGGGCACGCCCGCGGGCTGGCCGGCCTCGGAGACCATGACCGCGTCCCAGCCGGTCCAGAAGGTGCGGTCTCCCACCGTGACGGCGGTGCGTGAGCCCCCGGACGCGGTCAGGCCCTCGACCGGGTGCACGCCGTGCATGACCTCGACGATCTCCTCGCCCGCGGGCGTGGGCAGCGAGGTCACCCAGTGCACGCCGTCGACGCCCACGGACAGGCCGTGCACCGCGCACAGGCCGTCGACGAGGGTCATGGGTTCGGATGCGTCGTGGGCCAGCCAGCGGATCGCGCCGTCTCCCGAGCCCCGGCGACGCGGATCGGGGTGCTCCCCCTCCACGCAGCCCGCGTCCGTGGTCCAGAACAGCCCATCGGCCGTGACGACCAGGTCCGAGGGGAAGGCCTGATCCTCGGCCACGGTCTGGACCTCGCGCTCGAACGTCTCCCAGCGGTGGACCGTGCCCGGCGATCCCGGCTTGCGGGCCGTGGAGGCCGTCCAGTACAGGGCGCCGTCGAACACCACCAGGTTGGCCGGGAAGGTCAGGTCGGCCAGCGCCAGCGCGTCCACGCCGGAGTCCTTTCGCGCTGTCCAGATCCCACCGTCGCCGGAAGGGACCGACACGAGGGTCCAGTGGAGGTTGCGTTCATCGAGCGCCGAGGAGAGCACCAGCCGCTCGGCAGGCGCTATGTCCACGACGACGGTCGACGGGGGTGGGACTGGCTGCGCCGGCTGCCGGCTCGCGCAGCCACACAGGACAGCGGCGGCCAGCGCGCCGAGCAGCAGCGCGCGGGCGGTCACCGGGTCAGCCCTCGACCACGATCGCGGCGTGGGAGCCCTCCAGGGAGAACGACAGCACCAGCGCGGTCTTGCCCTTCAGGGCCACGGGCTCGGGCTGGACCGGGCCCTTCCACTCGGGGATCGGGTCCTGCAGGGTGGGCAGGGCCGGGACCTGGCCCTCGGCCAGGGCGCGCAGGGCCACGGCCATGGCGAGCGGCCCGGACGCGGCCTCGGTGGAGCCGACCGCCTGGCCCAGGGTCAACACGGGCACGTCACCGGCGCGATCGCCCAGCACCTCGGCGTGCAGCTGCGCCTCGAGCACGTCCATCTTCGGCCACGACCAGCCCGTGAGCGCGACGAGGTCGGGCGCCTTGCCCGCCTCGGCCAGGGCCGCGCGGGCCGCGGACACGGCCGCGTCGATCCCCGCCGGGAGCCCCGGATGGGCCGCGGGCGGCTCGTACGCGGTGGCGAAGCCGGTGATCGCGCCGATCTGCCTGGCCTCGGAGCCCTCGGTGATGGGGGGCTCACCCAGCACCACGAAGCAGCCCGCCTCGCCCGGCACGATGCCGGTGGCGCCGCGGTCGAACGGCCGGCAGGCCTGCTCGGGCGCCATCTCCGGAGATGCGATCATCCAGCGGAAGCCGCGGGTCATCAGCATCTGGTCGCTGACCGAGGAGCCCACGCCGCCGGCGATCATCACCTCGGCCTGGCCGTCCTCGATGGCGCGGGCCGCGCGGCCGATGGCCTGCAGCCCGGCGGCCGCGAACCCCAGGAAGGTGTTGCACGGGCCCTTGCAGCCGCCCTGGATCCCGCCGTGGGCGGTGGGCATGTTGTTCATCAGCTTGAGGTACTCGAACCCGGTGAAGCGCTTCATGCCCAGCATCACCCGCGAGTCGTCGATGCCGTGCGGCTGCCCCTCCCACGCCGCGCGGTCCGCGACCACGTGGGACAGCGCGATGTACTTCTTCATCAGGTCCATGTTGCAGTACGAGCCCACGAACAGACCACGCTCGCGGTGGCCGGTCTCCACGTCCACGGCCGCGTCGGCCAGGGCCGAGCCGATGCCGCCACAGCCCAGGTAGGCGTAGCGGGTCATGGTCGCGGGCCGGTGGCCCTTGGCCCCGGGCAGGGGCCGCAGCTCGGGCCACTTGGCCGTCACCTGCGCGCCGTAGCCAGGCTTGCACAGGTCCAGGGGGGACGCCAGCGGGGCCACGGCCGAGCGGCCCTCGCACAGGGCCTCCCACAGCACGTCGATGCCCAGGCCGAAGGGGGTGAGGGCGCCGCTTCCTGCGATCGGGATACGCATGGTTGCTCCCTCCTCAGTTCTCGAACCGGCCGAGCACGACCGATACGTTCTGGCCACCGAAGCCGAAGGAGTTGCTCAGCACGACCTTCGTCTCGACCTCGCGGGCCTCGTTGGGGATGTAGTCCAGGTCGCAGTCCTCGTCCGGCTCCTCGTAGTTGATGGTCGGCGGCAGCACCCCGGTCTGCAGCGCCTTGATGCAGAAGATGGCCTCGGTGGTGCCCGCGCCGTGGATCAGGTGGCCGATCATCGACTTGGAGGAGCTGACCGGCATGACCTTCACGTGGTCGCCGAAGACCTTCTTGATCGCCAGGGTCTCGGCCGCGTCGTTGCGCGACGTGGAGGTGCCGTGGGCGTTGATGTACTCGATGTCCGTGGTCTGCAGCCCGGCGTCGGCCACGGCCCGCTCCATGGCCAGGGCCATGCCGTTGCCCTCGGGATCGGGATCGGTGAGCCGGTAGGAGTCGGTGGCGTAGCCGAAGCCGAGCACCTCGGCGTGGATGGTGGCGCCGCGGGCCTGGGCGTGATCCAGCGACTCGAGGATCAGCACGGACGCGCCCTCGCTCATCACGAATCCGTCCCGCCGGGCGTCGAACGGCCGCGACGCCTTGTCCGGCTCGTCGTTGCTCCGCGACAGCGCCTGCAGGAAGGAGAAGCCCGGGATCATGGCCCGGTTGACCGCGGTGCACACCCCGCCGGCCAGGGCCACGTCCGCCTCGCCCCGCCGGATCAGCTGGGCCGCGTCCGCGATCGCCTGGGAGCCGGACGCGCACGCCGAGGCGGTGTTGTACACCTGGCCCGCGCCCAGCTGCACCGCGGCGATGCCCGGACCGGTGTCCAGGTAGAACCCGTCCAGCTCGTCCGCCTCGGGCTGCTGCTGCATGTAGGCGTAGAACTCGCGCAGGTCGTCCCGCCAGATCTCGTGGTCCTCGGGGAAGAACCGCACCGCGGCCGGGCCGAAGCGCTCCAGGGACGCCTTGCCGATGCCGGTGGCCATCACCACCGCGCGGCGCTGCGGATCGCCGCTCGCGTCCAGCCCGGCGTCGGCCACGGCGTTGCGCACGGCCACGGCGGTGAAGCTGACCGCGTCGCCGTCGATGGCGTAGGGGCCGACCTCGTCCGGGGCGTCGACCTCGTACAGCACCTCGCCGCCAATCTGGGTGGGCATGTCCACCGGATCGAACTTCTCCAGCCGGTGCAGCCGGCCCTTGCCTGCGGCGATCTCCGCCCAGACCTGTTCCACGTCCTGACCATGGGGTATGACCAGCCCCAGGCCGGTGACCACGACCCTCTCACGCATGGGATTCCTCCGACACCTCTGCCCAGAGGGCAGAGCCGCGGAAGCATAGCACGGAGCCGGGTGTCCGCGTAGGATGGTGACCATGGCGCGACGCTCCTCCCCGAGACGCAGGAAGCCGGCTCCGGTCGGCGGGTTCACCCGCACGCTGCTGTACGCGGCCCTGGGCTTGGTGTGCCTGGGGCTGGCCGCGGCCGTGTTCGGCGCAGCCCTGCTGGTGCGGCCTGCCACCACCTCGGACTCGATGAGCCAGGTGGCGATGACCCTGGACCCCAACAACCTGACCACCAGCCGGGCCGAGCTGGAGCTGCGGATCGACCCGACCGCCCGCTACGACCTGTACCTGACCGTGGCCTCCAGGGATGTGGACGACGGCGACTACTGCTCCCTGGACGTGGAGGCGCGCCGGCCGGGCTCGAGCCGCTACGTGAGCTACACGTCCGCCTACTTCGGCGACCAGGTGGTGCGTAAGCGGCGACAGGGCCGGGACTCGACCGAGACCTATGAGCTGGACCGCAACCTGACCATCTCGTCCAGCGTCGAGGTGGTGACCCTGTCGTTCACGTCCACGGGCGCCTGGTTCGCCAGCATGAAACCAGTGCCGGTGACCATCGACGTGGTGGAGGTCACCCTGGCAGACCGCGCCCTGCTGGTGGCGACGAGCGTGCTGCAGGTGTGCGCATTCCCGGTCGCGTTCCTCGGCGTGCTGCTGATGTGGATCGCGCTGATGCGGCAGCTGCGGCTGATCGGCGTGGTGGTGGCGCCCCCCGGTCGCTTCCGCCCGGGCAGGACCCACATGCGACGCCCTCAGACCGAGGGAGGAGAGCCATGATCCGGATCGCTGTGACGCTGACCGCGATGCTGCCCCTGTTGCTGGCGGCCTGCGGCGAGGGCGAGGGGCTGGTGGGCCCCGCGGCCATCGAGGAACCGGCCACCCTCGTGCTGCTGCCGGTGGAACGGGTGACCACCTCGGGTGACGACACCACCCTGGAGTGGGTCGAGGGGTGGCTGCTGATCTCGGAGGCGAGCTTCGACTGCAACACGCTGATCAGCCACCTCGACGAGGGCATCACTTCCGACCTGACCGACGCCCTGAAGGCGGATCGCCACCTGCTGATCACCCTGCGCCGAGAGGTCTCGCTGGACTGGCCCGGGCTCTACGCGGGCGACACCTCGGCCACGCTGGCCCTCGACGACGTGGACTCCAACCGTCTGTCCACCGGCGCCGTGTACGTGGACGGCGAGGAGATCCTGAGTGAGGAGGGCGGCTACGTGCTGCTGATCGACTGGAAGGACGACGACAGCTCCACCGGTACCCTGGACCTGGGCGTGGTGCACGGCTCGTTCGACGCCGAAGTCTGTCCGGTGATCCAGCGCGAGAAGGGGGCGTGACCGTGCGCGCGCTGCTGGGGCTGGCCGCGCTGGCGCTGCTCGCCGGCTGCGGCGCGTCCATGGAGGGGCCAGGCGTGCCCCGGGGCGCGACCGGCACGGCGTTCGGCTGGCGCACGATGGGGGAAATCCAGGAGGGCTGGCTGATCGTGTCGCAGAAGTCCGTCGGGTGCGGCGACATCGAGGACGTGATCACCCGCGACCACGACGCCGGGGACGCGATCTGGATCGGGCTGGAGAAGGGCCCGACGCTGGACTGGGTGGGGCTCTACCCCGGCACGTTCGCCGCCGACGCCACGGGCGAGAGCCTGGAGGGTCGTCACGCCGAGGTCTACTTCCAGCAGGCCGGTGACGTGGCCGCGCTCACCGGTCACGACGTGTGGGTCGAGGTGTACAGCTACGGTGCCTTCCTGGAGGCGGAGCTCGACACGAACCTGGCCGCTGGCCTGATCGTGTCGAAGGACTGCGGGGAGCTGTAGCCCGGCTCAGCGCCCCAGCCGCTCCTTCACGAACAGCTCGGACGCCCGGTACGAGGACCGCACCAGCGGTCCGGAGGCCACGTGGGCGAACCCCATCGCGAGGGCCCTCTCGGCCAGCTCGTCGAACCACGCCGGAGGACGGTAGTCCACCACCGGGAGGTGACGCGCGGTGGGCTGCAGGTACTGGCCGACCGCGACCATCTCGCAGCCGACCGCGCGCAGCTCGGTCAGCGACTCCAGGACCTCCTCGTCCGACTCCCCGAGCCCCACCAGCAAGGCGCTCTTGACGAGCTGCGGCGGCGTGGCCAGCGTCTGCAGGGTCCGCAGCACCTGCAGGGAGCGATCGTGGTCGGCACGGGGATGGCGGACCTCGGCCGACAGTCGCCGCACCACCTCGAGGTTGTGGCCCAGCACCACCGGCCCGGCCTCGACCACGGTTCGCAGGTCGGCCTCCACCCCGCTGAAATCCGGGATCAGCACTTCCACCCGCACCCCCCGGGCGCGCACCGCGCGCACACAGGCCGCGATGTGAGCCGCGCCGCCGTCGGGCAGGTCGTCACGTGTGACCGCGGTGATCACCGCGAAGTCCAGGGCCAGCTCGGCCACGGTGTCGGCCAGGCACGTGGGCTCGGCCGGGTCCAGGGGTAGACCGGCGGCTGAGGTCTGCACCGCGCAGAACCGACACCCGCGGGTACAAACCGAGCCCATCACCAGGAAGGTCGCGGTCCCGCACTCCCAGCACTCGGCCCGGTTGGGGCAACGCGCCTCCTCGCACACGGTGGCCAGACCGCGCCGGCGGCGGCGGCCCAGGATCTGCGCGTGCTTGCCGCCTCCCGGGACCTTGACCCGCAGCCAGGGGGGCTTTCTCGAGCTGTGTGCGGCCATGCGGCCTATCGTAACGCGCAGGGCGGCATCTACAATTGCGACGTGACTCTCCGCAACCGCCTGCTGCTGATCCTCGCCCTGGTCGGAGGGCTGTGCACCCTCACCGGTGTCGGCCTGCTGCGGGTCAGCATCGACCGGCACGAGCGGCAGGAGCTCGGCAGCGTGTTGCAGATCCGCGCGCATGCGGCCACGGGCATGCTGGACGGGCAGATGCGCACGGCTCGTGAGGCCTGTAGCGCGACGGCTGCCCATCCGGGCGTGCTGGCATGCGCGCGGTCTGGCGCCTGCGGAGACTCCGCAGCCGACACACTGCAGGCGTCGGCTGCCGTCGCCGGCCTGGATTCGCTACAGGTGCTGACGCCGGGTGGCCAGGCGCTGGTGGTCACCGGCGACCCGACGGGCGCCGGTCTGGCCCGCGGTCACGATTCCACGGGTACCATGCTGGTCCGGGGCATGGGCAGCTGGTGGACGACCCTGGACGGCGTGCCCACCCAGCTCTCGGTCGCGCCTGTCACCGAAGATGGCCAGCGCTGGGCCCTGGTCCTGGCCGCCCGTGAGCTACGCTCGCTGCAGCCCCTGAAGGAGGCGGCCGGCGCCGACCTGGCCCTGGTCGGCGGGGACGTCGTGCTGGTGCACACCTTCGGTTCCGCGGCCAGCGACGACGTGGCGGCCGTGCTGTCTGCGTCGGCGAGGACAGAGCCCCGTCGGGTCGGGATCGAGGGAGAGCGCTACGGGGTCCTGGGAGCCGATCTGGATCCCGGCGCGGGCGCGTATCGGCCCACGCTGCAGGTGGCGGTCCCCTGGCGCCCGATCACCGGGCTGGACCGGGAGGTGAGCGGCACTCTGCTGGTCATCGGCGCCGTGGGCATCGTCCTGGCGGCGGTGATGCTGCTGTTCACGGCCCGCGCGCTGACCGCGCCCCTGGAGCGACTGGTGGCGTTCGCCCGCCACGCGGCCGAGGGCGATCCGCAGGCCCTGGGCGACCACAGCGAACTGCCTGAGGTCGCGGTGTTGGAGGACGCGCTGGAGGACTGGCTGCGCCAACAGCGACACCTGCTCGACCAGGGAGAGCAGGGTGCTCGCGAGGGCCGGGACCGGGAAATCGACCGCTGGATCCAGGGATCGTTGACGCCGGAGCCGCCGGAGGTCGAGGCCTACGACCTGGCCGTGGGCACCTGGCGCCACGACACCGCCGGCGGCGACCTGGTGGAGATGGTGGAGACGGACACCGGCGCGCTGTGGATCGCCGTGGGCGACGCCTCCGCCCGGGGGCTGCGGGCCGGCATGCTGTGCACGCTGGCCACGGGCGCGCTGCGCGCGGCGGTGGGCATCGCGCCCGCATCGTCCCCTTCGCGGCTGCTGCAGGCCCTCGACGACGTGCTGCGGCGGTACATCGAAGCCGTGGTCTGGCCCGACTCGTTCCTCGCCATCCGCCTGCTGCGCCTGGCCCCCGACGGGATCCTGTCCTTTGCCGGCGCCCACGAGGAGATGGTGCTCCTGCGTGCTGATGGGACCACCGCGGAGGCCCTGGACTGGCGGGGATCATTCTGCGGTCTGGGCCTCGGAGGCGAGGTCGACGACCCGGACGGCAGGGTCCGACTGGCCCCCGGTGACTGCCTGGTGCTGGTCACCGACGGTCTGCTGGGGGCCGTCGACGAGAACGGCCGCCTGTTCGGTAGCCGCGGAGTGCAGCGCGTGGTGGAGGACGCGTCCGGCCAGCCTGCGCGCGTGGTGCGCGACCGGCTGATGGGCACCTGGACGCATTGGGCCCGCCGCCCGGACGACGACGCCACCGTGGTCGTGGTCCGGCGCAGGGGCGCGGCCTGACCTCGCGCAGAGCGCGCCACCTTGCCCGCGACCACGGAAAGTCGGATCATCCAGGGCATGCCTCGATCCCGCTCCGAGAGGGCACCGTCTGCAGCCGAACGCCGCCGCGCCGGGCAGGTCATGGACCTGCTCGAGGGGGAGTACCCGCGCGCCGGCATCCAGCTGGACCACGCCGACCCGCTGCAGCTGATGGTGTCGGTGATCCTCAGCGCCCAGTGCACGGACGTACGGGTCAACCTGGTCACACCCGACCTGTTCCGCCGCTATCCGGACGTTACCACCCTGGCGAACGCCGACCCCGCCGCGATGGAAGGGGCGATCCGCAGCTGCGGCCTCGGACGCTCCAAGGCGCGATCGATCATCGGCAGCTGCCAGGCCCTGATCCACGACCACGGCGGGGAGGTCCCGCAAACGCGCGAGGAGCTGATGGCGCTGCCGGGCGTGGGGCGCAAGTCGGCCAACGTGATCCTGTCCAACGCCTTTGGCCAGGCCGCGTTCGCCGTGGACACCCACGTGGGCCGGCTCGCGCGCCGACTGGGCTTCAGCGAGGCTGGCTCCCCGGACCGGGTCGAGCGCGACGTCACCGCCCTGATCCCGCGCGAGCGCTGGTCCCGCGCCCACCACCTGCTGATCTGGCACGGCAGGCGGTGCTGCAGCGCACGCAAACCCGAATGCGGCCGCTGCGTGGTCGCCGAACAGTGCCCATCGATGTCATGACCGACCCCCATCCCTATCTGGCCTACCTGGCCGCCTGGGACCGCGGCGAGCCCGCGTTCCTGGCCGCGCTGGATCGCATCGCGGGACGGCCGGTACGCTTCGCCGGCGTGCCGCGCCCCTGCACCAGCCAGGCCGCGTGCCTGGCCACGTTCGCCGCGGATCCAGTGGCCGCCGTCACCGAGGCCCCGGACGGCACGCTGCTGCTGCCGGGCAACCCCCACCAGGTGTACCGGGCCCTGCTCGACGAGCGGTACCCGGTGCCGCCTGCCCCCTGGTACGACCGGTTGCCCAGCCTGGGGCGGCGCGCGCGGGCCCGTCCCGCGCCCATCGCCCCGCTCTCCCGCCGAGGCGGCTTGCACTGGCCGGACGAGCCTCGCGTGGATCGATACCGCAGGGCACTGTACCGCGGCCTGGTCGACGAGTGCTCGGCCGCACGAGCCGACGAGTCGATCCGCCGACGACTGCTGGCCCCCCCGTGGCCCGGCAAGCGACAGTACGCACTGTGCCTGACCTATGAGGTGCGGGTCGCCGAGGCATTGCCACGGCTGCCCTCGGTGCTGGAGGAGTCGCTGGCCCACGACGTGCCCCCGGCGTTCTTCCTGCAGGCCCAGCGAGCGATGTGGCGGGGCGAGGATCTGCGCGTCGTCGTGGACGGCGGCGGCGAACTCGGGCTGCTGATCGACGAGCTGCAGGCCGCGGGGCGAGGACGGCTGCAGCGGCGCCTGCAGCGGCTGCGCAAGCACCTCCAGACCCTCGAGGTGAGGGGCTACCGCGGGCTGCCCGCCGCCCCCACCGCGCGGGTGGCAGGCGTGCTCGCCGAGTCGTTCGCCTACGGGAGCAGCCGCCACGACACCGCCCCCTGCCCGCGTACGCCCATGCTGCGTGGCTGTGGCGTGACCACACCGCACACCCGCAGCACGATGCTGGAGGTCCCGATCACGATCCCCACCCGCGACACCTTGCTGCGGATGGGTTACGACGGCCTGGACCGGCTGGACCTGATCCGCAACAAGGTGATGGCCGTGCGTGAGCGCTCGGGCGTGGCCCTGCTGGCGCTGCAGCTGGACGCTGACCCTCGCCGCGTACGGGTCCACCGCGACCTTCTCGGCGCGCTGCTGGCCGAGCTGCACGACATGGGAGACGTCTGGTTCGCCACGCCCGCGCAGATCGCCGAGCACTGGCGACGTGCGGGTCGCTGATCCGGCGAGCAGGATCGGCAGCGCCCCGGTTCTGGGGTACCCTGGTCGGCGACAGCAGCCGCAGAGGTCGAGATGAACACACCGCTCATCGATGAAGAGCTGATCCGCGCGCTCCCCAAGAGTGACCTGCACGTGCACCTCGACGGCTCCCTACGCCTGGAGTCGATGCTCGAGCTGGCCCGACAGCAGGGCGTGGAGCTACCTGCGGACTCACCTGAGGGGCTCAAGGAGGTGCTCAAGCTGGGACAGAAGCACCGCGACCTGCCCTCCTACCTCGAGGGGTTCAAGCACACCACCGCGGTGCTGCAGACGCGGAAATCACTACGACGCGCCGCGTTCGAGCTGGCCGAGGACGCCGCCCTCGAGAACGTGGTGTACATGGAGGTGCGGTACTCGCCGATCCTGCACACCGCCAGCGGGCTGCGGCTGGACCAGGTCGTGCAGGCGGTGTCGGACGGGCTGCGGGAAGCAGAACGGGCCTACGACATCACCACCGGGTTGATCATCTGCGGCATTCGGAACATCTCGCCCGAGACCAGCCTGCAGCTCGCCGAACTGGCCGTGGCGTTCAAGAATCGCGGGGTGGTCGGCTTCGATCTCGCAGGCGCCGAAGAGAACTATCCGGCAAAGCACCACCGCGAGGCCTTCTATCTGATCCTCAACAACAACATCAACTGCACCCTGCACGCGGGCGAGGCCTACGGTCCAGAGTCGATCGGCCAGGCCATCCACTACTGCGGCGCGCACCGCATCGGTCACGGCACCCGGCTGCGCGAGGACGGCGACCTGCTCAACTTCGTCAACGATCACCGCATCCCGCTGGAGATGTGCATCAAGAGCAACATGCAGACCGGCAGCGTGGCGTCGCTGGACCGTCACCCGTTCCGCTTCTACCTGGACCTGGGCATCCGGGTGACGATCAACACCGACAACCGGCTGATCACCGACACCACGGTCACCGATGAATTCTGGCTGGCGACGAGACATTTCAACCTCAACCTCGAAGAACTTCGCTGGGTGATGGTCAATGGTCTCAAGAGCGCCTTCCTGCCGTTCCGCGACAAGAAGATGCTGCTGCGCCGGGCCACGGCCCGGTTCGACGAAGTCGTGGCCGCGAGCACCGGCGTCGACCGGGACGGCCCGCCCATGGAGTGGATGGGCGATCCGGGTGCGACCGGCGAGGGGCCACCGCAGGGGAGCAAGGCATGAGACGACGATCGACGATCGGCATTCTGACCGGCGGTCTGCTGCTGGTGTTCGCCACGGGCGCCAAGCTGGCGGACACGTACATTCTCAAGGCGGAGGGCGGAGAGGCCGCGGCGGTGACGTTCCAGCACAAGGCCCACGCCATGGACCGCGGTATCCAGTGCATCCAGTGCCACCACAACATGCAGCAGGTGGGCACGCCCCCGTGCGCCTCGTGCCACAAGCTGGTGCAGGAGGGGGAGGCGCGGGCCCGGGAGCAGGCCTACCACGACAGCTGCCTCGGCTGCCACCGCGAGCCGCCGCGCGGGGCCACACCACCAACCGAGTGCGAGCAGTGCCACGTGAAGTGAGCTGCACACCTGTTCAAACCGGCCATCGATAGGTAGATCACCACCGCCGTGAGTACCGACAGTACCCAGACCGCCACACGCTCGGAGCAACGCAGGGGAACCTCCGCACGGACGGGCCGAATCCTGCAGGGCGTCGGTCTGGTCTCCGCCATCCTGCTCGCGGCGCAGACCTTCGGCGGCCACCTCTCGTGGGTCGGCGTGGCCGCCTTCGCCGTGGTGGCTGCGTTGATGTTCGGCCTGTACCTGGACGTGCTGCGCTCGGTACGCACCGCCGTGGTGCTGCTGCTGGCCCTGACCGTGGCCTGTACTCTGGGTACGCTCACGGTCCAGCGCTCCCAGATCGGCGCGGCCAGCGAGGACGAGTACCGCTCCACCCTCGCGTTCGCCTGGTCCCACCTGGCGGTCAAGCTCGGCCACCCCATCCCGCGCAAGGCCGAGCTGCCCGAGGCGCACGCCGAGCACCTCGACCGGCTGGCCACCGCGTTCGGCGACGAGGTGGGCGACGAGGAGCGGGCCAAGGCGGAGAAGGGCGTACTCGCTGCCGCGGACGAGGAATCGGCGCGCGACCTCGCCGCGGCTGCCCCCTGGCTGTTCTCTGGTGTGCTGTACCACCTGGCCAACGGCCTGCGGTTCACCGACCTGTTCGCGGCGTGGTGGTTCATCGGCCTGTTCTACCTGCTCGGGGCCAACCTGCTGGTGGGCGCGGTGCTCCGCCGCCGGCCGTCGATCCGCAACCTGGGCTTCCACGGCGCCCACCTGGGCCTGGTGCTGATCGTGGTGGGCGCGACCATGGGCGCATTCGTGGGCCAGCGCGGCGTGCTGCCCCTGGAGGTGGGCCAGCAGTCGGCCCAGTTCATCCAGCAGGAGCCCATGCAGTCGCGGCCGATGGGCTTCTCGGTGCAGCTCGACCGCTTCGACACCTGGTACCACGAGGACCTGTTCATCGAGGTGCTCGGCGATGACGGCGACGCCCCGCACGCGGCCATGGGGGGGAGCCCTCACGGAGGCGGACGGCGCCCCCTGCGGCACACCGAGAAGCTGGAGCTGGGCAAGGTCGTGGAGCTGACCGATCCGGCCAGCGGGGACCGCTGGACCCTCACCATGGAGGAGATCGCCAGCGGAGGCGACCTGCGCCGGGGCTTCAGCCCCGCTGACACCGGCGAGGCTGCCGTACGCCTGGAGTACCGCGAGCGCGGCGCCCCCGAGGGGCACTACGACGACCTGTGGATGAGCGCTGCCGACCCGATCTGGATCGACCCGCTCAACCGCTTCAAGCTGCGCGTGCAGCACATCGACCAGCCATCCCACCTGGATCAGGGCCTGCTCGGCACCGGCTGCCCGGGCGGCGACACGGCCGGCTCGTTCGTGCTGGAGAGGCCGGGTTCGGGCACGCTGATCGCCCCGGTGGTGCCCGGCGCCGAGGCCGAATTCGACGACATCTGGATCCGCTTCGACGAGGTGATCGCCGACTTCCGGGTGGGCGCCGAGGATCCCTCGCCCCTGGACTTCCCACGCAACCCGGCCCTGCGCGCCCGCATCCGGGGTCCGGACGGACACGAGGGCGACTTCCTGTTCTTCACCGACCCGCGCCTGCAGGGGTTCGCCACCCTGCCCTGGGACGGGTTCGAGGCCACGTTCGAGTACGACTACTGGTGCAGCCCCACCCCGGCGCGCATCCTGCTGGGCGTGCTCGGCCCGGGCAACGCGGTCGCGGCCGTGGACGCGGTGGACGCCGATCCGCTGGTGCCCCTGGCCGAGGGCATGCGCATGGACATCCCCTCGGGCGCCGGCTCGGTGTCGATCACCGAGATCCTGACCGCGGCCGAGGCGCGCACCGAGCTGGTCCTGGACACGGAGGGGGACGGCGGCAACACCGCCCTGCGCCTGCACGTGCACGGCCCCACCGGCAGCGAACAGCGCTGGCTGCTGTCCAACACCGAGGACGGGGCCCTCATGCTGCGCAACGGCGACGACGCGACCACCGGCTTCGCCCTGCTCCTGGCGGACAACACCGACCGGCCGCCGCGGGACTGGCGCAGCCACCTGTCGTTCCTCGACGAGGGCCAGGTCACGGGCGACGACGTCATCGAGGTCAATCAGCCCGCCATCTTCCAGGGCTACCGCTTCTTCCAGTCGGACGCGGATCCCCGGCGGCCCGACTACAGCGGCCTGCAGGTGGTGTACGACCGCTCGTGGCCGCTGGTGCAGGCCGGCCTGTGGCTGCTGCTGCTGGGCATCAGCTGGTGCTTCTACGTGCAGCCGCTGTTCGACCGGCGGCGACGGGGCGAGGGGGCCACGCCGTGACCACCACCGCCTTGCACCAGGTCTGCCTGCTGTGGTTCGGTGTGCTGGTGCCCGTGTACCTGTTCGCGGCCTGGCGCCGCGCGCTGGTGATGGTGTGGTCGGCCAACGTGGGTATGGTGGTCGGGCTGCTGCTGGTGGGGGCCACGATCTGGCGCCGCGGCACCGAGGTGGGCCACGCCCCGTTCCAGACCCTGTACGAGGTGTACCTGCTGCTGGCGCTGAGCCTGGTGGCCGCGTACCTGCTGATCCACATCTCCGGCGGCCTGGAGATCCTCAAGCGCGCCGGCACGGTGCTGCTGAGCCTGTTCGGCGCGCTCACCTGCGTGTCCACCGTGGTGGTGCTGTGGATGGGCCTGCACGCGGGCGACTTCCAGACCGACCTGCCGCCCGCCCTGCAGAGCCCGTGGTTCGTGCCCCACGTGGTGGTCTACCTGTTCGGCTACGGCTCCCTGGGCCTGGCCATGGCCTCGGCCGTGCTGTACCTGGCCGGCGACCACAGCGGGAAGCTGTCCGGCGAGGCCCTGCGGACCGTGGACCAGTTCACCCACCGCATCATCGGGATGGGCTTTCCGTTCCTCACCGCCGGGCTGATCTTCGGGTCCCTGTGGGCCTACGAGGCGTGGGCCAACTACTGGGCCTGGGACAGCAAGGAGGTGTGGTCGCTGATCTCGTGGTTCATCTACCTGATCTACATGCACCTGCGCCTGATCCGGGGGTGGCGGGGAAGGCCCGCGGCCTGGCTGGTGATCGTGGGGGGCGCGGCCATCGCGATCACGCTGCTGCTGTTCGGGTACCTGCCGGCTTCGATCACGTCGGTGCACAAGTACTGAGCACGAACCTCGATCCCGGTTTCCTCGGTGGAGATGACGGCGCGCCGAACGATGTCCACCTGCACGGCGTCTCGACCACGGACAACGACAGCATCAGCGGCCACCGCGGCGCGGTCTACTCCAACGACCATACCCGCCTGCCCCTGGAGGCCTGCACCCTGGCCCACAACACCGGAGCGGACGTCTACCTGCGCGACACCGCCGAGGCCACGCTGATCGTCAAGGCGACGGCCCCCTCGAGACAACCCTGCGGAATTCGATCGCTGCCAGAAAACAACCCTGCTGTTTTCTGATGATGTCAGAAAACAGCAGGCTACCCGCCCCCACCGGCCACCCGCCGCAGCACCCACAGCCGGAACGCCGGGTTGACGAAGCGCCATTCGCCATCGTCCCTGGCCACCACCTCCTTGCCGGCCAGCGCCTTCAGCGCGCTGGCCACGGTCGACGCGCTCCCCAGCCTGCCGGCCTGGCGACGGTCCTCGGACAGCACCTCCTCGCCGCCGTGCCGGGCCACGTCCAAGAGGACCCGGACCTGTGCCGCAGCCAGGCCATCGAAGAACATCCGGAAACCCGTGTCCAGCGCCGAGACCACCTCCTCCTCCAGGGCCTCCATGAACTCCCCGTCCTCGGCCCGACCCGAGGTACGTAGATTCCACGCGACCGAGGCAAAGTACTGGGCGAAGTGAGGGTGACTCTCCGCGGCCCGCACGATCTCCTCCACCAGCTCGTCCCGGATCAGGACGCCGCTCGACTCGAACCGCCCGCGGACGTACCGCACGAGCTCGACGTCCTCGATCCGCTGGATCGGGATGTGCTCGCCGAACTGGAAGAACGGCCGCTCCGGCGAGGTGAACATGGTGCGCAGCAGGGACGAGCGGCTCCCGGCCATCAGGTAGGACACGTTGCGGTGACGCTGCATGATCGTGCGCAGCCGGACCTCCAGGCCCGGGACGTGGGCCACCTCCTGGAACTCGTCCAGCGCCACCACGACCCGCTCGCCCCTCCGCTCGGCCAGCTGCTCGGGCAGGTCCAGGACCTCGGCCAGGTCGGGCGAGGCGCCGCGCGCGGATGCGGGCGCGACCGACAGCACCGGGCGCCCCTCGTCGTCCACGGTCACGGCAGGCACGAAGCTGCGCGCGAGCGAGGCCACGACCTTCAGCGCGCGCTCCATGCCGCCCGTCATCGCCGACAGCAGCCGGCCGTACCCGGCGAGGAACACGCTCGCCGGGTCGTCGCCGGCCTGCAGGACCATCAGGTCGACCACAGCGGTCCGGTAGGACTCTCCCTCGGCCAGCGCGAACGCCTCGTGGATCAACGAGGTCTTGCCGTACCGACGAGGCGAGTACAGCCAGCCGGAGTTGCGGCTGCGAAACAGCGCGAGCAGCCGCCTCAGCTCCTCTCGCCGGTTGCAGAAGTGCTCCCCCTGCACGGGCTTGCCGAACAGGAACGGGTTCTCGCTGGTGGGATGTGCCGGGCTCATTACGAAAACCTCCGTTACGAGGATTGTCGTTACGAAGATAGTCGCAATGGGATGTCTGGATCAACCGATGACGGACGGGGCCACTTCGCTCAGCCGATCAGCTCCCCCACCACGTCCACGATCGATCCCGCGTCCGCCCCGTAGGCATCCGCGCCCAGCTCCCTCGCCGCCTCGGCCGTGAGCACGGCGCCGCCGACCACGGTCTTCGCCCGCGCGCCCGCGGCCTCCAGCCGGGCCACCACCGCGCCCATCTGGCCCATGGTGGTGGTCATCAGCGCGCTCATGGCGACCACGTCCGCGTCGTGCTGCAGCGCCGCGGCCACGAACTGCTCGGCCGACACGGACCGGCCGAGGTCGAACACCTCGAAGCCGAAGGAGCGCAGCATCAGCACGCAGATGTTCTTGCCGATGTCGTGCACGTCACCGGCCACCGTGCCGAACACCACCCTGCCGCGGGCACCGGCCGCGCCCGCTTCCAGGTGCGGCTCCAGCACGGCCACGGCCCGCTGCATGGCCTCGGCACCGGCCACCAGGTGGGGGATGAACCGCTCGCGGCGGGCAAACAGATCGCCCAGCTGCTGGATGGCCGGGGTCAGCGTGCCCAGGAGGATCTCCAGCGCCTCGGCGCCGTCCTCCAGCGCCTTGCCCGCAAGTACACCCGCGCCGTCCCGGTCCCCCTCGACCACGGCCGCAGCCAGCCGTTCCTGTACGGTCGTGGCCACCACGGGCGCGGCCCCCCCCGCGGACGGCACCACCGCCGCCATCTCCTCGGTGCCGGTGAACCGCTCCAGGAACGCCGCGCACCCCGGATCCCGGCCCGCGAACAGCGCGGCCGCGACCGCGGCCTGCTGCAGCTCGTCGTCCAGGGGATCCGCGATGGCCGCGTCCAGCCCCCCGGCCATGGCCATGGCCAGGAAGGTGCGGTTGACCAGCCGGCGCCGCGGCAGGCCGAAGCTGATGTTGCTCAGCCCGCAGATCGACGCCACCCCCAGCTCTTCACGATAGGCCCGCACCGCGTCCACCGCGGACGCGGCACCGTCCTGCATGGCTGCCGCCGCCAGGGCGAGCGCGTCCACCACCAGGTCCTGCCGCCGCAGGCCCGCGGCCTCGGCCCGCTCGACCAGGTGCCGGGCGAACCGCAGCCGGCCCTCCACGTCCTCGGGGATCGCGTCCCCGGTGGGCAGCAGCAACACGGCCGCGCCGTACCGCCGCATCAGCGCCAGGGCAGGACCCGGATCCCCCTCGGCATTGACCGAGTTGACCAGCGGCCGGCCCGCCACCCGCTGCAACCCCCGCTCCAGCGCCGCCAGATCACTGCTGTCCAGGCACAGGGGCAGGTCCACCACGTTCTGCACCGCGCTGACCGCGTCGGCCATGGCCGCGGGCTCGTCGATGCCGGGCACGCCCACGTTCACGTCCAGCGCGGCCGCGCCGCACTCGGCCTGGCGCCGGGCCGCGCCCAGCACCCGGTCCAGGCGCCCGTCCTGCAGGGCCTGGGCGAACTTGGGTTTTCCGGTGGGGTTGATGCGCTCCCCCACCAGGGCGAACGGCGCGCCCGGACCGATCTCCAGCACCCGGCTACGGCTGGCCAGCCGCAGCCGGCCGGGCAACGCAGGCCGTGAGCTGACCGGCCGCCCGCCCACCAGGTCGGCTGCGAGCCGGATCGTCTCGGGCGTGGTCCCACAGCAGCCGCCCACCAGGGCCGCACCCGCGTCCACGAACCGCTCGTAGTACGGCGCCATCTGCGCGGGCGTCATGGGGAAGACCGTGCGGCCTCCCTCCTGCCGCGGAACCCCCGCGTTGGGCTGCACGGCCACGGGCAGATCCGTGCTGGCGGCCAGCCGCCGCACCACGTCCAGCATGCCCCGGGGCCCGGTGGAGCAGTTGACCCCGACCGCGTCCACGCCCAGCGCCTCGAACGTGACCGCGGCCGCCTCGGGCGTGACGCCCGTGTCGCTCACCCCGTCCGGGCCGAAGGTCATGCAGGCCACCAGGGGCACGTCGCCGCGCAGGTCGTTGGCGGCCACCAGGGCCGCGCGCAGCTCGACGAGGTCGATGAAGGTCTCGGTCAGCAGGAGATCCACGCCCTCGTCGAGCAGCGCCCGGATCTGCTCGGAGAACAGGGCCACGGCCTCGTCGAAGGTGGTCTCGCCGGACGGCTGCAGGACCAGCCCCAGCGGCCCGATGTCCCCGGCCACGAAGCGGGCGCCGGCCGCTCGCGCGTTGCGTACGGCCGCCCTGTTGATCTCCGCGACCTGGTCGCCCGCGCCGTGGTTGCCCAGCAGGAACGCGGTGGCCCCGAAGGTGTTGGTCAGCACCACGTCCGCGCCCGCGTCCACGTACAGGCGGTGCGCGGCCTGCACCGCGTCCGGGCGCTGCACGCTCCACAGGTCCGGGGCCAGGCCCGCGGGCAGGCCTTGGGACTGCAGGTAGGCGCCCATGGAGCCGTCCAAGACGATCACCTGGCTGACGGCCACGTCACGAAAGCTCATGACTGCACCTCCCACCACGGGGTCATGGTGTGCGATCCGGTGAGGGTTGTCAGTTACAAACGAACCGAGCCGGTGTCCACGATCCAGCCGAACATGGCCGTGGTCGACTTGGCTGGCGTGAGGTGGCCGAGGGCGTCGCAGCCGATGCCCGCCTCGGCCGCGCCGCAGGACTGCAGCAGCGAGAACTGCACCTCTTCGGGCCAGTCCCCGTCGCCCGGCGAGCGCCGCTCGGTGGGCTGGTAGCCCGCCTTGCGGATGGCGTGGCTCACGTCCGCGCCCACGGTCTCGGTCACCGCGCCCAGCAGGGTGCTTCCCACCGCGTCGAGGTACCACGCCTCGGTGACGGAATCGCGCCGCAGCGCATCCACGCGCGCATCCAGCGCGTCCCCGAGGGTGACCGCCAACAGGGTGACCCGATTGCAGCGCTCGAGCCAGCCCACCAGGTCCCGGCCCTCGAACAGCTCCGGGGCCAGCTGTTCCAGTGCGTCCGCCCCGTCCGACAGCGCCAGCCAGCGGGCCGCCGCCCTGGGCTCGGCCAGTTCCAGGCCGGTGTGCACGGCCCGCCACACGTCGTCGCGCAGGCCCCGCTCCGGGATCTCGTCGATGGACTGCACGTCGGGCAGCTTGAGCGTGCGCAGCAGGATCCGCTCCGGCAGGGTCAGCGGGATGTCCTCCAGCAGGTGGACCGAGCCGTGGGGCCGGTGGGCGTGGCGATCGTTCACGGGCTGCTCCGCGGCGTTTGTGGTACGCCGTGGTCGCAGTCTATAGTCCGCGCGACGCGCGAACGCAAACGATGCACCCCGAGCCGATCAACTGTCTTGACAACGCCGGGGAGCGCGACTAGAGTCCGGCACCCCGAACAGGCGTGGAGGTGCGTCATGCAGGAGAAGATCAAGCTCGTTTCCTCGGCAGGGACCGGGTACTTCTACACCACGACCAAGAACAAGAAGAACACGACCGGCAAGCTGCAGCTCAAGAAGTACGACCCGGTCGTGCGCAAGCACGTCATCTTCAAGGAGTCCAAGCTCCGCTAGAGCTGGCGGACAGGAGGGCCAAGTCATGCCGAAGTGCAAGCTGACCGGAAAGAAGCCGTTGGTGGGGTACAAGGTGTCCCACGCACACAACAAGACCAAGAAGCGGCAGCAGCCCAACGTGCAGACCAAGCGCGTATGGGACGAGGCCAAGGGCGAGTGGGTCCGGCTCAAGGTGAGCACCCGGGCCCTGCGCACGATCCAGAAGAAGGGTCTACAGGCCACCCTCGAGGACGCTGAAGGCTAGCTCCCGGATCCCGATCCCCATGGGCCCTGCCGGATGGCAGGGCCCATGGTCGTTCTACTCATCCACCGTCGAAGATCGACAGCTGATCAGGCGCCCTTCACGGCGGGATGGTGGGATCCGGCTTGATCGGTGTGGGCTTGGGCTTGGGCTTGGTGTCCGGGCCCGGCTCCAGGGCCGGGCTGACCGGCTTGCGGGTCATCTTCAGCGCGCCGTCCACCACCGCGCCCTCCTGCATGGTCACCACCGGGGCGTGGATGTTGCCCACCACGTCCGCGCCGGTACGCATGTCCGCGCGGTTGGAGGCGTGGATGTTGCCCACCACCTTGCCCGACACCACCACGGTGCCGACCTTCACCTCGGCCTTGATCTCCGCGTCGGGGCCCACCTCGAGGGTGTCGTCGCTGAAGATCTCGCCCGTGAAGCGGCCATCGAGCCGCACGGTGCCGTCGAACGTCAGCTTCCCGTCGAAGGAGCAGCCCTTCCCCAGGAAGGCATTCCACTGCTTGCCGTCCTTCGCCATGTTCGCGTCCTCCTCCCCGGGTTGCCCGGATTCCAGCTCTTTCTTGAGGAACTTCATTTCGTTACAACTCTTTGAGTTAACTAGGTTTTCCTAGAATTTACGCTCGATGATCTCCACGATCCGGTCCAGGTCCTCGGCGCTGGCGTAGTCCAGCACGATGCGGCCTCGTCCGCCACGGCGGGCCTGGATGGCGACCTTGGTGCCGAGGTGGCTGCCCAGGCGCCTGGCCAGGGGGTCGATCCAGGACTCCTCGTCCGGCTTCGGCGCCGGCTTCGGCGGGGCCTCAGCCGCGGTCTGCACCCGCTTGACCAGCTCCTCGGTCTGGCGCACGTTCAGGCCCCGCTCGACCACCACCTGGAACAGGTCACGGATGGTGTCGTCGTCGTCCAGAGCCAGCAGGGCCTTGCCGTGGCCCGCGGACACCGAGCCGGTGGCGACCGCCTCCTGCACCTCGGGGGGCAGCTTGAGCAGCCGCATCACGTTGGCCACGGTGGCGCGGCCCCTGCCCAGCTTGCGCGACAGCACGTCCTGGGTGTAGCCGAACTCCTCGGTCAGCTTGAGGTAGGCCTCGGCCTCCTCGATGGGGCTGAGGTCCTCCCGCTGCAGGTTCTCGATCAGGGCCAGCTCCAGGGCGTCGGCCTCGCGATCCAGGGTGCGTACGATGGTCGGCACCTCGCGCAGGCCGGCCATGCAGGCCGCGCGGAAGCGGCGCTCGCCCGCGATCAGCTCGTAGGCGCCGCCCACCTCCTGGGCCAGCAGGGGCTGGATGATGCCGTTGGCGCGGATGGAGGCCACCAGGTCGGCCAGGGCCCGGGGCTCGAAGGTCTTGCGCGGCTGGTTGCGGTTGGGTCGGATCTCCTCGATGGGCACCTGGCGCACGAGCCCGGCAGGAGCCTCGGTCGGCCTGCTGTCGGGGATCAGGTCCGTGAGGGGAGCCTCGTCTGCGCTGCGCTTGCTGGCCACGATCACCTTCCGTCGGCTCGGGGACAAGCAACGATACGGCGTGCGCCCGCGCCGGGCAAGTCACTTTTTACCATGGATTGAACGCGCGCATGAGGGAGTGTGCACTCACGCGATCGCGCGAAGTGGAGGGACCTCACTCGTCGGGGCTCTCGGGGAGCTGGGCGCCGTGCCACACCGCGACGATCCAGATCACGCCTCCCTGGATGCGATAGAAGAATCGGTACGGGGGGACGATCACTTCACGGTGTGGCAGGTCGGGGAATTCCGGTACGCGGCGACCCGAGAGGGGGAAGTCGATCAGCCTCCGCAGCGTCCGCTCGGCCTTCTGCCTGAACGACCTCGCAGCAGCAGGATTGTCCTGTCGGATGTAGGCGAGACCGGCGAGGAACTGATCACGCGCCGAGGGCGTGAACCGGATCGTCACGCGGTCTCCTCGGCGAGCAGCTGATCGGCTTCGGCCAGGACGTCGTCGAGTTCGATCCCTTCTCCGCTGGCCATCTCCTTGTCACCGCGAGCGAGCGCGAGCAGCAGGTTGCGCTCGTGTTCGGCCTGCTCGTAGGCGTCCACGCTCAGCATCACGGCCGCGGCCCGGCCGCGCTGGGTGATGACCAGGGGTTCACGGGAGTCCCGCACCTTGCGCAGCACCTCCGCCGCTCCCTGCCTCAGATCGGTGATGGGGATGATATCGGGTATTCGAGCCATGTGACGTATCTCCTGATGTACTTCTGAATGTACCTCAGGCGATACCATTCGGAAAGAAAATCGAGAGGGCGTTCACCGGCTCCGCACGACCCGCACCCAGCACCGCCCCTCGGCCGGGGAGTCGGCGCGAGCGTCGAAGGTGAGCCTGCCCCTGGTGCCGACCTCGGCCATGCGGTCGGCGTTGCGGGCGGTGGTGGCGAACACCCAGGCGCCATCCAGCTGCATCTTGCGGAGAACCATGCCCTCGAGGCCGCCCACGGCGCGGGAGGTGATGAGCGGGACGCGGGAGGCGATGAGATCCAGGCGCTGGCGCAGGATGGTGACGTTGGGCAGTTCCATCTGGCGGGTGGCCTCGAGCAGGAAGGCCACGCGCTTGCGGCGGGGCTCGACCAGGGACCAGCGGCGGGCCGGGTCCAGGGCGGCCAGGGGCAGCGCAGGGAAGCCCGCGCCGCTGCCCACGTCCAGGCCGGGCGCGACCTCGGGGAGGAGTTCGGCCGCGGTCAGGGAGTCGACCACGCCGAGTTCGATGAGGGTGGACCACTGCTTGAAGCCGGTGAGGTTGTGGGTCTCGTTCCAGCGCTCGAGCAACTCCAGGTAGGTCTGCAGCCGCGCGACCAGGTCCGCGTCATCCCGGCCGATGGTGGCGGTGACGGCGTCGCTCAGTTCGCGGGGATCTCGAGGCATCGTCTATGGGTCAGTGTACGTTTTTTCCGCGGATTGCGTTGCGGCGGCGATAGGATCACCGGGATGCGTGACGAGCTAGACCATGGTTGCCGGGCCTCGCATTCAGACCCCCGCCTCGCCACTCGGAAGTTCTGGTGTGCAACCCCTCCCGCTGCGTTGTTCCAGATGTTGTTGTGGTCTCTGGCCGGATGCACACAGACCTCGATAGAAGCGAGCACGGCCTATCAGGCAGCCATGACCGTGACCACGGACGAGCAGCAATACAGGTACCACTTCCTCAAGAATCCCCTTTCCACCCACATCGTCCCGGCCGAGGATCAGGACTGCTCCGAGTCCTGGCGGTTGATCTGGGGGACTGACGTCCTCTTCGCGCTGAGATGCGACTTCGAGGGGCCCATGGCCGCGGGAATGACCACGGACCTCTCCATCAAGATCCACGGGGACGTCTCACCGTACTGGTACAAATTCCACTTCTACGACGACTACACGGGAACGGACTACGGCCTGACGGCTGGCATCCTGGAGGTGCAGGAGATCACCCCGACCTCCCAGTTGATGATCATCGACGATCCCGTCGTCTACCCGATCGACCTGCTGACCAACAAACCCCTGAGCGAAGATCCCGAGGACATCGACGAGATCACGCTCCGCGTCCAATCCAGGACATCCGAACCGCTGATGTTCTTCGAATACGACGAGTGGCCTTGCCATTCGGGCATGGACGGCAACTACCACCCCCCTTGGGGCGACCACGGCGACGACCAACCCGTACCCGAAGGATGGTGCATCGACACCGATCAGTCCATCGAGTGCGAATAGAGCGGCCCTCACCACACATCGTCGAACGTCCATTCCGCGACCCCGCTCATGAACCCCCGCAGCCCCCCCCCACACTCGTAGGCCACATCCTCGATCTCGATGAGCACATCGGCTCGGTCGACAACGGTGTACGAAATGTCCCCATGCGGCTGGGTGATACCCATGGACAGGCCTTCGTCGTCATACGTGCTGCCCCACCCGAGTTCGTTCAATCCGCCAACGTGCACATAGAATCCACGCGACAGGAGGTCCTCGAAATCCCGCTCCTTCGCCCCGACGACACGGACGTCCTTCAACATGGCGCTGAAATAGGCGTAGGCCGGATCCCCGGGCAAACAACCGACGTCGCCCGACATCACACTCACGGCCGTTTCCCCTAGACATGCCTCGAGCGAAAGCTGCTCATGGGTCGGCTCCCAGTGATGGTAGGCGATGGACACGTCGTCGGAATCACACGTGTACAGCATGTTGCCGTGTCCCCACTGGCTGAGGTCCAGCGCATCCAGACGCAACTCCGTACCCTGGTCAGGATCGGTCAGGAGCACGTTCAACCGCCCGTGATCGAAGTACGTGGTGGTCGAGCACCCGATCCCGAGCACACCGGCGACAACGCTGACTACCGCCCTCCAGGCTCCCAGGACCAGGCCACGGTACAACGACACGACCACCTCCGCAGAGGATGGGTGTCGCCTCGACTACCGGATTCTCATTCCTTGTCCCTGGACCGCGCCTGCAGATACCCCAGCAACGCGGTCACTGCAGCGGGCGTCACCCCCGGGATCCGGCCTGCCTGCCCCACGCTCGCAGGCCGCACGCGCTGCAACTTCTCCCGGCACTCGAAGCTCAACCCGGCCACCTCGCCGTAATCCAGCTCCACGGGGATCTGCAGCGCCTCCATGCGCGCCATGCGCGCCACCTGCCGCTGCTGCCGGGCGATGTAGCCCGCGTACTTGACCCGCGCGGCGATCTCCTCGCGCACCGCGCTCCCCCACCCTCCCAGCTCGGGCAGCCACGCCCCCAGGACATCGATCTCCACCCCCGGCCGCACCAGCAGCTCGGCCAGCGTCAGCGCCCGCGTGGGCGCATCCACGCCCCGCGCCACGCACACGGCATCCGCCTCTCCCACCTTCACCCGCCGCTCGCCGAGCAGTCGCTCCCCCTCCTCCACCTGTGCCCGCCGCGCCGCAAACGCCTCGTACGCCTCCCCCTCCAGCAACCCCAGCTCGTGCCCTATCTCGCTCAACCGGTGCTCTGCGTTGCCCTCCCGCAACAGCAGCCGCACCTCGGACCGCGACGTGAACATGCGGTACGGCTCGTCCGTGCCCCGGGTGACCAGGTCGTCGATCATCACCCCGATGTAGGCCTTGTCCCGCCCCACCACCCAGCTCCCCTCCCCCTTCACATACCGAGCCGCATTCACCCCGGCCACCAGCCCCTGCGCGGCCGCCTCCTCGTACCCGGTGGTGCCATTGACCTGCCCGGCCAGGTACAGCCCATCGATCCCCGTCACCCCGAGCGACGCATCCAGCTGCCGCGGATCGACGAAGTCGTACTCGATGGCGTACCCCGGCCGCACGATCACCGCCTCCTCCAACCCCTCGATGGTCCGCACCATCTCCACCTGCACCCCCACCGGCAGCGACGTGGACAGCCCGTTGGGATAGATCTCCTGGCTGAGCAGCCCCTCGGGCTCCAGGAACAGCTGGTGGCGGTCCCGGCCCTCGAACCGGGTCACCTTGTCCTCGATGGACGGGCAGTACCGCGGCCCGATCCCCTCGATGGTGCCGTCGAACAGGGGCGCCCGGTGCAGGTTGCGCCGGATCACGTCGTGCGTGCGCTCGTTGGTGTACGTGATCCGGCACTGCACCCGGTCCAGCCCGGCCGGCTCCCCGCGCATGGAGAACCGTCCGTCGGGCAGGTCCTCCAGCTGCACGGGCAGATCGTGCCAGCGCACGCTCGACCACAGCAGCCGCGGCGTGGTGCCGGTCTTCATGCGGGACAGGGACATCCCGAGGTCCCGCAGGCAAGCCGACAACCCCCTCGTCGCAGCCTCCCCGCTGCGGCCAGCCGGGTACGCGGTCTCGCCCACGATCACGCGACCGTCCATGAACGTGCCGGCCGCGATCACCACCGCGTCGGCGGCCAGCACGCGCCCCGCCCGCGTGGCCACACCACACACCCGCCCACCCTCGGTTCGCACCGCCACCACGCTGTCGAACAGCAACTCCAGCGCCGGCTGATCGGCCAGCAGACGCTGCGCTTCCAGCGCATAGCGGAAGCGGTCCACCTGCGCGCGTGAACTCCGCACCGCCAGCCCCTTGCGGGTATTGAGCTGCTTGAACTGGATCGTGGCCCGGTCCGTCAGCCAGCCCATGGCCCCACCCAGAGCGTCGATCTCCCTCACCAGGTGGCCCTTGGCCAGTCCACCGACCGCAGGATTGCAAGGCATGCGACCGACCCACTCGTGTTCCACCGAGATCAGGGTGGTGCGCACGCCGAGCCGCGATGAAGCCAGCGCGGCCTCGATCCCCGCGTGTCCGCCGCCGATGACCACCAGATGTTCCACGTGGAACATTGCCTCTACTTGCCCACGCAGAAGCGGGAGAAGAGCTCGTCGAGCACGGCCTCGTCGGGATCGATGCCGAGGAGATCGTCCACGGCACGGATGGCCTCGCCGACCTCGACGACGGTGGGGCCGTAGTCGTCGAGGTGGAGGTGTTCGGACGCTGTCGAGAGGTGGGTCGATGCGCGTCCTGCCGCCTCTCCCTGGCGGGTGGTCCAGAGGAGGGCGTCGGTGGGGCGATCGGTGTGGAGGAGCTGGGTGAGATGGTCGAGGAGGGCGGGGACGCCCTCGCCGGTGTGAGCCGAGACCTCCCATGCGGAAGCACGGGCACAGAGGTCCTGCTTGTTCCACACGACGATATCCCCGGGCGCGGGTTTCCCCCAATCCGGGTCGGTGGCGTCGAGCACGTACAGGACGAAGGCGACCCTGTCACGCATGGCCGCCGCGCGGCGCATGCCCTCGTCCTCCACGGTGCCCGCGTGGTCGCGGAAGCCGGCCGTGTCGTGGAAGCGCACGCGGATCCCGCCGAGCATGCGCTCGCCGGTGACCACGTCGCGGGTGGTGCCGGGCTGGTCGTGCACGATGGCGCGGTCTTCGCCCAGGATCCGGTTGAACAGGGTGGACTTGCCCGCGTTGACCGGGCCGAGCAGGGCCACGTCCACGCCGGAGACGAGCCAGCCGGCCTGGCGTACGCCGGCAGCCATGGCTTCGAACTCGCTGGCCAGCTCGGCCAACCGGCCCGCCAGCGACGGATCGGCCTCCACGTCCTCGGGGTAGTCCACCGCACCCTCGAGGGTGGCGGCCACGGCCAGCAGCTCGTCGCGCACCGGCGCCAGCCGCTCGCCCAGCTCCCCACTCATCACCCGCGCGGCCGCGTCCACGCCGCCCGCGGACGTGGCCTCCACCGCAGCCAGCACGGCCTCGGCCGCGGCCAGGCCCAGGCGCCCGTTGATCAGGCCGCGCCGCGTGAATTCCCCCGGCTCCGCCACTCGCGCGCCTCGCGCGCAACACGCGCGCACGATTCCATCGAGGATCAGCGGGTTGCCGTGGGCATGCACCTCGACCAGCTCCTCGCCGGTGTACGTGGCCGGGCCGGGCGCCCACCAGACCATGCAGCGATCCAGCACGCGGCCGTCGTCATCGGTCAGCGTGCGCAGGGACACGCGCCGCGGAGGAGGGGAGGGGTCCGCGCTGAGTTTCTCGAGGCAAGAACGCGCGCCCGATCCGGACAGGCGCACGATGCCGATCGCGGCGGCGCCCACGGCCGTGGACACGGCCACGATCAGGTCGTCGGGCGGCGCCGGTGTGGTCACCTAGCCCTTGGGGATGAGCTCGATCTTCTTGGTCTTGCCCTTGCCCACGCTACGGGACTCGAGCTCGTCGGCGAAGGTGTCGAGCACGACCATGTGGATGATGCGCCGCTCGTAGGAGTTGAACGGTCCGATGGTGTACGTCTCGCCCAGGTTGAGCGTCTTGCGGCAGGCAATCTCGGTCTGCTCGCGCAGCCGCGCCTCCCGCCGGGAGCGGTAGGCCTCCACGTCCAGCACGACCTTGTAGTCGTGGCCGGCGTGGGCCATGGCGTTGGCCAGCACGTGCTGCAGGGCGTCGAGGTTCTTGCCGTCCTGGCCGATCAGCAGGTTGGCGTCGTCGCCCGCGTCCACCGACAGGGTGGTCTTCTCCTGCTCCTCGATCGCGCGGACGCGGCCGTTGCGCACACCGAACTTCTCCAGGAAGCCCTCGGTGAATTCGATGGCGAAGCGGACCGCCTCCATCTGGCCGGGATCCTTGGACCACACGAAGATGCGGACCGTATCCGCGCCCATGGCGAAGTGGGTCTTGTCGTACTCGTACTCCAGTTCGTGTTCACCGGACAGGTCCAGCGCCTCGCACCCCTGCACCAGGGCGTCGGCCAGGTCGCTGCCTTCCACCGCGACGCGTTCGTCTACCATCGGATCTCCCTCACTCCATCAACCCAGTCAACGCGGTATCATCCAAAGGCGCTGCAGGCTGATAACCTCTTGAAATTACTTCTTTTTCTTCGACTTGTTCGCTGGTGCTTGTGCTTCGGGTTCATCGTCGTTGCTGCGGTTCACGAGCCACTGCTGGAGGAGCCTCAGGAGCGAACTGACCAGGATGTATAGCACGAGTCCCGAAGGCAGCGCGAACATGATGAATGCGAAGAAGATGGGCATCAGCTGCATCATCATCTTCTGGTTGGGATCCGTGGGCGGGGGCGACATCCTCTGCTGCACGATCATCACCGCCGACAGCGCGATCGGGAAGATGCACAGCGGGTCGCGGGCGGTGAGGTCGCAGAAGTAGAGGAACGGCACCTGGTACAGCTCGATGCTGTTCCACAGCACCCGGTAGAGGGCGAACCAGATCGGCATCTGGATCAGCATCGGGAAGCACCCGCTGAACGGGTTGGCTCCCTCCTCCTTGTACATGTTCATGATCTCCTGCTGCTGGCGCTGGGGATCACTCTTGTACTGGTCCCGGATCTCCTGCATGCGCGGCGCGAGCACGCGCATCTTCTTCATCGACTGGTAGGACTTCTGGTCCAGGGGCCACACCAGCAGCTTGACCACCACGGTCAGCAGGATGATGGCGATGCCCCAGCTGCCGACCAGGCCGTACATGAACCGCAGCAGCCACAGCATCGGCCGCGCGATGATCGTGAACAGCCCGTACTGAACCGTGGTCTCCAGCCCGACGCCCAGCTCCTTGAGGTCGGACAGGACCTTGGGGCCCATGTACAGGTCGAAGGTCAGGGTCTCGCTCTCGCCCGGGGCCAGGCTGCGCTCGGCGAACAGCAGGGTCGAGCGGTACACGCGGTTGGCCTGATCGCCGGTGGCCTGATCGAACGAGGGCTGGTTGACCAGGGACAGCATGTCCTCGCCCATCCAGCCCATGGGGCCGGCCTCGAAGCCCACGGGCGGCTCGGCCGGGACCAGCGCGGTCATGAAGTAGCGCTCGCCGATGCCGGCGAACCGCACCGCCTTGTCCGTGACCTGGATCAGGCCCTTCTTGTCCAAGCTCTTGACCGTGTACTCCTTGACCTTGCCGTCGAGCTCGACGAACGGGGTGGTCGAGCTGGTGTAGCGGTTCTTCGCCGGGGCGATCGGCTGGAAGACCGACATCTTGGGGGATATCGAGCGAGCCTGGTCGCCGGTGTTGCGCACGGTGAGCTGGTAGTCGACGAGGTAGCCCTCGCGGGGCACGTCGTAGCCGACCGTGATCTCCAGGTCACCGTCCCACGTGCGGAACGTCATGTGCTCGTCGCCGCGCTCCAGCACCTCCCAGCGCGGGCCATCGATGCCCGGCACGGTGGCGCCGAAGGTGGGCACCAGCTGGGTGGCGTGCGCCTGGTTGCGCACCACATCCACCGGCACGCCCTCGGGGCACCGGAGCGTGAAGCGCTCGAACTTGAAGCCGCTCTTGAAGCCGTTCCAGAACCACGACGGCAGCCACGACAGCTCCAGTTCGTCGGCGTAGTCGCGCAGGATCCAGTGGGACGGACCTCCGCCCTGGTTGGTGAAGGTGGCCGCGTACAGGCCGCGGTCGATGGACCAGGTCTCCAGCGCGGGCTCGGGGCGAGTCGCGGACTGGCGGGGCTGGCCGCCGTGGACGGCCCCGTCCGCGGCCGAGTCGTCGTCGGATGAGCCGCCCCCACCGGCCGAATCGTCGTCGGCCAGGGGCTCGAGGGCGACCGCGTCGCCGTCGCTGGCCGGATCGGCGACCGTCTCGACGGCGGGAGGGATGGTCTCGTCAGGGAGCGGCGGCTTGGGTGCAAAGAAGGTGCTGTACACCCACACCACCGCGAGACTCAGCGCGATCACGGCGATGAAACGGCGACTCTCGCCGTCGTTGCCGCCCTGGCCGTGCTGGTAGAGGGGTTCGCCGGGACGCATGGTCTCCTCAGTCGGACTCACCGCCCGCGGTCAGGCGGGACGGGACCGGGTCGTGACCCCCGGGGTGAAACGGATTGCAGCGCAGCAGCCGGTGGCCGGCGAGGTAGGAACCGCGGACCGGTCCGTGCACCGCGATGGCCTCCATCGCGTACTCGCTGCAGGTCGGGGTGAAGCGGCAGGCAGGGGGAAGAAAGGGGGATATGAAGCGCTTGTAGAACCGCAGGACAAGTACCAGCAGCCGCCTCATCTCGCCGCTACCTCGCGCCCAGGTGGGCGAAGAAGCCACGCAACTCCGCGTCCGCCTCGGCGTGCTCGAGCCGGCCAGCGGACGGTCGCGCGATCACCACGAAATCCCAGGACCTGGGCCACAAACCCATGTTCTGGCGAGAGAATTCCCGTACCCAGCGCTTGACCCGGTTGCGGACGACGGCGTTGCCCACGCGGCGACTGACCGTGATCCCGACACGGCTGTGGCCGGTGCGACCCGGCCGGTAGAGGATCACGAAGTGGGGCGTGTGGAATCGCCGTCCCTCCCGTTGCAGCGCCCGGTACTGGATCCCCTTGCGGATCCGCGCTCCCCTCGGGAAACGCATACCAGGCAGACCGCAGACTCCGGCGCCGTCAGCGATTCTTGCTCGCTGTGGTCACCGCGAGACGCTTGCGGCCCTTCTGCCGCCGACGGTTGATCACCGCTCGCCCGTTCTTGGTCCTCATCCGCAGGCGGAACCCGTGGGTCCTCTTGCGCGAGACGTTGCTCGGCTGGAAGGTGCGCTTCATCGTTCCTCGGGCTCCAGCTGCCAGGCCCGCCGCACGCGTTCTTCCCCTCCTACAGGGGAGCCGTTCCGGACGGGCCGAGAAAAAGAGCGGCGAATTCTAGTCGCGCGCCCACCGCGGTGTCAATGGCGTATTTGGGTGCGGGTAAGGGCTTGAACGACCGCCTCGCCGGGGGTAGCATCTGCACGCTGCCCAACACTGCCGACATCTGAACATCGTCGATCCGTGGCCACAGGTGCGACCAGCGTCGCCGCGGACCTTGGGATGATACCGTGCCTTCAGACAGTACGAGCGCGACCTGGGACCAGGCGCTGAAGGAGATCCAGGCCGAGATCGACGTGACGATCTGGGACACCTGGTTCTCCAAGGTGAGGTACCTCGGCAACGACTCGGGCGGCTTCCGGGTGGCCGTGCCCAACAAGTACTTCGGGGACTACTTCGAGGAGAACTTCTCCGAGCAGCTACGACGCAAGCTCGAGGCCCTGTGTGGGCAGTCGCTGGCCGTGGAGCTGGTGGTCCAGAACAACGGCCGGCCCCGCCTGCGGGCCGAGGCCGAGGGGCCGGGGAGCAACCTCAACCCCAAGCAGACGTTCATCTCGTTCGTGGTCGGGGAGAGCAACCAGTTCGCCCACGCCGCCGCCGAGAACGTGGCGTCCTCGCCCGGGCAGAACTACAACCCGCTGTTCATCTTCGGCGGGGTCGGCATCGGCAAGACCCACCTGCTCAACGCGGTGGGCAACCAGATCGTGGCTGCCGACCCCAGCCACCGGGTGCTGTACATCTCGGCCGAGCAGTTCTGCAACGAGATGATCAACTCGCTGCGCCACCACCGCATGGAGCGGTTCCACGCCCGCTACCGCGAGACCTGCGACGTGCTTCTCGTGGACGACATCCACTTCCTCAGCGGCAAGAAGCAGACCCAGGAGGAGTTCTTCCACACGTTCAACGCCCTGCACGGCGCCGGGCGTCAGATCGTGGTCACCTCCGACCGCTACCCGCGGGAGATGGACGGCATCGAGGAGCGGCTGCGAACCCGATTCGAGTGGGGCCTGATCGCGGACATCCAGCCGCCGGAGTTGGAGACGCGCATCGCCATCCTGCACAAGAAGGCCGAGCAGGAGGGCATCGACCTGCCCGACGACGTGGCGTTCTTCATGGCCGGCCGCGTGCAGGCCAACGTCCGCGAACTCGAGGGCGTGCTCACGCGCCTGCAGGCGTTCTCGGCGTTCTACGGCCGGCCGATCACCCTGGACTTCGCCCGCTCGGCGCTGGCCAACTTCACCGAGACCACGGAATCGCGCATCACCATGGAGCGCATCCAGGAGGCGGTGTCCAAGTTCTTCAACATCCAGGTCAAGGACCTCAAGTCCCCCAGGCGCAGCAAGTTCATCGCGCGGCCGCGCCAGATCGCGATGTACATCTGCCGGGAACACACCACCCACTCGTTCCCCGAGATCGGGGCGGCGTTCGGCAAGCGGCACCACACGACGGTCATGCACGCCTGCGACAAGATCAAGACCGAGATGAAGAAGGACTCCGACCTGCGCGGCAAGGTGGCGAGCATCGAGCGCACGCTGCGGGTCTGAGGAACTGAGCAGGAGAAGCTGTGGACAACCTGTCGATCGATCTGGATGAAATCCCGGCCCGCGGATCGCGGTCGAGCGCAACGGTGGAAAAGTCGCCGTCCATCCAGGTAGGATGCACCGTTGATCCACCGTTCATCGACAGGCACTCTCCGAAGGATTCTGGTAGCTTGGACAGGTTTTCAACATGGATCGCGGTCCCCTACTGAGGTGACTAACAAGATCGATCAAGAAAAGAAATCTTGATCGTCGAATGGGAGTGGCAACGATGGACTTCCACATCGCCCGTGAAGAGCTGGTCAGGGCGCTGTCGCGCGTCCAGGGCATCGTCGAGCGTCGCTCGACCAACCCGATCATCGCCAACGTGCTGTTGACCGCGGACGAATCGCGGGGACTCGTGGTCTCGGCCACGGACACCGAGATTTCGTTCGTGGGCAACTACGAGGCTCGGGTGCAGGCGGGCGGGGAGCTGACCGTCGAGGCCAAGCACCTGTTCGACATCGCCCGCGCGCTGCCCACCGACGAGGTGAGCGTGTGCTCGGCCGAGGACGCCCCGCTGGAGCTGGAGATCCGCAGCGGCAAGGCGTTCTTCCGGGTCAAGGGCATGACCGCGGACAACTTCCCACCCATCGCGCGCATGGGCGGGGAGGGCAACCTGCGCATCGCTGCGGGTGAGCTGCGGCACCTGATCGAGCGCACCGCATTCTCCATCAGCACCGACGACACGCGCACCGGTCTCAACGGCGCGGCCATCGAGGACCGTGGCGAGGGACGCCTGCGCATGGTGGCCACCGACGGCCACCGGCTGAGCCTGGCCGAGGGCGCGTTCGAGGGCACCATCGACGTGGCGGGCAGCGCACTGCTGCCGCGCAAGGGCCTGTCGGAGCTGCGCAAGCTGTGCGACGACCGCGCGGTCGTGTTCGAGGTCTCGATGGTGCAGAACCAGGCCATCTTCCGCCGGGCCGGGCTGGCCCTGTCGATGCGCCTGCTGGAGGGGACCTTCCCCGACTACAACCAGGTGATCCCGAAGCGGCCCGAGCGTCAGGTGGTCCTGCCCCGCCGCGTGCTGGGCGACGGCCTGAAGCGGGTGAGCATCCTGGCCGCGGAGCGCTCCAACGCGGTGCGGTTCACCGTGGGCGACGGCACCCTGGGACTGCGCTCGAGCCACAGCGAGTTCGGATCGGCCAGCGAGGAGCTCGAGGCGCAGGTCGAGGGTGATCCGCTGGAGATCGGGTTCAACGCCCAGTACTTCCTGCAGGTACTGTCCGTGCTCGACGACGAGGCCGTGCGCCTGGAGTTCGGCGATGCCCTCGGGCCCTGCGTGGTACGGCCGGCGGCCGCGGACGACGCCCTGTTCGTGATCATGCCGATGCGCCTGGAGTAGACCTTCCCCGTTGCGCGTCGACCACCTTCGCTGCCACGACTTCCGCA
The DNA here is from genome assembly GCA_964639985.1 of uncultured Rickettsiales bacterium. Classification (GTDB taxonomy): domain Bacteria; phylum Myxococcota_A; class UBA796; order UBA9615; family CAYRNR01; genus CAZXHG01. Next base: position 116,196 of record CAZXHG010000001.1, read on the forward strand.
ACCTCGCCTCGGTGGACCTGTGCCTGCACGGTGACGTGGCCGTGTTCCACGGGGCCAACGGCCAGGGCAAGACCAACCTGCTGGAGGCGGTCTACCTGCTGGCCAACCTCAAGTCGTTCCGCAACGCGCGTCGCGGTGAACTGGTCCGCTGGGGCGAAGAAAGGGCGCGGCTGACGGCGAGCGCCACCGCCGCCGGGATCCGGCGCGAGTTCGACGTGAGGCTGGACCGCCACGGCCGCCGCGCCCGGGTGGACGGCAAGGACCTGCGCTCGCTGGCCAGCTACTTCGACGGAATTCGTGCCATCGCATTCACCCCCGAGGATCCGGTGATGGTGCGAGGGGGACCGGCTGGTCGACGGGCGTTCATGGACCGGGGCGTGTTCCTGCTGCGCGCGGATCACCTGGACCTGGTCCGGCGCTACGGCAAGCTGCTGGACCACAAGAACGCCATGCTCCGGCGCTCGGATCGCGCCGCTGGGGCGCCCCAGGTTGCCGTGTACGACCAGCAGCTGGCCCAGGTGGGGGCCAGCATCGTCCAGCGGCGGGACGAGTTCATACGGCGTCTGAGGCCGTCCCTGCAGCAGGTGCACGCGCAGCTCGCCGACGACGGCGCCGACGTCGACGTGGTCTACCGCCACTGCTGCGATCCGGGGGATGCCGAGGACCTGCTGGCCCGGATCGAGGCACGATCCAGCCAGGAGTGGGACCGCTCCCAGGCCCTGGTCGGGCCCCACCGCGAGGAACTCGTGCTCCGTCTGGGGGAGCGCAACCTGCGCACCTTCGGCAGCCAGGGCCAGGTTCGCACGGCCGCACTGTCGCTGAAGCTGTCCCTGCTGTCCCTGGTCTCCCAGACGGTGTCCGACCCGCCCCTGTTCCTGCTGGACGACCTCGGCAGCGAGCTCGACCCGCAGCGCAACGATCGCCTGCTGGAGCTGCTGTGCGCCCGCGGCGGCCAGATCCTCGTGGCGACCACCACCCTGCGTCATGTGCCGCTGTCGGCGGGAGACTACCAGTCGTTCCGGGTCGAGGGCGGCGCGGTGCATCCCGACTCGTCGATGGACGTCGCCGCAGATGAACCGCCCGCCGATGATTGACGCAAACTACCGCCCTGTATAAAAAACAGCTCGCGCGACACGCGCGTGTTCTACATTATGTTGCTGTTCGGCAACCGCTGTGGTAACTTCCGCTTCCCTCCCATGGACCCATCCGGCCGCCGCAGGACGCGGACAAGAAGCTGAGGAGACGACGTTGAGCGAAGATATGGGACTCCCCGAGGATCTCGCGCGCTACGACGCGGACAGCATCAAGGTCCTCGAAGGCCTGGACGCGGTACGCAAGCGTCCGGGCATGTACATCGGCGACACATCGGTCCGTGGCTTCCACCACCTGGTCTACGAGGTGGTGGACAACGCCATCGACGAGGCCCTGGCCGGCCATTGCGACCACGTCAGGGTGCTGCTGCGGGCCGACGGCTCGGTGACGGTCGAGGACAACGGCCGCGGCATCCCCACCGACATCCACCCCTCCGAGGGGGTGTCCGCCGCCGAGGTCGTGATGACCCGGCTGCACGCCGGCGGCAAGTTCGACAACAAGGCCTACAAGGTCTCCGGCGGGCTGCACGGCGTGGGCGTCAGCGTGGTCAACGCGCTGGCCGAGTTCCTCACGATGACCATCTACCGGGACGGTCACGTCTGGCACCAGAACTACGCGCACGGCGTGCCCGACAAGCCGCTGGAGGTGGTCGGCGAGACCTCCCGCCACGGTACCCGCATCGACTTCAGGCCGTCTCCGGACGTGTTCGAGGTGGACACCTTCCAGTTCGACATCCTGGCCAACCGGCTGCGCGAGCTGGCGTTCCTCAACCCTCGGCTGCTGATCGAGATCGAGGAGGAGAGCACCGGCCACAAGAAGGAGTTCCACTACGAGGGTGGCATCGCCAGCTTCGTGGAGCACCTGGCCCGCAAGAAGTCACCGCTGCACGACGAGCCGATCCCGATCGAGGGCGAGGCCGACGGGATCCAGCTCGAGATCGCCATGCAGTGGACCTCGGCCTACTCCGAGACGCTGCTGACGTTCGCCAACAACATCAACACCATCGAGGGCGGCACCCACCTGTCGGGGTTCAAGGCCGCGCTGACCCGCACCTTCAACGCCTACGGCCAGGCCAGCGGCCTGTTCAAGAAGCTCAAGGAGAACCTGTCGGGCGAGGACATCCGCGAGGGCCTCACGGGCATCGTCAGCGTCAAGATCCCCGAGCCCCAGTTCGAGGGCCAGACCAAGACCAAGCTGGGCAACTCCGAGGTCAAGGGGCTGGTCGAGTCGCTGGTCAACGAGCGGCTGGCCGAGTTCCTCGAGGAGAATCCCACGGTCGCCAAGCAGATCATCTCCAAGGCCGTGGACGCCTCCCGCGCCCGCGACGCCGCGCGCAAGGCCCGCGACCTGGCCCGCCGCAAGAGCGCGCTGGACTCCGGCGACCTGCCGGGCAAGCTCGCCGACTGCCAGGAGAAGGACCCGTCCCTGTGTGAGGTCTACCTGGTCGAGGGCGAGTCCGCCGGCGGGTCGGCCAAGGCGTGCCGGGACCGCAAGTTCCAGGCGATCCTGCCGCTACGCGGCAAGATCCTGAACGTGGAGAAGGCCCGCTTCGACCGGATGCTGTCCAGCCAGGAGCTGCGCATCCTGATCAGCGCGCTGGGGACGGGCATCGGCGAGGAGGAGTTCGACCCCGGCAAGCTCCGCTACCACCGCATCATCATCATGACGGACGCCGACGTGGACGGTAGCCACATCCGTACCCTGCTGCTGACCTTCTTCTACCGGCAGATGAAGGCGCTGATCGAGCGAGGCCACCTGTTCATCGCCCAGCCGCCGCTGTTCAAGGTCAAGAAGGGCCGCAAGATCG
>CAZXHG010000002.1:0-86268 GCA_964639985.1 uncultured Rickettsiales bacterium
TCCTCGTCCTCGTCGTCGCAGTCCCCCTCGCACGGCGCGAAGCCGTCCCCGTCCCCGTCGACCTCCTCGTCCGGGAGGTTGCCGTCGCAGTCGCTGTCGAAGCCATCACAGATCTCGGACGCGCCCGGGTACACGCCCCCCTCGTTGTCGTTGCAGTCCTCGCACGCCGGATAGGTGTCGCCGTCATCGTCGTCGACCTCATCCGCGGGCACGGTGCCGTCACAGTCGTTGTCGATGCCGTCGCACATCTCGGGTGCGCCGTCGAAGACGAACGGATCCCGGTCGTCACAGTCGTTGTCGGGCACGGCCACCGGATCGCCGTCCCAGTTCCAGTCCGCGCCCCACGCGCCGCCGTGGGCGCCGATGTCGTTCACCGTCCCGTCCACGTCGTAGTAGAAGGAGTCGGGCTTGCCCGCGTTGACGCCCGGCGAACCGGCCAGCAGCGAGTAGTCGTCGTTGTCGTGGTTGTCGTCCGGAACCACGCCCACGAACATCGGCGCGGCTTCCACCGAGTTGAGGCCCGTGCCCACGCCGCCCCCGTCGATGTCGGTGGCGTTCATCCAGTAGCCGTTGTAGTTGTTCCAGCCCATGTCGGCGACGCCCATGTCGCAGGCCATCACGTCCTGACCTACCCCGTTGTCCACGAACCAGTTGTTGTGCACCCACAGGTCGGACAGCACGCCGATGTTCACGCAGGCGATCTGCATGCCGTAGCTGTTGGACGCGTACACGTTGTTGCTGAGGATGATCGACATGGGCAGGTTGCCACCGGGCTCGAACCAGGCCGTGAATCCGTAGTCGCCGTTCTCGAAGATGTTGCTCCGCACCTCGACCGATCCACCGTGGTCGTCCTCGATCCACAACTCGAGGTAGTTCTGCGAGCCGGTCCCCACGAAGTGGTTGTCGCGGATCGTGATGACCGAGGAAGCGAGCGCCCAGATCTCCACGGGATGGGCCGGACTCCGGATCACGTTGCGCTTGAACTCCAGCTCCAGCTCCGCGCCGCCTGGCATCAGCAGGGGCGCGCCGGTCTGATCGCCGAACCACACGTCGTGCACCGAGAACGAACCGCTCCCCCCGCCGTTCCAGGACACACCGTCCAGGCCACCCCGGATCCCCAGGTTGGACACCTCCGAGCCCGGCTGCAAGAAGATCGCCGTGGACGTACCACTGGGCAGGATCTGTGTGAACACCGCGCCCGCCCCCTCGAGGTGTATCCCGGCCGGTACGTTGAGGTTCTGCTCGTAGTAGTCCCCCGGCTCGACCCAGACGTGGGTGTCGTAGATGGTCTCGGCCAGGGCCAGCCCATCGGCGATCGTGGCCGCGTCCGTGGGCACGTAGACGGTGGCCCGGGCGGGCGCGGCGAGGGTGAGCAGCAGCAGACTGACGGCGATTGGCGAACGCGACATGGACCGGGCCTCCCTCGTCGAGCGAATGCCCATGTTACCCCTCCGCGCCCAAGTCAGCACGGGCACAGCCGCAGCTCCCAGGCCTGATCGGCGAACAGCGGGTGCTGCGAGGCCCGGACCGCGTCGCGCATCCGCTGCACGCAGTCCGGTCGCACGCCGTCCAGCCAGCGCGGGTAGCCGCCCCGCCAGACATAGGCCACCAGCTCGCCGAACCACGCCTGCTCGAACCGGACACCGGCGACGTCGACCACCAGGTCGGGGCGGACCTGGACCTCCAGGTCTCGCGGCTCGGCACGCCTCGCCAGCAGGTCCAGCATCTCGCCGCGGCCCAGGCCACCGCTGGCACGCTGTCGGAAGTCCTCTGGACGCGACGGGAAGGGATACCGACGATAGGTGTCCCCGATCAGACCGCCGAGATCGTGGCCCTGGATGGCGCCCATGACGTTGCCGAGGTTCGCCGGATCGGTGACCTCGAAACCATCGGACGACACACGCGGGCGATGGTCGGGATCGGCGTGGGCCAGCGCGACGATCGCTGCGGTGAAGTCGTCGGTGAACCACAACCGCCGCTCCAGCAGCAGCAGGTCACTGTCGATGTGGAAGTACCCGAACGGGACGACGCCGTGGGACGGGGAGTGGAACGCGAGGGGCATGGCCGTATCCTACGCCAGCGCACGAGGTGATCCACGCACTGCGCGCCCATCCAGGGGTGAACAGGCTCGGGGTGGCGCATTCATCCCGTTTTGCGGGTATCATGCTCGGGCATTTTGCATGGAACCCTAGGGGATTGAACCATGGCCGACACGGACACCAAGACCGGCGCCGAGCGCCGTATCTATACTCGAAAGAGCGTCTCCGTCAACGTGGGTATGCGCACGGAGCACGGCTTCTGGAACGGCTTCGCCGAGAACATCAGTGAAGGTGGGATCTTCATCGCCACCCACGCCCCGTTCGACATCGGGACCGAGGTGGACGTCTCCTTCGCGCTGGCCAAGAAGGGCGGCAAGAAGAAGGTCTACCGCGTGCACTGCGAGGTACGCTGGATCCGACCCGACTCGGGCGGCGGCCTGCCCCCAGGGATGGGCCTGAAGTTCATGGGCCTCGACGACCGCGCGAACAACGAGATCCAGGACTACATCGCTCGCGGCCTCGACGTGATCTTCATGGACGTGGACGACTAGAGCGCCCCGCCCCGCCCACCCCACCCGATCCGATCCGGTACAATACGCCTGCCTCGACGGAGATCCGCCCTGGCCCGCCGTTCTCGCGAAGGAGGGAGCCGATGCGCAACACCGTGGTCCTGCTGATCGCAGGCGCCGCCCTGCTGGTCGCGCTCGCCGTGTTCGTCATGCTCCTCGGCCCGCCCAGCAGCGAGGTCGAGGGAGACCGTTCGGGCGCCGCCGGCACCGCCGCGGCCACGGCAAGCTCCGGCCGTGGTCCGTCCCCCGAGGGCTTCGAAGCACCTGGCGCGAGCAGGATCGATGCGGGCGCGGGTGGCACGGCCTCGAACCACGGCCTCGGAACGGCGGGCGACGAGCCCGACCAGGGGACCACCGACGGCATGGTCTCCCCGCCGCGCAAGCACACGGGCCACACCCTGGACGAGGCCGACGAGCTTCCCATGGCCGTCAAGGGCCTGGAGCTGGGCATCGACACGTCCATGGACGACGACTGGACCCCTCGCAACGAGGCCGAGCAGTGGTTCGAGCCACTGCACGACGCGTTCGAGGAGGCACGCCCGCTCACCGCGGACGTGTACAACGAGATCCTCGGGGATCACCGCGAGACCACGGTCGACGTGCTGAAGCGCTCTGGCGAGATCGGGGACGTGCTCGGGTCGGAGAAGGGGCTGGCATTCCTCGACGAGTGGAACACGCTGATGGACCCGTACAAGGTGGAGGCCTACGGCCGCTGAGGCAGAGGCAGAGGGGAGTGAACCGATGACCACCGCACCGGGGCTGTCCCCTGGCCGGATCGCGCTCGCCGTGGTCGGGCTCCTCGTGCTCCCCCTCGCACCGGCGCACGCGGACTCCTGGGTGGACGTGTACAGCTACGACTTCGGCGCCACGGCCAGTGATCACTTCGCCGGCACGGACGGCTGGAGCGCGGGCTTCGACGAGGACGACTGGGCCACGGGCTGGTTCCCCGACGAGGTCAACCCCAGGACCGACGACGGCGGCGGGTTCTGGTCCGACCCCGACGCCATCGCCAACCACCTGACCCAGGAGGGGGCGGGTCCGTGGGCCGACTCCGCCCTCGAGGTCAGCGCCGCCATCTTCGACGACGACGCCCTCGGCGTGATCGTGCGCAAGTCCGCCCACGACACCTTCTACCTGTTCTTCATGACGCTGGACCTGGCCCCGCCCCATGGATCGGGGGGCAACAGCATGACCGGCGCCGGTTCGTACCTCTACCGGGTCGAGGACGGCATCGCCGAGCTGGCCGTGGCCAACACCGACTTCTCGGCGCGGTTCTTCGTCGACGACGGCAACCCGCCCAACCTGCAGCGCCTGCGGCTGGAGGCGGTGGGGGACACCCTGCGGGCGTACTACGACGACGACCTCGACGGTGCCTGGGAGGAGCCGGTGCTCACGTTCACCGACCCGGCGCCCCTGGCTGCGGGACACGTGGCCGTGTACTCCTACCAGATGGGGGAGTGGGAGGGACTGCTGGGGTTCGTCGGGCCGCAGGTCCAGGCCGCCGACAGCGACGAGGACGGCTGGATCAACGACGAGGACTGCCAGCCGTTCGATCCGGCGGTGAACCCGGACGCAGCCGAGCTGTGCGATGACGACCTCGACAACGACTGCGACGGACTGATCGACGCGTCCGATCCCGACTGCGCAGGTGGCGACGACGATGACAGCGCCGCTGGCGACGACGACGACGACTCGGCGAACGATGGTGGGTTCACGCTCGTCCAGACGGTCGAGGAGTGCTCGTGCTCCGCCAGCGGCAGGGCCGCGACCGCCACATGGCTGGGCATGGTGCTGCTGGGGACCGCGCTGGTCGCGCGCAGGCACGTCGCTCGATGAACCCCGCAGTGGCAGCCGCCTTCCTGGACCGGCTCGAGCAGGATCTGGCGCCGCTGCGCCGGCGAAACGCGCTCGCCCTGTGGCGGCTGACAACCACCGGGGAGGCCGACGCGGCCCAGGACGTGGCCAGCAGCGAACGCGAGATCGCCGAGCTGTTCGCCGACCGCGCCGCGTGGTCCTCGGTCCGGGGGTGGCTCGAACGGACCGACCCCGATACGCTGCTCGGCCGTCGCCTGCGGCTGTACCGCGACGCAGCCCTGCCCCGGCAGATCCCCCGGGCGATGCAGGAGGAGCTGATCGAGCGCGAGGTGGCCCTGGAGCACACCTACGGCACGTTCCGCGCGACCCTGGACGGCGAGGAGGTGGCAGACAACCACCTCGACCAGGTGCTGCGCGAGGAGCGGGACCCGTCCCGTCGACGGGCTGCCTGGGAGGCCACCCGGGACGTGGGCCGCGCCGTGGCCGAGGACGTGCGCCGCGTGGCCCACCTGCGCAACGCGCAGGCCCGACACCTCGGCTTCCGCGACTACTACGCGCTGGCCATGGACGTCTCCGAGCTCGACGAGGGGCGCATGATCGCGCTGTTCGACCGCCTCGAGCAGCGCTCCCAGGTTCGCTTCGCCGCCATCAAGGAGCAGCTCGATCGCGAGCTGGCCACGCGGTTCAGAGTACCGACGACCGACCTGCGACCCTGGCACTATCCCGACCGCTTCGGCCAGCAGCTGCCGTCCTCGGAGCCCGGTGGTCTCGACCGCCTGTTCACCGCGCCGCGCATCGAGCAACTGGCGCGCACGTTCTACGCCGGCATCGGGCTGCCCATCGATCGCCTCTGGGAGGCCAGCGACCTGTACCCACGGCCTGGCAAGGACCAGCACGCCTTCTGCCTGCCCGTGGATCCGCCGGGCGACGTGCGGGTGCTGTGCAACATCGCCGACGACCCGCGCTGGATGGCCACCGTGCTGCACGAGTTCGGCCACGCGCTGTACGACGCCCACCTGCCCGGGGATCTCCCGCAGCTGACGCGGCAGGCTGCCCACCCGCTGGTCACCGAGGCCGTGGCCATGTTGTTCGGGAGGCTCGTCTCGGATCCCCACTGGTTGGTGCAGGTGGCAGGCGCGGTCGACGAAGACGCAGAGCGGGCGGAGCGTACGCTGCGCGCCAACCAGGTGGTGTTCCTGCGCTGGGCGCTGGTGGTGGTGCGCTTCGAGCAGCAGATGTACGCCGATCCAGACGCAGATCTCGACGCCGCGTGGTGGCACCTGGTGCGGCAGCTGCAGGATCTGCACCCACCCGCGGCTCGGCGGGAGCCGGACTGGGCGGCCAAGGTGCACGTCGCGTGCTACCCGGCCTACTACCAGAACTACGTGCTGGGCGAGGTGGTGGCGTCGCAGCTGCTGTGGGGGCTTGCCCGGGCGCTCGGGGACGATCCCACCCGGCCGCTGGCGCTGGCCGGGCGGCCGGAGGTGGGGGAGTACCTCCGCGGGTTGTTCCGGCTCGGCGCGACCCTACCCTGGGAACGGACCCTGCGCGAGGTCACGGGGACCCCGCTACAGGCGGACCACTACCTGCGCCAGTTCATGGGAGACGCGTCATGACGCCCGTGCTCGCCGCGGACTTCAACCCCATCGACCTCGTGATGGTCTGGGGCATCTTCGCCGTGCTGCTGTGGTTCCTGCTGTCGGCGGTCAAGCGCGGGCACAAGACACGGATCCTGCGTGTGCGCATCTCCGTGGAGGAGATCCGCCAGCAGTTCGACGACGACGGGGAGCTGGTGCGTGTGCTCGACGAGATCGCGGCCAACCTCGCCGAGGCCGAGGAGCGGGGGCCGCTGCTGGGGCGACGGCCGCTGAGCGCGGCACTCGGCGCCATCGCCGCGCTGGTCGCACGGGTGGAGGACGGGGACTGGGGGGAACCGGACGAGGATGGGGGCGAGGACGGGGGCGAGGACGAGGACGAGGACGAAGGGGAGGACGCGGCGGAGGACGAGGAGGCTACCCCGAGCAATCCCCCGGCGTCTGGTACGTGATCTCCACCTGGTCGCCATCCCCCGGCACGTAGTCCGGCTCCAGGACCACCGAGTTGATGACCGCGTCGTAGTACCAGCCCTGGTTGAGGTGCACGCCGTTGATGTCCACGGTGATGGTCGACGGGATGGGCTCCTGGGACAGGGGCAGCGTGTCGGCCAGGCTCAGCGACATCCAGCCCAGGCTGGTCAGCGTGGTGGACCAGTCCGACTCGCAGATGCTGCCCAGCAGGCCGCCGGTGGCGAGCGCGGCGTCCACGTACCCGTGGCCGCCCATGGCCTGGCCGCCGCTGCCCCAGCACATCTCGGCCTGGGTCCCGTCCGTGCCGCAGATGGCCGACAGGATCACGTGGTTGGGGTTGGACTTGAGGCTCTGGTAGTCGGCCACGTAGTCCAGCGGATCACCGGACGAGCCGTCCATCTCGTCGGACACGAACACCACGCGCAGCCCGGCCACGGTGCGGTAGAAGCCGGTGTTGGGAGCGGTATTGTTGACCGCGAGCTGCAGCGCCTCCCAGCCGTAGAGCAGACCCCGCTCGGTGGTGTCACCGTTGGTCCCCACCTGGCAGTTGTCGGCGAACACCTGCTCGCCGTTGGGCGTGGAGTGCGTGATCACCTTGGTCTGGCCGAGGAATTGCGCGCTGTCCGTGGTCACCGCAGCGATGTGGTAGTCCACGGCCTCGGCGTCGACGATGCTGATGAAGTTGCTGAAGTCGTCGGCGAGCTGCCCCTGCTCCTCGATCATCGAACAGGAGTTGTCCACCACCCACAGGATGTCGGTCTGGTTGTTGCCCTCCTGGATGAACTCGTCCGTCACCCAGTTGCCGCCCTCGCCCATGCCCGTCTGGATCCCGGTGGCCTCGAGGATGGCCTCCTGGGGCACCACGGTCAGGGAGCCCTCGTAGGACTCCACGTCCTGAGGCTCGAAGGTGATGGTGACCAGGGCCGACTCGCCCGGGGACAGCACCAGGCCCTGGTACAGGTCCTGGGTGGACCAGTTGAGGGCCTCGGGGTCGCCGTCGTGCACGGCGTAGCTCCACGAGTCCACGGTCACGGGCGCGTTGCCGGTGGACACGACCTCGAAGTCCATGGTCTCGGCGCAGTACACGCCATGGGTGCCGTAGTCCCACTGCGCGGGATCGATCTCGATGGCCGGGCCGATGCCCGCGCCGTTGAGCGTCACGTCCACGGTGGGCTGCTCGACGTCGTTGCTGCTGACACGGAACACGCCGTCGCGCTCCGAGCCGTCCAGGGCCGCGTAGGTGACACGCGCGATCACGGCCGCCCCCGGCTCGAGGGTCAAGGGCGCGGCGTCCACCTCCACGGAGAAGTGCTCGGGGCCGATGATCTCCAGGCCCTTGATGTCCAGGTCCACCGGTCCGACCGAGGTGATGGTGACCTGCTGGGTCAGCTCGCTGCCGATCTCCAGCGAGCCGAACTGCAGGTCCAGCGGGGTGACCTCGATGGCGGGGTACTGGGGATCGGGCGGGTTGTAGAGTGCCTGATCGCTGCAGGCCAGGCTCCACGCCCCCGAGAGCAGGGCGAGAAGGCAGAAGATGGCCGTTCGCATGGTTCGCCTCCCTGTCCGACCCGATACCTTAGCGTCGATTCGGGCATGGGCGAAACAGCGGAATGAACGACACGGTGAAGGGCGAGACAGGGCGGCGGTTCGATTGCTCCCCGATGCTCCGCATCGGGGAGCGGAAGGAGGGGGGGGTCAGACCACGTCGCCGGGGTACAGCCCGTCGATCAGGCCCTTGAAGTGCTCGTCGATCTTGCGACGCTTCATCTTCAGCGTGGGCGTCAGCTCGCCTCCATCGATGCTCAGCTCACGCGGCAGGATGGCGAACTTCTTGATGCTCTCCCACTTGCCCAGGCCCTCGTTGGCCTTCTTGACCTCGGTCTCCAGCGCCGAGACCACCTCGGGCATGTCCGCCAGCTTCGCGGTGTCCGCCGGCAGCTCGGTCTCCAGCCTCGCGGACAGGGCGGCCACGTCCGGGAACACCAGCGCGGTGCAGAACTTGCGGCGGTTGCCGATCACGCACGCCTGCTCGATCAGCGGGCTCAGCTTGAGCGAGTTCTCGATGGGCGCCGGCGCCACGTACTTGCCGCCGGAGGTCTTGAGCAGCTCCTTCTTGCGATCGGTGATGAACACGAAGCCGTCGTCGTCGATGTAGCCGATGTCGCCGGTGCGGAACCAGCCGTCGCCGTCCAGCACCTCGGCCGTGGCGTCGGGCTTGTTGTAGTAGCCCAGCATGACGTTGGGCCCGCGGGCCATGATCTCGCCTTCACCCTCGCGCTCGGCGTCGGGCTCGGGGTCGATCTTCAGCTCGATGTCCTCCAGCGCCTGTCCCACGGCGCCGAAGCGGGTCCACTCCGGACCGTTGATCGTCAGGATCGGCGCGGTCTCGGTCAGTCCGTAGCCCTCCAGCACGGTCAGACCGGCGGCCTTGAGGAAGATCGCGATCTCCTTGGACAGGGGCGCGCCACCGCTGACCGTGAACTCCAGCCGGCCGCCCAGCTTCTCGTTGAGCTTGGAGAACACCAGCTTGTAGGCCAGCGGGTAGCACAGCTTCGCGTACAGCGGCACGGGCTTGTTCTCGGCGTCGGCGTACGCCTTGGTTCGCCCCACGCCCAGTGCCCAGTCGAAGATCATCTTCTTCACCCCGGACGAGGCGTTGGCCATCACGCTGGCGTACACCTTCTCGTAGATCCGCGGCACGCTGATCAGCACCGTGGGCCGCACCTCACCGAGGTTCTGCACCAGCTTCTCGATGCTCTCCGCGTACGAGATCGTGCCGCCCACCCGCAACGCCATGTAGTAGCCGCAGGTCCGCTCCAGCGAATGCGACAGGGGCAGGAACGACAGGAACATGGTGTCGCGGAACTTCTCCTCGCCCACCCGGTTGAAGCCCGCGTGCACGTTGGAGATGAAGTTGTGGTGGCTCAGCATCACCCCCTTGGGGTTGCCCGTGGTGCCCGAGGTGTAGATCAGGGTGGCCATGGAGTCGGGGTCGAGGCCCGCGCAGCGCTCGTCCACCACCGAGTCGTCCTTGCCCCTGCCCTCATCGAGCAGCGCAGACAGGGTCTGCACGCCGTCTTCGGTCGAGGCCACGTCGTCCATCACCACGATACGCTCGACGTCGATCTCACCGTCGGCCTTCAGGGTCAGCACGCGCTTCAGCTGGTCCTCGGAGGACACCACCACGACCTTGGCGCCGGCGTCGTTGATGATGTACGCCACGTCCTTGGGCGGGCTGGTGGGGTAGATCGGCGCCAGGATCCCGGCCAGCGACTGTACGGCCAGGTCGACGTAGGTCCACTCGCGCCGGTTCTCGGCCAGCAGGCCGACCGTGTCGCCGGGCTCGACCCACTCGGCCATGGCCGCGGCGAGTGTGCGCACGATCTCTCCCCACTGCGCATACGACAGCGGCGTCCACTCGCCGTCGATCTTGGTGCGCAGGGCGGGGGAGTCGCCGCGCTCACGCACGGCGAAGAAGAACAGCTCGGGGATGGTCTTGACGTCTTCGAGGTTCTGCGGGAGCTCCATCGTCATCCTCCAGGAAGGGACCCTGCCGCGGCAGGTCAGAATTGGGTCTGGCCGAGTGCACGGGCCAGGTCGATGCCGTACTCGGCGATGCGCCGGTCCAGCGATTCGCGTGAGATGCCGAGGAATGCCGCGGCCCGGGTCTTGCGACCTCCGGCCTTGCTCATGGCGCGGATCAGCACGCGGCTCTCCACGCGGCGGATCGTCTGACCCAGCTCGAGGGTCTCGTCCACGCCGGTGGGATCGACCTGGGTGGACAGCACCGCCTCCACGACATCGGCCGACATCTCGTCGGTCTTGCACAGCAACAGCACGCGTCGTAGCACGTGCTCCAGCTCGCGTACATTGCGCCGCCAGCGATGGGCGGCGAGCTTCTCCAGGGCGCCGGGTTCGAACCCGGACAGATGCAGCCCGAGGTCGGCGTTGAACCGCGACAGGGTGCGTGCAATCAGCGGCTCGAGGTCCTCGGGGCGGTCCCGCAGTGGGGGCACGTCGACCTGCAGGGTGGCCATCCGGTGGTGCAGGTCCTCGCGGAACTCCTCGTCCCGGATCATCCGGGTCAGGTCGCGGTGGGTGGCGCCCACGATGCGCACGTCGCAGTGCACCGGCCGGCTGCCACCCTGGCGATAGAAGCGGCCCTCCTGCATCGCGCGCAGCAGCTTGAGCTGCAGCGCCGGCGGCAGGTCGCCGATCTCGCGCAACAGCAACGTGCCGCAGTCCGCCTGTTCCAGCACGCCGCGGTGTCGAGCGCCCGCCCCTGCGAATGCGCCCTTCTCGTGACCGAACGCCGCGCTCTCGGCGCGCTCCGGTGGGAGCGAATCGCACGACAGGGTGACCAGCGGTCCGTCGCGACGCGACGAGCGCTGGTGCACGAACGTGGCGATCTCGTCGCGGCCGCTGCCCGATTCACCGGTGATCAGGTAGGGCACATCGCTGGCAGCGCAGCGGTCGGCCTGCTCGACCGCACGCTTCATGGCCACGCTCGAGGCGATCAGCCGCTGCACCGGACGTCGGGAGGCCTCCCCACCGAGGGGTACGCGCAGGCCGGCCAGCAACGCCGGGTAGCAGGTGGTGGCCAGGTCCTCCAGCACGGTCATCGGCAGCGACCGGAACGCGCCGCGTACCTGGGTGTCGAGATAGAGCAGCGCCTCCACCTGGCTGCGCCGGATCAGGGGCACACACAGCGAGGAGCCCAGTCGGCCCTCGATGCGGGTACGCCCGCCCCGGATCTTCAGCTGCAACACCCCGTCGTCCATGCGCAGGCCGCGGGCCTGCTCCCTGGACTGCTCCAGCAACATGCGCGGGATGGTCACGCGGCTCTGGGCCGGGTAGGTCAACAGCGCCTGGAACGGGCCGGAGGTGCCGCGCAGCCGCAGCACGGCCGCGCGCTCGGCGCCCACGCCACGCACCAGCGCCTCCAGCAACAGCCAGGCGAACCCGCTGGAGCGGCTGGAGGACATCACACGGGCCACGGCAGCCTGTAGGCTCGCCGGCTGGATCGTCAGGTGGTCACCAGTGCTGGTCGTGGCGACCCCACCCTCGGAGATCTGATCGGCTTCCCCGCCCTCGGCGATCACGACCGCACCCGAACCGCCGCGGTCCCGCAGGATCTCCAGGTGCGGGTCGAACAGCATCAGGTTGTTGCCGATCGCCACCTCGTCCCCGGGCTTGAGGGCGGCCGGTTCCAGCAGCAGTTGACCGTTGCGGCCGGTGCCGTTGGAGCTGCCCTCGTCCTGGACGAGGTAGCGGTCACCCTCGAGATAGATCGTGGAATGCAGCCGGCTGACCTTCTCGTCGAGCAGCTGGATGTTGCAGTCGGACGAGCGACCGATGGTCGTGCGCTCGAGCAGATCGAAGCGCGTACCAAAATGGTAGCCGTGTGTGACCAGCAGCGACGCCACGCAGCCTCCCCCGGAGGGTTCGTTCGGCGCCATGCTACCAGATCGGGCGCTGTTTGGACGCGCGGGTCTGGTAACGTTGGACGCGCAAGCTCGCCCACACGGGCGTGCAGGGGAGAGACACCATGCGAACCTGGCTGCTGATGCTCGCCCTGGTCCTCGGCCCCGGCTGCACGGCAGACCGCTACGGCGAGGACGACGACTCGTCGTCCTCGGACGACGACGCGGCTGACGACGACGTGACAGGCGACGACGACACCACCCCGGACACCGGCATCCTCGAATGCGATCCAGAGGACCACAACGCCGGGGACTGCCTCGAGGGGGAGTTCTCCAGCTTCGACATGTCCTGGTGCTCCCCGGTGGACGAGACGCTGCTGTTCACCGTGGACACGTCGACGGAGTGGGAGGAACTGCTCACCGAGTCGTGCAACGCCATCGCCGAGCCGCCGGCCGAGCCGGACTGGCTCGAGGTGATGCTGGTGGGCGCCGCCACCCGCGCCTCGGGGTGCGAGGGCTACTCGACCAACGTGTGGTTCCGCGAGTGCGGCAGCCCGGACGAGCGGGTCTACGCCTACGTGCAGGCCAGGGACGGCGAGTGCGAGGAGGAGATCCCCCTGGGCACCGGCGTCCTGGTACAGCGCTCGCTGCGGGTCACGCGCTTCGTGCAGTGCGACTACCTGTTCTGACCTGTAGCCGCAGCGTAGTGGTGCGCCCGCGGGGGATTCCCGATAATGGCCACGCCGTGACGTATCGCGCCCTGCTACTGTGCTCCGCCCTGGCCCTGGCCGTACCGGCCCATGCCGAGACCCCGCCCCTGCTGGAACCGGACCTGTTCGGCGGCGACCTGTTCGGCGATCTCGACGACGAGGCCGGCGTCGCCACCGATCCGCCCGCGTGCCGGATCGTGTTCGACGGCCGCACCGGCGGCATCTCCAGCGGCCGCATGGAGCTGGGCTACGGCGAGATGCTGTTCGCCTGGTTGCAGCGTGTGGGGGGCAGCATCGCGGACGTGCGTTCGGGCATGGGCTCGCTGTACCACGACGGCCGCTACCTGTGGACCGAGGACGGCCTGCTCAGCAGCGCCGTGGCATTCCTCGACAGCGACACCTTCGAGGTGGTCGACCAGGTCGACCCGGCGCCCCTGATCCTCACGGATCTCGCCGTGATGCTGCAGGGCGTGCACGACCCGGACCACGCCCTGCTGGACCACCTCGAGCAGACCATGGCCGACCGCCATGGCTACGGCGACGCCATCCGGCTGCAGGGAGTGCTCACCCTGTTCGCCAACGAGCGCGGCGAGGTGGCGTGGGTGGCCCAGGGGCCGGGCATGGCCCCGGACGCCCCCCTGGAGACCGACCCGCTGCTGTGGGAGGTGCGCAGCCGGGAGACCGTGCAGCTCGAAGCGGCCGGCCAGGGCTACACCCTCCACCAGCTCTCCCGCATGACCGGCGAGGGCACGCGCCGCAAGGCGCTCGTCGACGACCTGCTGTCCGAGGCCGACGTGCCCGTGATCTACGTCAGCGCCGGAGGTGTGGTGGAGGGCCGGTCGTTCCTCCCGGGTCAGGACGTCAGCCTGATGCGACCCCTCACGTGGCAGGGATACGCGGACACGGGCTTGCGCCTGCTGGCTCCGGGCCGCGCCGAACTGCTTCGTGGGCTCGACCCGCTGGTCGACGAGGCCGAGGAGGCGCACGTCACCTTGCTGGCAGCCAACCTGCGGGATGCCGCCGGGGACATGCCGTTCGCCGGAGCCGAGCTGGTGCAGCTGGGCAACGTGCAGGTGGCGTTCGTAGGCGTGGTCGATCCCGCAATCGCACCCCAGCTGGAGGCCACGGTCCGCTCCGGCATGGACTTCGATCCGCCCGCGCCCGCCGTGGAGCGCGCCCTGCACACCCTGCGCGCCGGCGCTGGCGCGGATCCCGACCTGGTGGTGCTGCTGGCCGGGTTCGAGGCGCACACCCTGGGCGAGCTGGTCCGGGACGTGGCCGACGTGGACGTGGTGCTCGGCGACTTCGGCGCGGCCGTGCCGCTCAGCCACGCCCAGCAGGTGGTTGCCGAGCCGCGACGCGAGCTGATGAGCGCGGCGGACCGGCGGCCGATGCTGGTGGTGCATGCCAGCGGCACCGAGGTGGGCGAGCTCGAGGTACGCATCGCCCACGGCACCGTGGCCTCCCTCACCCTGCACACCCACCCGATCACCCAGCTGCTGCCCGCGGACGACGACGCCCTGCGGGAGGTGATGGCGATCCGTCACCCGATCTACCTGGAAGGCGAGCCCGTGCTCGTGCCGGACCTGCGGGAGCTGGTGGCCGAGGACGTCAACCGTCTGCAGTTCCTGATGGACGGCCAGCCGTACCGCCAGCAGATCGAGCTGGAGATGGCCACCGGCACGCTCGCCGTTGAGCGGCTGCAGCTGCGCATGACCCGCCAGCTGTGGAGCAACCTGGCGGCCAACCTGCTGCTGCGCCGCAGCGGCGCCGACGTGGTGGTCCTGCCTCCCCTGCCGTGGCCCTTCGAGTTCTCCGGTGCCACTCGCGACCTGTACGCCACCAGCTACCTGGCCGTGCCCGACACCCTGCAGGTGGTGGAGCTGTCCGGGGCGCAGCTGCGCGAGCTGCTACGCCTGATCGGCGACGGCCGACTGGTGTCGGACCGCACCTCACGGCGCACGTCCACTGGCGGCGACGTGGAGGCCGAGACGCGGACCGGCGCGCCCTGGGTGGCCGGTCTGGACCCGTCGCACGGCAAGGTGGGCGGACGCCCGCTCGGCTCCGGCGAGGTGTACCGCGTGCTGACCACGTCGGCGCTGGCCGACTACGCGGCCGCCGCGCCCGTGCTCGGAGGCGCGAGGAAGCGCACGGGGTTCCGCGGACACGCCCGCGGCTTCCGTGCCAGCCAGTTCGGCGAACCGCTCACCCTGCGCTCCGAGGTGCTGGGCGCGCTGCACGAGGCGCGCGCCGCCCACCCCGGCTTCGGCGCCGCGTACCGGGCCGAGCTGGCCACGCTGATGCGCGAGCGCGGCCAGACCGTGCACCCCCTGGTGTACCTGTACGTCGATACCCTCGGCCTGACCTTCACCCGCTACCTGGCCGCGGGCGACCATGAGGCCTACGCCAACGTGCTGGAGAGCCGCATCACCACGCCCGACAGCTTCAGCTTCGGCATGCGCGCCGAGCTCGAGGCCGGCCTCGACACCCGCAACGTGGTGCTGTCCTCCAGCGCAGACGGGGTGCTGACGGTGAGCAAGGTGGGTGACGCCGACCCTGACGAGCTGGAGGACGACCTGCGCTTCGCCCTGGACCTGGGCATGAAGGCGCTGTCCGTCCGCGAGGCGCCCATCTATCCGTTCCTGCAGGGCAGCTACGACACCGAGTTCATGCGCGCCGACCAGACCGACGACGCCGGCGAGGTGATCGGCAAGCACGCCCGCCAGATGGACCTGCGCGGCACCATCGGGGTCACGGCCACGAACCTGATCCCGACCGTGACCGCGATCAAGGTCGGGAACTTCCTGGAGTACGACTTCGCCGCCTTCGAGGGCGCGCTGGAGTCGGGCATGAGCCTGGAGATCGAGCAGAAGCTCAGCCGCAACCCGGTGGTGTGGGGCAACACCCTGAAGCTGTACGGCTGGTTCCCCCACGAGGACGACACGGACGAGGACCTGCTGCTGTCGCTGAACTACCGCACCGAGCTCGGCGTGCTGATCTTCGGCAACCTGCAGTTCAAGGTGTACGGCGACTTCCTGGCCTACCGCGGCAAGGTGGAGGCCACGGCCGAGCCGGGGCTGAGCACGATCGTCGGCGTGGAGCTGGCCTGGTCGGGGCGGTTCCGGCGGAGGTTGTGGTAGCCCTACCGTGACCCCCACCCATGTGCGACCGTTGAACCAAGCGTGTAAACTGTACACAGACGCACACGTTGATCCGGGCCCGCCTGTCCCCGCGGACGGACCCCTGTTGTGAGGCCCCCATGCGAACCACCACCGGCTGGCTCTCCGCGCTGGTCTTGCTGTCCCTGGTGATCGGCCCCGGTTGCGGCGTGACCCGCCACAACCTGCGTAAGGCCAAGCCCACCCCCTCCATCGAGCTGCTCGAGGGCTGGATGGACGACAAGGAGCTGTACTACGAGCGCTCCCGCGTGGACGAGAAGGCGCAGTACGTGCTGTGGCGGCTGCCCTTCTCCTCGGACCTCCCCGACGTGGAGTCGTGGGACCTGTTCGTGGAGTTCGACGAGACGTTCATCACGTGGGTCATCTGGTTGACCCCGGTGACCCAGGCCATGCAGGGTCGCGAGGACCAGCTCAACATGGCCCTGTTCGCCGCCGTGGGCCGCATGAACTTCACCTGGAACCAGGTCAAGGTGGGCCTCGACGAGGACTTCGAGGCTGCCATCAGCCTGGAGTTCCCGTCCGCGCTGATCGACCGCGACGAGTTCATCGGCAACCACTACTACTGCATCGACAAGGCCGACGAGTTCACCCAGATGTTCATCGAGCTGATGAACGATCCCGGCATGTACCAGCAGTTCGACGGTGGCCCGACGACCGCCCCCTCCACCGACTCGCCGGTGATCCCGCTGTAGCCCCTCCGTCCGCCACGCCTCCCGCGTGACCATTCTCGACACAATCACAGAAAAGTCATGACCGTTCTACGATACCCAGCGATAATGGTCAGGACATGACACCCTCCCGCCGACCACGGTTGTACGACGCGGCGATCGAATCCCACTTCGGCGACGCACGCCAGATGCTGTTCCTCTCCGGCCCGCGGCAGGTCGGCAAGACGACCAGCGCTCGACACGTGGCCGGGGCTCTCGGAGACGCGGTCTACCTGAACTGGGACAACGCCGATCACCGACGCACGATCCTCGCCGGCCCGGATGCGATCGCCCGTGCCGCCGGCCTGGACCACCTCAGGGACGAGCCGCCCACCCTGGTCATGGACGAGATCCACAAGCTGCAGCTGTGGAAGGACCTGCTCAAGGGTCTGTTCGACACGTACGGAGACCGCGTCCGCATCGTAGTCACGGGCAGCGCACGCATGGAGGTGTTCCGCAAGGGCGGGGACAGCCTGATGGGCCGCTACTTCCCCTACAGGATGCACCCCCTGAGCGTGGCCGAGCTGGCGACTCCCGGGCTGCCGAACGAACCGCCGCGAACGGACTTCGCCCCGGTCGAGGACGGCACCCTCGACCGGCTACTTCGATTCTCTGGCTATCCCGAGCCGTTCCTACGAGCGGAGGCACGATTCCACACCCGCTGGCGGCGCCTCCGGTCCCAGCAGCTGTTGCGAGAGGACGTACGCGACCTCACGCGCGTCCAGGAGCTGGGCCGCCTCGAGGTGCTGGCCACCCTGATCCGCGAGCGTGCCGGCCAGCTCGTCAGCTACACGTCGCTCGCCAACCAGATCGGGGTGACGATCGACACGGTGCGCAGGTGGCTCGAGATCCTCGGTGCCCTCTACTACTGCTTCCCCGTGCGCCCCTGGTGGCGAAACGTGGCCCGGGCGCTGCGCAAGGAGCCCAAGTACTACCTGTGGGACTGGTCCGTTCTACGAGATCCAGGCGCACGCTACGAGAACCTGGTCGCATCGGCCCTGCTCAAGGCAGTGCACTTCTGGACGGACCATGGGTACGGGGACTTCGACCTGCACTTCCTGCGAGACAAGCAGAAGCGGGAGGTCGATTTCCTGGTCACGCGGGACAACGAGCCATGGTTCCTGGTCGAGGCCAAGGCCACGGGGCGTGCTCGGCTATCGCCTGCGCTGGCCCATTTCCAGGACCAGCTGGCCGCGCCCCACGCCTTCCAGGTCGCCCTCGACCTTCCGCCGATACGTCGAGACTGCTTCACCGTGAACGCCCCGGTCATCGTGCCGGCGCGAACGTTCCTGGCCCAGCTCGTCTGAGCCAGGGAGGAGGACACGGAGCATGCACCGCACACTGCCTCTTCTTCTCGCCCTGCTCTGGATCTCCCCACGGGCTGCGGCCCAGGACGATCCCCCGCCCCCACCCGAGCCGGTCGAGCCCGAGGAGTGCTACGCCTCCTACGCCGACGTGATCGAGGCCATGGGCTCGTCCGTGGTCGCGGTCAACACCCTGTCGTCGGCCATGACCAGCGGCAACATCGGCGCCGAGCGGGACGAGAAGGCCACCGGCATCGGCACCGGCGTGGTCGTGTTCGACGGCAGCTGGGTGCTGACCAACGCCCACGTGGTGCAGGGCGCGCCCGCCCTGGCGGTCACCCTGCGGGACGGCACCGTGGCCAAGGCCACCCTGCGGGGTATGGACGAGGACGTGGACCTGGCGCTGTTGCGGCTGGAGACCTCGGCCGCCACCGAGGCGCTCGCTCCCGCACCGATCGGTGACTCCGACCTGCTGCGTGTCGGCGAGGAGGTGATCGCCATCGGCCACCCCCTGGGCCTGGAGTTCTCCGCGTCCGTGGGCATCGTGTCAGGCGTGGGCCGCTCCGGCTTCGGTATCGCCTCGTACGAGGACTACATCCAGACCGACGCGGCCATCAACCCGGGCAACAGCGGCGGCCCGCTCGTGGACCGCTGCGGCGAGGTGATCGGCATCAACACCTGGGTCTACGCCCGCGGCGACCGGGGCGACTTCGTGGCCCAGCTGCTGGGCTTCGCCATCCCGATCGACGCGGCCATGTGGATCGCCGAGCAGCTCCGCGACCACGGCAACGTGGTGCACCCCTGGGCCGGGGTGATGCTCGAGACCATCCCCCAGGAGACCAAGTTCTTCCTGTCGCTGCCCACGGGACTACTGATCCGCGCGGTCGAGGATGGCTCGCCCGCGGCACGCGCCGGGATCCAGGCGGACGACCTGCTGCTGGCCGTGGACGGCCACACCATGGGCTCCACCCGGGACTTCCAGCGCACCGTCAGCTTCCGCCACCACCCGGGCGAGGCCGTACTGTTCACCATCCGCCGCGCGGGCGACGAGATGCAGCAGCTGGTGGTGCTGGGCATGGTGCCGGGGGAAATCTACCTGGGCATGTCCGTGGGACCGGACCTCAAGGACCCGACCCGGTTGCACATCGCCAGCGTCGAGCCCGACGGCCCGGCCGCCCACGCCGGGTTGCAGGCCGGCGACCTGATCGTCAAGGCGGGCACGGACGAGGCCAACCTCCGCGAGATCGACGCGGTGGACACCCTGATGACCGCCCTGGCCGCGGCGTCCGCCACCCGCAAGCTGGCCATCACCTACGAGCGCGAGGGGCTGCAGGCGCGGACGGTGATCGCGATGGAGGTGCGGTAGGCCCCGATTCAGTGGTCGTTTCCAGTGTCGTCGTCGCCTTCCCAGCCACACATCTCCGAGAACGCGATCGACTCGAGCAACTCGGCCAGATCCTCGTCGCTGGCCTCGAGGAAGGCGTCGAGCAGCTGCTCCCGCTGCTCTGCCGACAGCTCGGGCAGACATTCCATCAGCTGCTCGCGGACCTCGTCGCTCGACGACGAGGCCTCGATGATGTCCACGAGCTGGCAGAACGCGTCCTGCTCCGCCTCCGGGATCTCGTGCTCCAGCGCCTCCTCGCAGGCCAGGGTGGCCGCCGAGTCGTCGTCATCGTCGTCGTCGCTCGCGTGGACCGACGCGACGACGATCCAGGCCAGTTCTACGAGCGCGCCAGGCGACTGGGGCTGTACCTTGGCTGAGAGCTGCCCGTGATCACCGGCTTGCGCCAGATCGCTGAAATCATGGACGACATGGGCCTGCAATGGGCCCTGATCGGCGGCCAGGCCGTCAACGCCTGGGCAGAGCCCCGTTTCACACACGACATCGACATCACAGTGGCCGCGGACGTGGAATCCGTCGCGCGGCTGCGTCAGCATCTCCTCGACCAGGGATGGGCCATCGAACACGAGCTGGGTGCGGACCTGCCCTCGGGTCCGGACTTCCTCCGGTTCACCCGGGGAGACGATGATCCGCCGCTGGACGTCCAGGTCGCCAAGACCGCGTTCCAGACCCAGTTGCTCGCCAGGGCGATCCGGGTCGATGACGGGGCGATCCCGGTCGCAACGCCCGAAGACCTCGTCGTGCTCAAGCTCATCGCCTGGAGGGACAAGGACGAGGTCGACCTGCAGGCATTGTCCAGGCTGTCCACCATCGATTGGGGCTACGTCGAGCGCTGGGCCAGGGAATCGTTGGTAGCGATGAACCTGCCCAGCGCTCCGGCCGATACGCTGGCCCGGCCCACACTACTGGTGGCTCCGGCCACCACCCCCGCGATGGCCCTCACGTCGTTCGCCAATCCGCCCCACGAGGCATACCTGCTGGCGACCTACGACGTCCCCCCCGAAGTGGACGACGATCCCTACCTGCGCTGGTACTGGCTGCGTGCCGTGCCCTTGCGTTTCTCGCCGGCTCCCCGTCCGGGATCCGCCATCCGGGCCCGACGGACCGAGCACGACAAGCTCGAACTGACGGATCTCGGCTACGTGGTCCCGGAAACTCCGTTTCCGCCCATCTCGCTCGCCGACCTCCGTTCGGGTGACGACGAGACCACGCCCATCCCTGTTGCGGTCGTCGACCACCTGCAGTCCCACACCGGGTATGCCCTCTCGCCGGTGCTGACGCCAAAATGGACCGTGCAGGATCTCGTGGACCTCTGCGACGCTGCTCACGCCGAAATCGAGGATTCCGGGGAACGCCTCTGCACGATCTCGTACGAACACCCTCCATTCCGACCCATGCACCCGAGATGAACGGCAGCGGGGGGGATCGCCGACATAGGCGACCGGGGCCGATCAGCCGAACAGCTTCAGCTGCCGCGGCTCCGGGCCACCCGCCTCCCCTCCCCTCACCTTCCGCTCCACCTCGGGTCCGACCGGGCCCATCACGGTCATGCCGCCGCGGCCCGGGCTGTGGGCCCACTCGTGGTCCACGATCTCGTCGAACGAGGGGCCCTCGGCAACTTGCTCCAGGGCCCGGACCTGGCGCTCGAGCCGGCGGAAGGCGTCGAGCTTGTCGGAGCGGCCGAGCTTCGCGCGGTCCACGGCGTCGCGCAGGGTGTGCAGGGTGCGGTCGTAGACCTTCAGCGGCACCGGGTGGGGGTGGCCGTCCTTGCCGCCGTGGGCGAAGGCGAACCGGGCCGGGTCGTCGAAGCGGGAGGGAGCGCCGCACACCACCTCGGCGACCAGGGCCAGGGCCTGCATGGAGCGGGGGCCCATGCCGCGGGTGAGCAGCAGGTCCTCGAACCCCGGCGTGCCCGCGTCGCGGGCCGTGGCCAGCACGCCGTGCAGCCGGCGCAGGAACACATCCGTGGGCTTCACCTCGTGGTGGGCCGGCAGCTGCAGGTGGCGATCGTTGATGTCCTTCAGGTCGCGGACCACGCGATCCGGGTCAGCGTCCGAGACCAGTGCCACGGTCGAGCTGCGCGCCGGCGCAGAGCGCCGGTCGGTGAGGTTGGTGATCGTACCGATGTTGCGGCCCACCACCGCGTCGTGGGGCTCCTCCACGAACGAGCGCACCGCCTCGGAGCGCCAGTGATAGCGGCGCGCCTGGCCGTTGCCGTCGTTCATGCCCTGCTGCACCACCACCCAGTCGCCTTCGTCCGTGACCACGAAGGAGTGCAGGTAGATGGAGTAACCGTCCTGCACCGCGACGTTGTCGACCTTGGCCACGAGGCGGGAGCAGCGGACGAGGTCGTCGCCGTCCAGGCCCAGCCTGTCGGACAGGGCGATCAGCTCATCGGGGGTCTTGCGGGAGTGCTTGCCGCGGCCGCCGCACACGTGGATGCCCAGCTCGCGCGCGCGCGGCCCGAGCCCGCGTTTGAGCGCGCCGACCACGGACGTCGTGATCCCGGACGAGTGCCAGTCCATGCCCATGGCCGCGCCGAAGGCCTGGAACCAGAACGGATCGGACAGCCGCCGCAGGAATCCCCGCCGTCCCTCGGCCACGACCACGGCCTCGGTGATGGCCGCGCCCAGCTCGGCCATGCGCGCACCGAGCCAGGCGGGCACACGCCCGTGGTGCAGGGGGAGGTTGGCGGTTCCGGCGTGAGCGAGCATGAACATGTGTTCAGTATCACCCGCGTGCGCGCAACGCAAGATCTCATTGGCGCGACTCGCACTGCCCCTGGTCGGCCCAGGGGAAGTTGGCGCAGCCCCAGCACACGACCTGACCGTCGTCCTTCAGCGCGCACGCGTGGGCCGCGCCGGCCGACACGGCGAGGAAGACACCGTCCGGGTCCTCGCACTGCCCCAGGTTCCCCTCCTTGTAGTTCTCGCAACCCCAGCACACCACGTCACCGCTGGCCCTCACCACACCGCACGTGGCCGTGTCCCCGGCGGACACGCTGTCGAAGGTCAAGCCCGGAGGCACCTCGGCCTGGCCGAAGTCGCCGTACGCCAGGTCGATGCCTCCCCAGCACAGCACCTCGCCTCCCGGCTGCACGGCGCACACGTGGCTGGAGCCCACGGACACGGCCTCGAACTCGCCCGCGGGCGGCTCGCACAGCCCGTCACCCACGGTCTCGCAGCCCCAGCAGGCCAGGGCTCCGGACTCGTCGATCGCGCAGGACGAACGCCGGCCGGAGCTGACGGTGACATGGGCCCCGGCCGGCGACACGCACGCCGTGGAGTTATCGTGATCGCAGCCCCAGCACTCCAGGGCGCCCTCCGTGGTCACACCACAGGCGAAGCCCATGCCGGAGTCCGTGTGGACAAAGGTCGCGTCGGGTACGTCCGCGTCGACGATGGAGCCCCAGCACGACACGCGATTGTCGGACGTGAGGGCACAGGTGTGGGTCTCGCCCCCGCTGATCCGCGCGTAGCTGCCAGCGGGCACGTCGAGTTGGCCGGACTCGTTCGCCCCCCAGCACTCGGCCTGGCCGTTGTCGCGCACCAGGCAGCTGTGCCAGTCGCCCACGCCGAGTTGCACGATCTCGGTGGTGCCGCTGGCGTCGTCGTCGTCGAGTACGTCGTCGTCACCGATGGCGAGGTCTGCGCCGGAGTCTTCGCCCGGACAACCCGCCGCGAAGAACGCGAGCGCGAGAAGGATGAGCGGTACACGAGCCATCGTCCCCTCCCGGTGGTGTGGATGTACCGGTTGGGTGTTGGCGAGGGAGGGGTTCCTTCAAAGACCGAATGCGCCCGCACGGACAGGACGCTCGCTCAGAACAGAAGTGCACTACTCTTCTGGCGAGGCCCCCACCGTGACCTGACTACAACGTCGGCTCCGTCGCTGCGCTCCTCGAGCCGACCTACCAGGCGGCGTACAGGTACACCACGGCTGGCGCGTGGTGCGCCTGCACGCCGTAGTCGTGGGTGCCGAGCAGGGTCAGTCCCTCCGGAAGCCGCTGCTCGATCTCCTCGGCGGTCCGGGAGAACACGATCTCCGGCATGGGCTCGCCGTAGTAGGAGTCGTACGGGGGATCGAAGCCCTGGTAGCTGTCGTGGAAGTGGTAGACCACCCACAGGTCCATGGTGCGTGCCTCGGAAGCGAAGTACTGCGGGTCGTAGAAGCGCATGTCGATGGTCTCGACGAAGCACAGCGGGTCGAGCACCGCCTCGGAGAACAGGTCGGGGTTCTTGCGGCCCACGCACCCGGTCTGCCGCTTCATGCGATAGGCGTCCAGCCGGGCGAGGTCGATGTGGAACCCGGCCATCGGGATCCCCTGCGGCACCACCAGGAACGCCACCTTCGCGGCGTCCACGCCCCCGGGTCGCCCTTCCAGCGCCTCGACCACGGCATCGTCGAGCCCCGGGAACCGCTCCTCGCCCACCGCCCGCGCCCAGGTGTTGCCCTCCTCGAAGCCCACGTGCGTCATCAGCTCGTGGTGCACCCGGTCGGACAGCCGCCGGTCGAACGACATCGACCACCAGCCCACCAGCCCCACGACGAGCAGCACCACCGCCACGATACGCCGCGGCTTGCGGCGCATCGCCATCAGCCCCACGGCGGACACCAGCGCGTAGAAGGGGAACACGGGGAACAGGTAGCGCGTGTCCTTGATCGGGATGATCGTCAAGGCGAGCGTCACCCCGATCGCGCAGCACAGCAGCAACCGCCGGTCGTACCGCGACGCCGCCGGCATCGCCTTCCAGCGCACCCCCCACGACACCCCCCCGATCAACAACCCCACCGTCCCGGCGATGCCCAGGTCCACGGCCCCACTGCGCAGGTAGTAGGTCCACCAGGCCAGCGAGTACTTGCCGAACGCCTCGGAGTGGGGCTCGGTGTAGCTGTCGCCCACGGCCGGGACCAGGGAGGGGAAGGTGTGCACGGCCAGGTCGTGCAGGATCACGCGGATGCTGCCCGCCAGCCAGATCCAGGCCAGCAGCGCGACCGCCGCGGTCGCCACCCCCAGCCATACCGCCCGCAACCAGCGCCGCTCGTCGTCGGGCTTCGGTGCCAGCCGCAGCGCCATCCACAGCGCGTAGGGAATCGCGAAGCCGATGTAGAACGCGTAGTGCGCCTTGATCAGCAGGCTCAGCCCGGCCACCACTCCGAACCCGACCGCGTACCACGGCCGGCTGAACCCGCGGCTGGCCATCAGCAGCGCCAGGCTCAGGCAGATCCCCCCGGCCAGGGGGAAGTCCAGGCCATACAGCCGCATCGGCCCGTACGTGGCCGGGTACAGCAGGCCCAGCATCAGCGCGTAGAACGCGCCCTCCCACGGATCGCGGCGCGCGCCACGCAGCAGCCGGCGCATGGCCAGCACCGCGCCGGCGATCCACGCGCCGAGGAACAGCACGTTGGCCTGGATGGGCGCGCCCGGCCCGCCGCCGAGCACCGCCGACCACAGGCCGCTGACCGCGTACACGAATCGCGGCCACATCATCTTGAGGCCGGCGCGGTTGTTGAGCAGCTCCACCAGCGACGTCAGCTTGGACAGCCCCGGCTCGTTGCGCAGGATCGACCGGGCCGTGTTCTCGAAGTCTGCCGCCTCGTTGAGGTGGTGGGCCGTGTCGAACTGGATGTAGTCCCCGTTGCGCGCGATCCACACCGCGTTGACCACCACGACCACCAGTACGAGCGCGGCCGTGGCCCCGGGGAAGAGCCATCGCCGCCACGCCGGGCGCTGCGCGCGACTCACTCGGCCCCCTGCTCGCCGAGGTCGTCCGCCTCGTCGGCCTGCCGCGGACGCGGGGGCGTGGTAGAGCGGTCGTCGGCCAGACGCAGGTCGTACGCCACCAGCTCGTCGTCCGCGTACGCGGGCTCGCCCAGGGCGTGATCGAAGAACGCCTCGAGGTCGTTGCCCTCGCCGAGCTCGTACGTCAGGTCCGGCTCCCACGACACCTGCCGGTGCACCACGATGAAGCGGAAGCCCTCGCGGATCAGGTCGTCGATGGCCCAGTCCAGGTCGGCGCGCTCCAGGTCGTAGCTCGCGGGCTCCAGCTCGAGCATGGCCACGAGGATGTGCTTGGGCATGTGCATCGGCTGCAGCTCGTAGGCCCGGCGCAGGATCGGGTTGTCCTCCAGGATGTGCAGGTTGGGTACCCCCTCCTCGCCGAAGTAGCGGGGCACCGCGCCGTTGAACAGGGCCTTGCCGTGCTCGGTCTGCCAGTACAGGTAGCGGCCGTCGAACACGCCGAAGTCCATGGGGTAGACCACGAGCGCGTAGCGCTCGGCCTCGGTCGCGATCTGCGCGTAGAACGGGTTGAGCGGCAGCCGCTCCACCTTGCGCAAGCCCCAGGCCGACCCCAGCTCCCATGCGGCCGCGCCGGTCAGCGCGAGCCCCACGACCAGCGCCAGCGCCGGCCCGGTCAGCGGCAGCCGGCCCTTGCTGCCCAGACCGCTCATGCCCACCTTGCGCGGTCGGGCGGCCAGCTTCATCAGCCGGTCCACGGCCAGGCCCACCAGCACGCCCGCGCACAGCACGGCGAACGTGACGATGCGATGGGGGAAGTAGATGCGGTAGTACAGGGGCACCAGCCGGATCGCCAGGTAGTACGGCAGGTGCACGATCCGGTCCCCATCCTCGCCCCGGATGATCCAGAACGGCCCCAGGGCCAGCAGGAAGAACGCGCCCGCGGCCAGGGCCCAGGGCGCGGCGCGGCGGGGGCGCAGGGCCACGGCCAGCACCACCGCGGCCAGCACGAACCAGTAGGTGTCACCGTCGTCGCGGTTGTAGTAGCGCAGTTCGCCGTGGTCGCGGGTGGAGCCCCGGTTCCACGGGTAGTAGTCGACCAGGGAGTAGCTGTTCTCCAGCGGCGTGCGGCCGGCCACCAGGTGGGGCTGGATCTCGCCGGCCGGCGGCAGCAGCAGCTGGCCGCGGTCCTTGCCGGAGCTGCGGAACAGGGCGGCGAAGGGCACCAGCAGGAGGCCGCACATCACCACCAGCAGGCCCACGGCCAACCAGCGGCGACGATCCAGGCGGCGTGCGCGGAATGCCAGCAGCACCGCGCTGAGCAGCACCAGGTGGAAGGCGAACACGAAGTTGGTCAGGATCGCCAACACGGCCAGCACCGCGCCGGCGGCCGCGTTGCCCAGCCCCCCACGCAGCAGCAGCCGGTCCAGCATCACCAGGTACAGGCAGATCCACAGCCAGAACCCGTACTCGATGTTGCCGGTGTTGATCGCCCAGGTGGTGACCCCGCCGAAGATGAACAGCAGGCCGGTGGCCACGCCGGCCAGGCGGTTGCCGGTCAGGGACCGCACCAGCAGGTAGCCGCCCAGGCCGTTGCCGACCAGCAGCAGCAGGACCACGCCGAAGTAGGCGTTCGGCGGTGACAGCACCTGGCCCAGCAGCCCGGCGACCGCCATCAGCGCGATGTCCCCGCGCACGGTGACCGTGTCGAGCCCGACCGGGTGGAACTCGGACCACGACCGCAGCACGCCGTTGTCCAGCGCCTGGCGGAACTCCCAGGTGGACCAGTAGTGCACGTTCCAGTCCACGAGATCCCAGCTGATCTCGTGGTAGCCGCCGCCGGGGTGGTGCCGGGCCGGATCGAACCCGAGGGTGGCCAGGGCGATCACCACCACGGCGGCGAACAGGACCGCGGGTGCGATGACCTCGAGCGCGTGTCGCCACCAGGCGGTGCGCGGGGTGTCGTCCTCGCGCCGTTCCACGGCCAGGCGGGCAACCCGCTCCACACCCCGGCCGACGGCCGCTGCCGCACTCCACGCCCGGGAGGCGCCGGCGGACGCGCCGTGGCCCAGTCCACCCGCGCCCGCCGCCGCAGCCTTGCCTGCGGCGCGGGTCGAGGAGCGCGCAGCAGACCTCACCTGCCGGCCCAGCAGGCGGCGGCGGCGGGCCGTCACGCGCCACACCACCCAGGCCGCGGGCAGCAGCAGCAGGCCGAACGCCACGAAGATGACGTTGTCCTGCCAGGTGTGCGGCAGCGGGGCCGGCTCGGCCGGCGTGGCCGGCTCCGGGGCCGAATCCGCAGACGCGGTCGTCAGCGGCCGCTCGCACTTCCACCCCACCACGTCCCGGTCCAGGTCGTGGGCGTTGCAGTCCTGGTCGATGCCGTCGCCCGCGGTCTCCTGGGCGCCGGGGTAGGCGCGTGGATCGGCGTCGTCGCAGTCGTTGCCCCCGTGGGCCACGGCGCAGAAGCCGTCCCGGTCCGCGTCGTGCGCCGGATGGCAGGCGGTGGCCTCGCCGGACAGCGCGTGCAGCACCATCGGCCACGCCCCGTCCACCCGGTGCAGCGGCCGGGCGGCCAGGTCGGGGAACACCAGGTTGGAAGCGCCGTCCAGCATCCAGCCGCCCGAGGACGGCGAGCGCTGAGCGAGAGCGACGGCCGGCGTGGATCCCAGCGCCAGGTAGCGCAGGTGCCCCTCCCGACCACCATCCGGCACGGACGTCAGCGCCGCAGGGGTCTCCACCGGCAGCAGCACCCTCCGCAGCATGGCCGACCCGGGCTTGAGCGCGCAGCAGCGCACCTCGCCGCCGAAGCAGCGGTCGTCGTCACAGCCCGCCAGCCCCTGGAACGGGCCTTCCAGGTACACGGCCGCGTGCACGAGGTGGTGCAGGTGGTACTTGTCCAGCGTGGCGTGCACCAGGGCCGCGGCCGTACCGTCGGCGATCACGGACACCCGCGGCGCCCGCGTGTAGGCGAGCACCGAGAACAGGAAGAACTTCACGTCGTCGGTGAGCTCTTCCAGCGAGCGCAGGGGCTGTCCCGCCACCCCCAGCTTGACCGCCCACACCTCGCAGGGGTCGAATCCGGCGGCGTGCAGCGCGGCCACCACGCCGCCGTCGTCCCCGGCGCGCCACGCCTCGGGGCCGTCGCGGTCGTCGTGCACGAGCACCACCGGGTGGCGGGTCAACGGGCCGCACGCGGCGCGGTCCTCGGCGCCGCCGTACCCCGACCAGGTGACGTCGACGAGGTCGAAGTCGCGGGGCAGCTGGGTGTCGGTCGCCCACGAGGGTGCGACGGTCCACAGGATCAGGACACCGGCGGCGAAGGCCAGGGTGAGGCGCGCGCGCTGGCGGTCAGCCGACAACCCGGACGGCCTCGCTCACGGCGCGCACGATGCGGTCCACGTCGCGCGGCCGCAGGTAGGGGTGCACCGGCAGGTGCAGGATCTCGTCGGCGGCCCGCCGGGCGTTGGGGCAGCCCGCGGCGGCGTGGGCGAACATCTCGTGGGCCGAGCAGTCGCACATGAAACCCAGATCCGTATCCACCCCGCGGGAGCGCAGGGCGCGGGCCAGCTCGTGTCGACGCGGGTGGAACACGGGGAACGACAGGAAGATGTTGCCCTCTCGCGACAGGGGCACGGTGATGCCGTCGAGGTCCTTGAGCCGCTCGTACAGCGCCCAGCCGTTGCGCTCCCGCGCGCGGTTCATCGCCTCGTAGTCGCGCATCTGCGACAGGCCGACCGCGGCCATCGCGCCCGATGGCACGGCGTAGCGCTCCGGGTCGACCAGGGGCGAGTCGGACTCGCCCATCACCGCGTGCACCGGGTCGCCCCCGGCGAGGCTCAGCAGCCGGATGGCCGGGAACACGGCCAGCTCGAAGGGAAGCGGGCTGGTGGCCATGGCCATCACCGAGGCCTTGGCCGCCAGGTTCAGCGACTTGCGCGCACCCACGGTGGGGTGACGGCCGGCCAGCTCGGCGATGCGCTGGCCCATGTGCGGGTCGGAGGTCGCGGCCGCGCCGCCGCCCAGCAGGGTGAAGTTCTTGGTCGGGCCGAAGGTGAACAGGGCCGCCACGCCATGGGTGCCCAGGTGTCGGCCGCGCCAGGTGGCGCCCACGGCCTGGGCGCAGTCCTCGACCAGGGGCACGGAGGCGGCCTCGCAGGCAGCGAGCGTGCCGTCCAGGTCCGCGGGGTTTCCGTACAGGTGGGTGATCAGCACCGCGCGCGTGCGCGGACCGATCACCTCGGACAGGCGGTCCGCGTCGAGCTCGAAGGAGTCGGGTCGCAGGTCGATGAAGCGTGGCCTGGCGCCCGCCGCCTCGATCGCGGCCGGGACCGCGGTGAAGTTGAACGCCTGCACCACCACCTCGTCCCCCGGCCCCATGTCCAGGGACGACAAGATCCAGTACAGGGCGATGCGTCCGGACGGGGACAGGACCACGGTGTGGTCGCCGAGCACCTCCCGCCCGAATGCGGCCTCGAATTCGCGGGCGCGGGACCGCCGCAGCGTGCCCCCCAGGTACCCGGCCGCGTCGCGAAGCGAGAACGAGGGTCTGAATCGTGCGACTGACATCGGTCTTCCCCTGGTCTGCAGGGATCCAACAATACTAGGGATCAGGGCGCCGCGTCGCCCGGCGGCGCGTCCAGCGGGATGCAGGTGCCCGGGAATGCCAGCCGCACCTTCTCGCCCAGCGCCGCGTGGAAGTGGGGCCACGCGTGGCGCAGGCCCGGACTGACCCCGCAGTGGGTCAGGAAGAGCCGCTCGATCCCCAGCTCCCGCTGCATCACGCCGATGCGGCGCTTGAACCCCTCCTCGTCGAACTGGCCGTGCGCCGTGGTCCCTCCGTCCATGTGATAGGTCCGCAGGATCCCGCAGCTGCCGGTGACCAGCGTGTGGATGGGTCCCCTGGGCAGCTGGCCCTCGTCCATGGCCTTCTGCACGTGGTAGGCCGCGTGGAACGGCGAGTGCTGTGTCCCGGTCGGGTCGTGGATGTGGTGCGAGCACACGGCGTACACCAGGTAGCCGGGGGGCACGGACACCACCAGCACGGACTCCAGCGGCTGGAACGGGATCTCCCCGATCTCGGGGGGCGAGATCGCATAGGTGAGGATCCAGATCCGGTCCGACGTGGACCCGTCCTCCCAGCGCAGCGGGGTCGACCCCACCGGCAGGTCGGTGAACGTCTGCTCACAGACCGGGGTCACCTGCCACTGGGTCTCGGCCCGCGCGATGGTGCACAGGTCATCCAGGTTCGGACCCTGGATGGCGGGCGAGGACAGCCGCTGCACCACCGTGGTGACCACGTCCGGCCCGGACGCGGGCGGGGGCGGCGCCTTGCCCGGCAGCAGCATGCGGCCCACGGTGTGGGGGTGGGAGACCAGCACCGCCGTGTGCGCGGTCGGACCGTGCCCCTGCACCCGTTGCAACGTGAGGTCGAGGTTGGCCTCCAGGGCCGGCCGGAAGTCGCCGAAGTCCTCCAGCAGCACGCCGCGCTCGCCGTCCGGCTCTGTGACCGCGATCAGGGCCGCGGGCTGACTGCCGGCTGCCACGAACGCCGGATCTACGGCGCGGTCTCCGTCCATCAACACGGTGAAGCTGTCGTGATGGGAGCAGGCCTCGGCCGCGGGCGAGGCCATGGTGATCGCGGTGTCCAGCGGTCGCGGGGAGGTCACGACGCCGGGTGGGGGGGGGCCCTGTCCGGGTCCCGACGGTGGTGGAGGCGGCGGACGCTCGCCATGCACCTCGGCCGGCTCCTCGTCCCCGCCGCCGCACCCGCCCACCCAGGCGCCGGCGCCGAGCGCGAGGCCGCACAGCAGCGGGGCCACGAGCAAGGGGGACCAGCGGGGTCGAACCGGGAGGGAGAGGGACGGAGAGGGTGCTCGCATCCACCTACTATTGCCCCCCTGCCACGGCGCGACAAGGCGACGTCAGGGCGATCGGGCCAGATCGAGGCGACCTTGACCCTCCTTCTGACCCGTCGTTAGGATGGCCTGCACGGACATGCGGGTTCTCACCTGCGCGATCGAGCGCCCGCACCGAACCACTGGAGAACCAGGACATGAAGACTCTGCTCACCGTCGCCGTCGTGCTCATCACCGTGGGCCTGGCCCTGTCGGCCTGCCGGCCCGCCGGGCCCGCCGCGGACCAGGGGGGTCAGCCATCGTGGATGCCCCCGGACCAGCAGCAGCAGCCCCAGCAGGGAGGCCCCGAGGGCGGCCAGCAGGGCAGCGAGCCCGCGGCCGCGCCACGGAGCATCGCCTCGTTCGTGGCCGAGTGGATGGAGATCGGCCTGACCGAGGAGCAGATCCGCTCCAAGATCGCCGAGGGCATCGAGATCGGCGCCCTGCCCCAGGCCACGGCCATGCAGGACGGGGACAAGGCCATGCTGGAGAAGGCCGGCGCCACGGCCGAGCTGGTCGAGTACCTCGGCACCCTCGAGCTGCCCGACGAGATCACCGACCCCGGTCCGACGCCCAAGGAGGGCGCGCCGCCCGAGGGTGAGGCCAAGGAGCCCGAGGGCGACGAGAGCCTGCTGGTCCCGCAGGACCAGAAGAAGCCCGAGGACGAGGAGCTCAGGGACCGCGAGGACGAGGGTGCCGCTGCCGCGCCCGTTCCCAAGGCCGAGTGACCCCAGCGGCGCGCGCCGCGCGCCGGTGACCTCCCACCGTTCCCAGGTTCAGCCCAGGCTCTTCAGCTTGTGGTCCAGGTGCGCCCGCGCCCGCGGCAGCAGGTGGTGCCACAGGGCGATGGCCCGGTCCATGGGCAGCGCGTAACGCTTGACCGGTGGCAGGTGCCGTGTGGGCGAGGTGAAGAAGAACGTCATGACGCCGCGCATGCAGAATGGCTGGTGCGCGATGTGGCTGCCGATGCTGATCTTCTCCAGGGCCGGGAATCCGGAGCGGAAGCCCTCGGCTTCCAGCATCTGCTGCTTGCGCTCCCGCGACCAGTCGTACTGCGTGGCCTCCCGCAGGTTCAGCTCGTACTGCTCGGCGTACTCCTTGACGTGCGCCGAGAAGTCCCGGTGCTGCAAGAAGATCTCGGTCTGCTCCGCGGCCGCACCATCACTCAGGTCGGAGATGTCCTGCGCGCGGGCGTAGAACAGCAACTCCGTGACCGACGCCATCTTGCACGCCATGTCGAAGATCAGCGGCGAGCGGTACTCGTCCCAGAGCTGCTCCTTGTCCGCGAGCAACACATCGATCAGATCCTTGGTGTGGATCTCGATGTGACGCAGCCGGGAGTACCCCAGCGCGTCGCGCAACTCACGCACGCGCCGACGCGCGCCGCGCATGTTGATGCAGTACCCGTTGTCGAAGGTCAGCAGGTCGACCGCGTCGTACTCCTTGAGCCGCTCGACCACCTCGAGGGTGGTGTCCAGGCCCCCGGAGAACAACAGGGCCATTCGCCGCTCGACCGCCGTCTGTGCCTCGCTCGTCATCGTCGTTTCCCCGGATCGGGGCGCCGTCTGCGCCCGGGGGGCCACGGTAGAGACGGCTGGATCGGATGTCAAGGAGACCATAGTGTAGGATACAGGCCCTCGAGACCCATGCCCGTGGCCGGGACAACGAGGAGAGGTACAACGTGACCGAGATCGCCGCCCTGGCACCGCGGATCGTGTCGGTGGGCACCTCCAATCCGCCCCGCCGCTACACCCAGCAGGAGGTGCTCGACCTGTTCCAGGTCGAGGTGAAGATCATCACCCGCTTCTTCACCAACTCCCACATCCAGACCCGCCACCTCGTGCTGCCCGATCCCACGGACGACGGCACCATGCCCGAGGAGAGCGGCGAAGAGCTGCTGGCCAAGCACACCGAGACGTCGATGACCATCGGCCGCGAGGCCATCGAGCGCTGTCTGGCGGACAGCCCGGTGGGGGTCGACGAGATCGACATGTTCACCACGGTCTCGTCCACCGGGTTCCTCTGCCCGGGCCTGTCGGCGATCGTCGGCCACGACATGGGCATGCGGAACAACATCCACCGCATCGACCTGGTGGGCATGGGCTGCAACGGCGGCATGAACGGGCTGATGGCGGTGGCCAGCTGGGCCGCGGCCAACCCGGGCCACCCGGCCCTGCTGCTGACCTGCGAGATCTGCTCGGCCGCCTACGTGTTCGACATGACCGTGCGCACCGGCGTGGTCAACTCCCTGTTCGGCGACGGCGCGGCCGCGATCCTGGTGATGGCCGACCCGGCCCTGACCTCGGCCGAGGGCCCCCAGGTGCTGGGCTTCGAGTCGATCATGCTCGGCGACGCGATGCAGGAGATGCGCTTCGACTTCGACAGCGGCAAGTTCAACTTCTACCTCGGCCGTGACATCCCCTACCTGATCGGCGAGCACGTGGGCACGCCGGTGGGCAACCTGCTGAAGCGCAACGGCCTCAAGACGCGGGACATCGACCACTGGATCGTGCACTCGGGCGGCAAGAAGGTGATCGACGCGATCAAGTACAACCTCGGGCTCACCGAGCACGACGTGCGCCACACCAAGTCGATCCTGCGCGACTACGGCAACCTGTCGTCCGCGGCCTTCCTGTTCTCCTACGAGCAGCTCAAGGCCGAGGGCGTGGTCGACTCCGGCGACCTGGGCGTGGCCATCGCCATGGGCCCGGGCATCTCGATCGAGACCGGCCTGCTGCGCTGGTAGGCATTCACGCGAGGATGAGGACGATGGACCTGGAGAAGATCCGCTTCGAACGCGCCGACGGCGTGGCCACGATCACGCTGGACCGGCCGGACGTGCGCAACGCGATCGACGTGCGGATGGTGAGCGACCTGCAGGAGGTCTGCGAGTTCCTCGAGGACGAGTCGGACGACGACTTCGTGGTCATCCGGGGCGCTGGCGAGCACTTCAGCATGGGCATCGACCTGCGCGACTTCCCGGCGGACGACAAGCCGAACGTGCACGGCTTCAACCGCTGGGAGCGGGTGTGGCGGATGGTCGAGCGGCTGCCCAAGGTGACCCTCGCCGTGATCGACGGGGAATGCGCCGGTGGCGGCATGCAGATCGCCATGGCCTGCGACGTGCGGGTGGCCACGGATCGCGCCAGCTTCCGCCTGCACGAGGTCCGCGACGGGTTCCTGCCCGGCATGGGCACCTTCCGCCTGGCCAAGTTCATCGGACTGGGGCGGGCGCGGCGCATGGCGCTCACCGGACGCCGGATGGACGGCCGCGAGGCGCTGGACGCAGGCCTGATCGACCACCTCTGCGCGCCCGGTGACCTGGACGCGACGCTGGCCGCGGCGATCGCCGAGTTCGGCTCGGTGGACAACGTGGCCGTCGGCCTGGTGAGGCGGCTGTTCGACGAGTCGTTCGAGACCGCCTACGAGGACTTCATCGGCAACTTCCTGGCCGCCCAGCACCGGGCGATCCAGTCGGACACCTTCCGCGATGGCATCCGCCGCGCCCATGAACGGGACGTACCCCGCGACGAGGAATGACCACGCCGTGAACGGCGACCCCGCCCAGGACATCAAGCCCCTTCCGGTCGACCCGCAGGTGATGGCCCGGATCCGCCCGATGCAGCGCTCCGACCTGCCAGGCGTGGTGCGGCTGCATTCCGCGGCCATGGGCAACAGCCTGTGGGCACGGCTCGGCCGGCGGTTCCTGCACCGGGTGTACCGCGGGCTGCTCCGTCATCCGGACTTCCTCGGCTTCGTGTACGTGGGCGAGGGTCGAGTGCAGGGGTTCATCGCGGGCACCACCGACGGGCCACGCATGACCCGCGACGTGCTGCTGCGCAACGCGCGTTCGCTGGCCGTGGCCACGGCCGAGGGTGTGCTGAGGGATCCCACCGCCGCCCTGCCCCTGCTGCAGACCTTCGGCTACCACGCGCAGTCGACGCCCGACGTGGGCGGCGACATCGCCGCGGAGTCGGTGTTCTGCTCGTTCGAACCGTCCCAGCGCGGCAAGCGCATCTCCGGGCTGATCAACAAGGTGCTGTTCGACGAACTGGCCGCCCGCGGGCACCGCCACGTGAAGATCACCACCGAGCACGACAACCGGGGCGCGGTCCGGCAGCTGACGTCCTGGGGCTTCGAGCGGGTGGGCAGCTTCCACTTCTACGGCAAGGAGATGCTGGTGTGGCGGCTGGACCTGGTGGCCAGCCCGCGCGTGGACTCGCCGTGAGCGACTGGCGGGCCGAGGCCGAAGCGCTGCGCAATGCTGCACCACGCGGCTGGCTGTTCCTGTGCGTGGCCAACTCGGCGCGCTCCCAGCTCGCCGAGGGCATCGCGCGGGCGCTGGCACCGGACGACGTGTGGGTGGGATCGGCCGGATCGGAACCCACCTCGGTCCGCCCCGAGGCGATCCAGGTCCTGGCCGAGATCGGCGTCGACATCACCGGCCACCGCAGCAAGGGCATGCACGAGATCCCGGCCGACCGGGTCGAGGCCGTGGTCACCCTGTGCGCGGGCGAGGTCTGCCCTGTGTGGCTGGGCCACGCCCACCGGGTCCACTGGGGCCTGCCCGACCCGGCCGCGGCCGAGGGCCCGGGCCGCCTGGACGCCTTCCGCGCGACACGCGACGAGATCCGAAGGCGGCTGGGGGTGGTGTTCGGGGGGTAGCGTCCCTTTTCCCTCTTCCCGCGGCTTCATCTGCCATACTGCAGACAGAGGGAACCCGAGGGGAAAGCCATGATGACTCGATCCGTACTGCTGACGGCAACGCTGGCCTGGATGTCCTGGGGAGCCCCGGGCACTGCCCTGGGATGGGCCCCGGACACACCCGTGACCCAGGCGGACATGACCATCCACGGCGCAGACTACGGCTACCTGGGCTACCGGTCCGCGGGAGTCGGTGACGTGAACGGCGATGGGTACGACGACTTCCTGCTCGGCGCGCCGTACAAGGACTTCTACGACCAGGCGCCCGGCGAGGTCTACCTGTTCCTGGGTGGGCCCGCGGGCTGGACGGGCACGGCCGACACGTCGGCGGCCGACGCGACCCTCGTCGGGCCGGTGGGCGGCGACTACGTGGGTTTCGACATGGACGGGGGCGGAGACCTGGACGGGGACGGTCTGCACGACATGGTCATCGGCGCCCCCAACCACTCCGGCCCCGAGATCGACTGCGGCGCGGCCTACGTGGTCTTCGGCCGCACGACCGGGTGGACGAGCCCGATGGATCTCTCGGCCACGGCATCCTTCGTCGGCGCGACCCAGTTCGAGTCCGCGGGATTCGCGGTCTCGCTCGCGCCGGACGTGGACGGGGACGGCCTGGACGACCTGCTCCTGGGATCCCCGAGCGGACACGCGGCCGGGCAGGCCTACGTGGTCCTGGGCACGACCAGCCCATGGCAGGCATTCGTGCCGCTCTCCAGCGTGGATGCGTCGTTCCACGGCGAGTCCTCCGGTGATGGCGCGGGCCAGACCGTCGCGGGGCTGGGCGACGTCAACGGCGACGGCTTCGGCGATCTCGCCATCGGCGCCGGGAGCAGCCACGCGGGGGGCGAGTACCTGGGAGAGTTCTACCTCGTCTTCGGCGCTACCAGCGGCTGGGCCATGGACACGTCGCTCGCAGGCGCGGATGCCTCCTTCGTGGGCGAGAACACCCGCGACTTCCTCGCTGGCTTCAGCAACGGCAGCAACCTTTCCGGGGCGGGAGACGTCAACGGCGACGGGCTGGCCGACCTGCTGGTGGCCGCGCGCCACAACGACGAGGGCAGCGAGGACGCCGGGCAGGTCTACCTGGTGCTCGGGCGGACCACCGGCTGGACGATGGGAGCGTCCATCGCGACCGCGGACGCGTCGTTCTTCGGCAAGAGCACGGAAGACTACGCCGGGTTCGTGCGTCCGGCCGGCGACGTGGACGCGGACGGACTCGACGATTTCCTGGTGGGCGCCTACCAGAACGACGACTACGGGGACTGTTCCGGGCATGCCTACCTGTTCCACGGCAAGACCGGGGGTTGGGCCATGGATCAGTCGCTGGCCAGCGCGGACGCGTCGTTCCTGGGTACGCTGCCGTCCGAAGCCGTGGGCACAGCCATCGCGGGCGCTGGTGATATCGACGCCGACGGGCTCGACGACTTCCTGATCGGCGCATCGGGCAACGAGGACGCGGGCACCGAGACCGGCGCCGTGTACCTGTTCATGGGTGGCGGTCCCTACGGAGACGACGACGATACGGCCGACGACGACACAGGGGACGACGACGCGGCCGACGACGACACGGCCGACGACGACACGAGCGACGACGATATCGACGGCGACGACGACACGACCCAGGGCTCGCCGGCCGAGGAACCGGACGAAGGTGGCCTGCACTGCCAGTGTCGAGCCGCAACGGAAGCCACGCTGCCGTTCGGCGCATCCCCGGCCCTGTGGCTCCTACTCGCCGCTGCCTGGTTCCACGGCAGACGCCGCTGAGCCAGCCCGCGCCACCAC
Source organism: uncultured Rickettsiales bacterium (assembly GCA_964639985.1). Taxonomy (GTDB): domain Bacteria; phylum Myxococcota_A; class UBA796; order UBA9615; family CAYRNR01; genus CAZXHG01. Next base: position 37,335 of record CAZXHG010000002.1, read on the forward strand.
CTCCTCGAACGACAGCACGTCGCCCAGCAGGTCCGCGATCGGTGGGTCCACGATCCGCTCGAGGCTGCAGACCTGCCGACCCCGCGCCACCGCGTAGCCCAGGTCGAAAGCCAGGCTGCGGCCGATGTAGCCGCCCGGGTTGACCACGTACACGATCTCCGCGTCGTCGATCTTCTCCAGGCAGCTGACGATCCCCCGCGGATCCGGGGTCTTGGACAGCTCGTGGGGGATGCCAGCCGCCACCAGCATGCTCTCGGGCTCCTCCACCCGCTCCACGAACTTGAAGCTGCCACACACGTAGACCTTCATCCCACCTCCTCGCACATCGTTCGCCCGCTCTCTTGCGCCCCCCGGCCCGAGCATCGAGACTATGAGCCATGCGCGTGCTCCTGATCCACCCCCCGAAGACCCACCAGGTCTGGGCCGGCGTCCCGTCGGTGTTCAACGACAAGTACGCCTACCTGTTCCCGCCGCTGGCGGTGATGACCCTGTCGGCCTGGCTCAAGGAGCACACCGACCACGAGGTGCATGTCATCGACGGCGTGGTCGACGACCTGGACTTCGACCAGCTCGAGCAACGGATCGCGGCCCTGGCCCCGGACGTGGTCGGCGTGTCCGCCACCGCGTCGCACAACATGGTCAACGTGGACCTGACGATCAAGGCGATCCGCCGGGTCCTGCCCGACGCCTTCGTCGTGATGGGCGGCGCCCACGTCAACTCGTTCCCCGAGATCGCCATCCAGCTGCCCGGCGTGCACGCCTGCATCCAGGGCGACGGCGAGAAGCCCCTGGTGATGCTGCTCGAGGCGCTCGACTCCGGCACCGACCTGCACGACGTGCCGAGCATCATCCTGCAGGAGGATGACGGCACGATCTTCCTCTCGGAGATGCACCCCCCGCTCCACGACCTCGACCAGCTCCCCTTCCCCGACCGCGAAGCCTGCCCGCCCGGCCGCTACTACACGCCGGGCATGCGCGGCGCGCGCACCACCACGATGATGTCGTCCCGCGGCTGCCCCATGCGCTGCGTGTTCTGCAACGTGCCCACCCGCTACCGCGCCCACAGCGCCGAGCGGGTGGTGGACGAGATGGCCGAATGCGTGCAACGGCACGGCACCCAGGACATCCACTTCGTGGACGACCTGTTCAACGTCAGCGCCGAGCGGGTGATGCAGATCAGCGAGCTGATCCTGCAGCGGGATCTGAAGGTCTGGTGGGGCTACAAGGCCTCGGTGCGCCATACGACCCGCGAGATGATCCGGCTGGCCAAGCGCGCGGGCTGCTACCGCATGCATTACGGGGTCGAGACCTTCACCGACCCCGGCCTCAAGGCGCTGAACAAGAAGGCCACGGTCGAGGAGATCCAGCGCATCTTCCGCCTCACCCAGGAGGAGGGGGTCAAGGCGATCGCCTACATGATCATGGGCTGCCCCCACGAGGAGAGCGAGCAGGCGATCCTCGACGTGGTGCCGTTCATGCGCAAGCTGGCCCCGGACTACGTGGTGTACTCGCTGTTCACGCCCTATCCGGACGCGCCCATCTTCGACGAGGGCGTGAAGCGGGGCCTGTGGCCAGCGGACGTGTGGGAGCGGTTCATGCTGAATCCCACCACGGACCACGACCTGCCCACCGCGTGGGAGGAGCACCTGAGCAAGGAGCAGCTGCTGGAGCTGTTCAAGATCGTCAACCGCAAGTTCTACTTCCACCCCCGTACGCTGGCCCGCACCTTCGCCGGCATCCGTACCCGCGCGGAGCTCAAGCACATCCTGCTGGGGGGGTTCCAGCTGGGCCGCATGGAGCTGCTCCGGACCGGCCAACATAAGATATGATGCCCGCCTGATGGCGTTCCGACGGGGCCAGGATCTGGATCGAGAACCCACCCTCTGGGAGGTGTTCTCGACGCTTCGCTACAAGGAGCTGTACGGCAACCTCGCCGTGCACGTGTTCATCCTCGTTCCCGCGGCTACGCTGCTGGCGCTGCTGGCGCAGCGGCTGGACCACGACTGGGGCTGGACGCCCACGCCGGGCATGCCGTGGAATGTAGTGATCTGTGCTGCGTGCTGGGCCCTTGGCGGATACGTCGTGTGGTACTCCTACGGCTACCTGTTCATCAAGGGCCAGGGTAGCCCCGGCTCCCACATGGGCTACACGAAGCGGCTGGTCGACACGGGCATCTACTCGTGGATCCGCCACCCCTCGGTGATCGGCAAGCTGATCGGCGTGATCGGGCTGGGTTTCCTGATGCGCAGCCCGGCCTTCCTGGCGATCTTCATCCCGATCCTGCTGGTGTACTCGTACGTCACCAACATCGTGATCCAGGAGAAGTTCTGCCTGAAGAACTTCGGCGAGGAGTACGAGGCGTACAAGCGCGATGTGCCGATGTTCATCCCGCGCTGGAAGCGGATCCGGCGCTTCCTGGGAGGCAAGGGCTGATGAAGGAATTCGGCATGTACATGCTCGGCCTCGCCTGCCTGCTGGGCCTGGCCGCGCTGTTCGTCTTCGTGATCAACCCGCTGATCTGCGCCCCGGCCGGCGGATGACCTCGCGGCGGGATTTCCTGCGGACCGCTGCACTGGCGGCCGCGGCCACGGCGATCCCGCGGGCGCGCGCGCAGGAGAGCCCGGTCCAGCCACCGGACTTCACCGTGGGCTTCCTCACCGACACCCACGTGGACGAGCAACGGGGCGCGGCCGAGGCCGTGCACGCGAAGGCCGCCGTGACCAACTGCCACGAGGTGCTGGAGGTGCTGCAGCGCCACCCGGTGAAGCTGGTCCTGGCTGGCCACCTGCACATCAACGAGAGCTACTGCCACAAGGGCATCGAGCTGGCCAACGTGGGCGCGGTCTCGGGCGGCTGGTGGGAGGGCCCGCAGGACGGCTGCGAGGAGGGCTACACCCTGCTGGATTTCCGCGGCGAGCAGGTGAGCTGGCGGTACGTGGACTACGGCTGGACCGAGCGGGACGCCTGAGCTAGCGGAAGGACTGGGGGTGCGCGTGGAGCTGCTGTCCGGAGAGCTGTGGGGCATCTCGTACGGCGCCCTCCTGCTGATCGGCATCGCCTGCGTTGCGCTGCTCATCTGCATCCGGATCGCAGTGCGCAGACGCCGGATGGTCTGGGACGAGACCGACGATCCCGAGACCTGGTCGTGGGAGGACGACGAGCCGGCCCCTCCCGCTCCGGCGAAGCCAGCGTCGCGAGGACCGACGAGATCCGGCACGCGAGCGCCGGCACCACCGCCGCGCTTCTCGCCCAGCGTCGACGATCCGCCGCCGTACCGCTGGCGGACCATCCGGGTCTTCATCAGCAGCACGTTCTCCGACTTCCACGCGGAGCGCGACTACCTCGTGAAGTTCGTGTTCCCCGAGCTGAGCCAGTGGTGCGAGCGGTACCGGCTCCATCTCGTGGACATCGATCTGCGCTGGGGCGTGACGGCCGAGGAGGCCGAGTCGGGGAAGGTCATCGATCTCTGCCTCGAGCAGATCGACGGGAGCCGGCCGTTCTTCATCGGGCTGCTGGGCCAGCGGTACGGCTGGGTGCCGTCGGATACCGAGATCCCCGCTGACACCCGGAGCCGGTTTCCCGGCCTCGACGCCATGGCGGGCACCTCCATCACCCACCTCGAGATCCTGCACGCCTTCCTCGAGCCGATCCGAACGCAGGAACCGGCCGGCTCACGCCAGAGCACGCCGCACTCGTTCTTCTACTTCCGTGATCCCGAAGCGCTGCCCGCTCCCGACGATGTCGAAGGGCTGACGCCCGAGGGGCGGGAGGCGTACCGCGCCGCCTTCTTCGATCGCGACGACGAGAGCTCCCGGCGCCTCGCGGATCTGAAGGAGACCATCGCCGAGCGCGTGGAGCGCGCGCCCCCTCTGCCGAACGGGCGCGGTCGATCGGTGTTCACCTATCAACCGACCTTCGATCCCAGCCAGCCGAATCCCGAGAACCCGCAGCAGAGAGGCCGGTTCGTGGCCAGAAGCCTGGGTGCGCTGGGCGCGCGGGTCCTCGAGGACCTGCAGTTCGCCATCGGCGCCGAGTTCGCAGACCGCATCGAGGCGATCTCCCGCGGGCCGGAGCCCGAGCGGACCGAGGTGGACTCCGAGCCGCACGACGCCTTCCTGGAGATCCGCACGAGGCTGTTCGTCGGCCGGTCCGACGCCCTCGAGCGCTTGCGCACGTACGTCACGAGCGGATCCGACAAGGTCCTGGCGGTGTTCGGAGAGTCGGGCAGCGGCAAGTCAGCGCTGCTGGCGCAGTTCGGCCGCAACCTCGCCTCTACGAGCGACGGGGTGGCGGGACGGGACGTCATCGTCCACTTCGTCGGCGCGGGTCCGCGCTCGACGTCCCTGCAGGCGATGCTCCGCCGGCTGTGCGGCGAGCTGAAGCGGCGGGCCGCTGACCCGAGCCCCACGCCGCACGAGCTACGCGAGCTCGAGACGGCGTTCGGCGCGCTCCTGCGGGATACCGAACGCCGCTTGGTCATCGTCATCGACGCGCTCGACCAACTCGACGAGGGCGGCTCGGCGCACCGCCTCGACTGGCTCCCGGCTTCGCTGTCACCCAACGTCCGGATCGTCGTGAGCAGCCTCGACGAGGACGTCCTGCGCCGCAAGACCGACGAGATCCTGGACCTCGCGCCGCTGAACGACGAGGAGCGGCGCGAGATCATCCGACGCCTGCCGTCCATCCACTGCAAGACCCTGGAGGACCGGCACATCGATACCCTGCTCGAACGCGAGGAGACCCGAAACCCGCTCTACCTGCAGGTGGCCATCGACGAACTGCGCCTGTTCGGCGGCTACGAGACCCTCGGCGATCGCATCGCAGCGCTGCCGCAGGACCTCCTCGCGCTCTTCGAGCAGGTCCTCGAGCGCCTCGAGGCCGAGGCGAGCGGGGTTCCGGGGCTGGTGGAGCGTCTGTTCTGCCTGCTGGAGTGCTCGCGCCACGGGCTGACGGCCGGGGAGCTCGAGGCGCTGCTCCCGGACGACACGGATCGGGTGCACGTCGGGCTGCTGCGACAGATCCGCGGATACCTGCACCACCGCGGAGATCTCATCGACTTCTTCCACCGCGCGCTCTCCAGGGCCGTACGCAACCGGTACCTGGGAAGCGCCGATGGGCACCGGTGGCACGTGGACCTCGCCGGGTTCTTCGGCAGCCAGCCCCTGCACCACGACGGCGTCCCGAACCAGCGCCGGCTGACGGAGCAGCCCTGGCAGCAGATCCACAGCAGGAGCATGTGGGACGAGGCCGAGGAGACGCTGTGCGACCTGCGGTTCGTCGAGGCCAAGATCCATGCCGATCGGATCGGCGACCTCGTCGAGGACTACGTGCGCGCGCTTGCAGTGCGGAACACCGACCGGCTCGAGGCGTTCGCCGACTTCGTGTCCGCGCAGGCGCCCATCATGCGCGAGCACGGATCCCGCGCCGGGTTCGTCGTGCAGCAGGCCATCAACCACGCCGCAACGGGGCACGTGACCGAGGCGGGGGACGCGCTGGCCGTCGCTCGTCCGGACGACGGTGTGCACATCATCGAGCACACCGCGACCCGGCCTGCCGCAGGTGGCGGCCACGTGCGCGCCATCGAGGACCCCTCGTTCCGCTCGTTTGCCGTGTCGCCCGATTTCGGCGTGGCCGTCGTGGCGGCGGGCAAGCGCCTCGAGCTGTGGGATCTGCGCGTGGGCGAGCGCCGCGGCGTGCTCTACGACGGCGAGGAAGCGCACTGGATCGTCGGCATGGCAGCCGACGGGCGCCGTGCGCTCACCCGAACGGCGCAGAGCTCGGCGGGCAACGCCATCACCGATCTCCATCTCTGGGACCTGGAGCGCCGATCCCGGATACGAACCATCGACACGGGATGCACCCAAAACGACGTCATGGTCGACGCCGCTCTCGGACGGGCGTATGTGTTCGCCTTCCGGGAGATGGTCTGCTTCGAGCTCGAGACGGGCCACCGGATCCTGTCGGGACCACCGCCCGAGCGGAATTGGGAGGCGGTCGCGCTCAGCGCCGACGGCGAGCGGCTCCTGCACCACAACAGGCAGGCGACGTACAACGGGAGGGGGGATGGGGTCGGATTCTACCTCTACGCGCCGCAGCGCGGCGAGACCATCGCCGAGCTCCTCGACGACGCGCTCGCGCCCGACGACTACGAGCAAGCGAACGCGGAGCGCCGGCCGCCGGTGCGCTTCAAGGCGAAGCTGACGCACGACGGGCGCGCCGCCCTGGTGGTCTCCACCACCGGCGGGATGTGGTGGTGGGACATCGAGGCGGGCGGGGTTCCGCGCCTCACCGACGATCCGGACCTGACGCCGCGTTTCGCCGTCACGCCCGATGGGCGGATCGCGGTCGTGATGGACCGGCACGAGCGACTGCAGGTCCGGGAGGTCCGGTCAGGACAGCGCCTCGCGCTGTTTCCACCGCACGGCGACGAGGTGAGCTGGGTGGGGGTGTCGCCCGACGGCGAGCGGGCGCTCACGTACACCAAGTCGCCCGTGGGCACCGTGATGAACGCCACGGGGGTGCCCGCCTTCCACCTGTGGGATCTGACCCGCGCACCCCAGGAGGACGCGAACCGAGAGCGCCGCGGCGATGCCGTCCAGGATCTCGAAGGCCTCGCCGGCGGCGCCCGCGTGCTGTGCGTGTACGGCAAGGGCGGGGCGGAGCTCTGGGACGTCCGCGACGATCCCAGCGTCGTCCGCGTGTGGCAGGCGCACGAGGCCCGGTGCCACTCGGCACGGGGGACGCCGGACGGCTCGAGAATCGTCACGACCGGCGGAGAGGAGCAGCACCGCCGCATGGCCAAGCTGTGGGACGCCTCGGCCGGGGAGGCCGTCGGCATCGTGCACGAAAACGGGGCCTACGATATCCAGGCAACCGCGCTGACGCCCGACGGCGCCCGCGTCCTGGTGACCGAGCTGCGGGGGACGGGCGGCCCGATGCACCTGTACGACCTCGCGCCGGGGCGGGATCCGCGCGAGATCCCGGGCCACGAGACCGGGATCACCGACGTGGACATCACCCCCGACGGCAAGGTGGCCGTGGCATCGGCGCTGCGCATGACATCAGCCCCGACCATGTCGCACCGGCCGAAGGCAAAGCGGACCCTCGGTCTGTTCAACGTGGTGGACGGCGAGCGCCAGGATATGCGCGACGAACCCGGCCACGACGCCACCGCCGTGCGGGTGTCGCCGGACGGGCGGATGGCGGCCAGCACCCACCGCGACGGTATCCACGTCTGGGATCTCCGCAGCCGCCGCAGGTTGCACCTGATCTCCGCCCACGAGGCCAACCCGGTGGTCATCGCCTTCACCCCCGACGGGCGCTACCTGTTGTCGGGCAGCCCCGACAGGACGCTGCGCATCCATCGTCTCGGAACGTGGGAGTGCGTCGGGCTCGCCACGACGCAGGGCCTGGTTTCGGCAATCTGCCCCCCGTCGGCGGCCGGGCGCTTCGCGTTCGGTACCAACGACGGCCAGGTCTGCGCCGCCGACATCCGAGGGCTCCTGGTGGGCGCACCGCGGGTCACCGCCGCGCGCCGCCGCCTTCACGACGTCGACCCGCCCGCGTGGTCGGCCGAGCTCGAGGTGTGCTGCCCCTGGTGCAGCGAGGTCTTCGAGGCTCCCGCCCGCGTGGTCTCGGCGATCCGGGCGGCCTGCCGCTCGGTGCGGCTGCAACCGCAGGACTCTCCGTGCCTGACACTCCAGGACTCTGCGTGGGCACACGACGGGCTCGAGGACGACTGTCCCCTGTGCGCCGGGCGGGTCCGCTACAATCCGTTCGTCGTCGACGAGTCCTGACGGATACCTGGGCGCTGACGGCAGGTCTCCACGCTTCCACGGTCTTTCCCGTCGCCGTCTCACGCGATCCGCGTCTCCCGGTACCTGCCGTATGATGGGATCGTGCGTCGATTTCAACCGCTCCGTTCCTCGCTGCTACTGACGCTCCTGCTGGCCGCGCTGACAGGCTGTGACGACGCCACTTCGGACGACGACGCCACCTCGGACGACGACGACACCATGTCGGACGACGACGCCACCTCGGACGACGACTCGGTCGGGCCCGCGGATGCCGATGGTGACGGGTGGACGGTCGCAGAGGGGGACTGTGATGACGAATCCCCCGGAACACACCCCGGAGCCGCGGAGCTGTGCGACGGCGAGGACAACGACTGTGACGGCACGCTACCGGCGGACGAGGCCGACCTGGACGGGGACGGCGGACTCGGCTGCGAGGACTGCGACGATTCGGATCCCGTCATCGGACCCCATGCCGAGGAACTGTGCGACGACGGACTGGACAACGACTGTGACGGTTCCGCGGACGCCGGTGATCCGGATGGCTGTGTCGTCTGCACGTATCGTGTTCCAGCAGGCGTCTCTTCGATCGAAGACGCCCTCGCGGCCGCCGATGATGGAGACACGGTGTGCGTCGATCCAGGTACCTATCTGACGGTACTGGAGTACGGCGGCAAGTCCATCGCCCTGGTAGGGGTAGGGGGTCGTTTCGTGACGGTCCTGCACGGCAATGCCGGTACGACCGTGGTGAGCTTTCTCGATGGCGAGGGCTCGGACGCGGTCCTCCGGGGTTTCACCATCACCAACGGGCAGGGGACATCGGGCGGTGGCATCGCCGTCGTCGGGGCGTCTCCGACACTGGCATCGTTGACCGTCGAGTCGAACTGGGCTGCGCAGCACGGGGGTGGGATCTATCTCGAGGACTCATCGGCCACGGCCACCGACCTGACCGTCTCCGGCAACACGGCGGTCGGGGAAGGCGGAGGAATGCACGTGCATCGGTCTTCCCCCGTGATCCAGGGGGCGGTGTTCAGCGGCAACGAAGCCGGGAGCGCAGGGGGCGGCCTGTTCGCGCGGGAATCGGATGTCGAGGTGAGCGGCATCTCGCTGGAGTCCAACATCGGCTCCCTCGCGGGCGGAGGGCTCGCACTCCTCGACTCCTCGGCGCGGTTGAACGATGTCCTGGTGGAAGGGAACCACTGCACGTCCCACTACTGCAGTGGGTGCGGCGTCTACCTGAGATGGACCGACGCGGACATCGGCAACCTGTCCGTGATCGGCAACACGTGTTCGTTGTTCGGCATGGGCGCGGGCCTCCTGTCGTCGGATTCGTCACCGACGATGGACCAGGTCGTGGTCACCGGGAACTCGGGCGCCGGCGAGGGCGGCGGGGTGTATCTGATCGGCGGGGAGCCCGTGCTGCGGCACGTGATGATCGCCGGCAACCGGGCCGACGCTGCCCACAACAACGCGAGGGGCGGCGGGCTGTACCTGTGGGAGACCTCCCCCACCTTGACCAACGTGCTCATCACCGCCAACGCCGCCAGTGCCACTGGTGGCACCAACTACTCGTCGGGCGGCGGCATCGAGGCGTGGTACAGCGATCCGTCCTTCGTCAACGCCACCGTCACCGGCAATCAGGCAGACAACGCTTCGGAGGTCGACGTCTTTCAAGGCCATCCGACCTTCCTCAACTCCAACGTGATTCACGTCGACGACGGCACGTCCTCACCCACCGCCATGGCCGCCCAGTATTCGCAACCTGGCGTCGAGTACTGCAATGTCTGGGCGGACAGCGGCGGCGCCTACGGTGGAACGATGTCCGATCCCACGGGCACGTCCGGGAACCTCTCCCTCGATCCGGCGTTCCTCGACCCAACCCATGCGACGCCCCACGGCTGGGTGTTCCTTTCGACGAGCTCGCCACTCATCGACGCGGGCGACCCGGCCCTCCTCGACCCGGACGGCTCGCGTTCGGACATCGGCGCCTATGGGGGGCCTGGGGCTGCGGGCTGGGACCTGGACGGAGACGGGTATCCCGCTTGGTGGCAGGCAGGCCCCTACGACCATGCCAGCTATCCTGCACAGGGCTGGGATTGCCACGACGACAACCCGTCCGTCTTCCCCGGATCGGGCTGTTGAGCAGTGGAGGACAGGTTCCGCGTCGCCGAGTAAGACCTTCTCGTTGCTGTGATATGGCCGCGAGACACCCGTTGGAAAATCCCCGGAAACCGAGGGTACTATGGCCGATGCGGACAGACTGAAGCCCGGCGCCCTCTCTCCCCAGGTGCAGAAGGCCTTCAAGGATCTGGCCTGGGCCGAGTCCATGCCCTCGGCCCGCCAGGTGCGCGGACTCGCTGCCCTGGCAACGCCCGTGCTCGCCGTGCTCGCTGGGCTGCTGCTGCTCCTGGCCGCCCTGTTCGGGTTCAAGGACAAGAAGTTCATCAGCTGGGTGACCGGAATCCTCGGGGTTGGAGCCCTCGGCACCACGGTCGCAAGTGGCGCAGTGGCGGCCAAGCCCGACTTCGTCCTGGACCCGAGAGCCGCGAGGATCCTGGCGGATCGCCGCGCGGAGCAGGTACGCGCGCTGCGCCAGGCCAACGACGACCTCGAGGCTGCCACGCCCGCCATCGTGCAGGCCGTACTCGATTCCGCCGGTCTGGACGACGCCCCAGCTCTCGAGCAGGCCCAGCTGTGGCGGAAACAGCGCGAGCGCATGGTCGAGCTGACCCGCGCCCTCGACCGCAGCCTGGCGGCGGTGGGCCCCCTTGGCAGCCTCGGTGACCAGGACGCTTCCGACCACGTGGACCAGGCAACGGAGATCCTCGAGCGCATGAGCCGTGCGCGCGCCAACAGGGCGCTACGCGCCCAGGCCGACGCGGAGGTCGCGGCGCTCGACGGTATCGATGTGCCAGCGACCGCCCGGACCGGGCCTGGCTCTCCGAGCTCGGATGAGGAAGACAGCGTCTCGCTCGCGGCAAGAGCCACGCCTCGGACCAGGCAGACGGACTGAGTGAACCTGGCCAGAAGCTCTTGCCCCGGGCGTGCGCTTCCATCAGGCCAGCGCGACCCCCGCCACGCATGAACACCGGATCCACCAGTCGGGTGTGCACGATGCAGGCACGCCCTCGTGGACGTCGTGGGACGCCAGCGCCACGGACGGATTGCAGGGGGCCGGCCACGGGAGCGGAGGATTTTCCCACCGGCTAGAATCGGAAATCGACTCGTCCACCGCACGTCCAGGGGAGTCCTCATGAAATCACGCTCGATCGGTTCGCTTCTCACCTGCGTCACCCTGTTCACCTTCCTCGGTTGCTGCTGCGGTGCGGGGAACAAGGAGGCCAAGGCCAGGGCCAAGGCCGAGGAGATCTTCGCCGCCATCCGGGCCGATGACATGGAGGGGCTCCGGTCCCATGGCAGCTCGTGGCTCATCGACAACTACTCGGCCAAGCGTCTGGGGAAGCTGGTCGACGCGAGCCCGGAGCTCGCCGGCCACACCTGGGTCGGATTGACCAACCCCTTCTGCTCCGACTGGACCTGCGAGTTCGACTGTACGTTCGATCCGGGTGCGGTCCCCGGCGAGATCAACCTGACCCTGACCGGCGACGGCTGGGTCCTCGACGAGATCGAGGTCCGGGGCGAGCAGATCATCCCCTAGGGGATGGGGGAGCGAATCCGGGTTCGTGGATTCGCGGAGCAGTCCAGGAGCGACGGCCGGGTGTCGCAGAGAAGGGAGGAGATGAATGCCCTGTCCCCGGCTGTGGGTTTTCGTGATCGTGAGCCTCTTCGGCCTGTCCCCAACCGCTTCACTGGGCGGTTGCTCCACGGCCGCGGACGACGACTCCGGATCGACGTCTGACGACGACACGACCCTGGACGACGACACGGCCGCGGACGACGACACCACCGAACCCGGCGCACCGCCCGTGGTCACCGACCCGGCCGCCGAGGTCGCGACGGTGGGGATCGACGGGATCAAGCCATCGCTGGCCATCGATGCCGCGGGACTTCCCCACGCCGTGGTCCTGGCCCACGAAGGCTCGGGCGACTGGTACCTCTACGACCGGGCGGCCAATGGCAGCTGGACCGCCACCGACTTCCGCCTCTCCGACCACTGGAGCCCGGCCGGCACGTGCAACAACCCCCACATCGAGATCGATCCCGGCACCGACAGGAGCTGGATCTCGGGTGTGATGGTGGTGATCGGCGACTATGACGGCTGCGGTATCGCGGTGCTCACCCGGGGGACCATGAGCACCGGCCCCTCGAGTCCGGTCTTCGAGCGCCGGCAGATGGTGACCCCGCCGGACTGGGCCTCGGGAAACCTCTCGGTCGATGTCTCCGACGGCACTGCCGTGGTCTGGGTGAACAAGGGGGCCTGGGAGCGCCTGGCATGGGATGGCGAGGTCTCGGTCCAGGAGAACGGAACGGCCCTGTTCGCGGCCAACCTGGGGGAGCGCCCCACCGGGACCTTCCGCGTCTCCCGCGCCCCGGCAGTCGATCACGCGGGCCAGGGGCCCCGCCGGATCTGGCACGCCGCCTACCACGGCCACCCCGACCTCCAGGGGCTGACCGCCGGGGGGTACCACAACAGCCTGCGAGAGGCCGAGGGTTTGCCCGCCCTGGACTGGAGCGATTCCTCCAGCTACCCGGGCAACGAGGAGGACAACTTCATGGGCCTCGGCACGGACCGCCTGGTCCCCGAGGCCGCCTACATGGCCATCGATGGCCTCGATGGCCATCTCTACCTCAACGTCTGGGACGGCACGAGCATGCTCTTCGACCCCGCCGACCTCGCTTCGGTCACCGGATCGACGGGCTACAACGTCCGCTGGGGTCCCCAGTGGGCCGAGGCTGCCGGAGGCGGCGCGTGGCTGGTCTGGACCGACGCGGGCCGGGTCAAGCTCCGCTTCTTCGGTCTGGACGGCGTGCACGGCGAGACGGTGGACATTGCTGCGGGCAACATGCCCACCGCAGCCACCGACACGGCAGGCGACGTGCACCTTCTCTACATGGCCGAGGGCCAGACCGTGTACCGCAGGGTGGAGGTGTCGAGGAAGGAGAAAGGGGTCAGGTAGTCGTCAGACGCCTTCCTCCCTTGCCTTCAGGATCGCCACGATCTCGGACGGGGAGAGGACCGGCATGTCGGCCGCGGTGAAGCCGCGGGTGTCCCGCGTGACGATCCCCTCGGCTCCGGCGTTCGCTGCGGCCGCGGCCAGCACGGCGGATCGGCAACCACAGGTGCCAAGAGCACGCATCGTCATCGACCTGGGGTTCCAGCCTCGTGAGCCGGTCGACCAGCTGGCGGAGTCTTGCGACGGCATCGGGTGCATGCGAGCGGACGTCGGCGAAGGGGCGAGCCCACGGAGCGTCGAGGCTCCAGTCGACATCGGGCTGGTACAGCGGCATGGAGCCCTCCTCGCGAGCGAGGATAGGCAGCGCGAGCGTCAGGACCTGTCGCCTCTGACCTGTGTGTTGCGGAAAACATTTCGCAATCGATACAATATCCGCAATCTTGTCCGGTGGAGGTCGAATGAACCCCAATCACCTCAGCGTCGCTGATGCTGCTCGCAAGCTCGGCGTGAGCGATGCTCGGGTCCGCGCACTGATCGCTGCCGGCCGGCTGCGGGCCGTGAAGGTCGGCGGGCGCTGGCTGGTCGATCCGGTGTCCATCGATCGCCGCCGGATCCGCGTAGCGCCGGTCGGTCGCCCGCTCGGCGTGGCCAACGCGTGGGGGCTGCTGTGGCTGGCGTCGGGTGAGAGGCCACACTGGCTGTCGCCGTGGGCGCTGTCACGTGGACGCCGGCGCCTTCGAGAGCAGGGGATCTTGTCGCAGGTGCCGCGACTGGGGGCCCGGGCCGTATCGCGGAGGTTCCGCGCCCATCCGTCAGATGTTCGGCGGATTGCCGCTGAACGACTCGTCGTGAAGACGGGCATCAGCGCATCGCAGGACCTGGATCTGGCGCTCGTGGCTCCGGGACAGGCCGAGGCCTATGTACGCGAACGCGACTGGCCCGCGTTCGCCGCGAAGTACGCACTGCAGGAAGGAGGGGCCACGACGAACGTGGTCTTGCGCATCGTTGGTGGTTTGTGGCCATTCGCGCAACTGCAGCACGTGGCCCCAGTGGCCGTCGTCGGGGTGGACCTGGCGACTTCCGACGATCCACGGACCGCTCGGGAGGGACGGGCATTGCTGGAGGAACTGGAGGAGCGATGGTCGATCTGACCGGGCTCGATCCCCTGTCCGGCGCGGTCTGGGACACGCTCCTGGACCTCGCCGATCTGCAGCCCGACGGGTGGACGCTCGTGGGCGCCCAGATGGTGATCCTGCACGGATTGCAGCGGGGGCGGACGCTGGCGCGTTCGACCATCGATGCCGATGTCCTCGTGGATGTTCGCGTCTTGCGTGGCGGCACCGCCCGGATGTCGCAACTCCTGCTGGACCGGGGCTTCGAGCTGGATGGTGTCGACGCATTCGGCGTGGGACACCGATTCAAGGGTGGGATGGTACGAATCGACGTGCTCGCTCCGGATGGTCTGGGCTCGAACCTCCCGCGGCTGACGACGACTGTCCCGCCAGCAAGGACCGTGTCCGTACCGGGAGGGACCCAGGCCTTGCATAGGACCCGGAAGGTGGAGGTTTCGTGGGGAACGCGCGTGGGCGCGATTCCATGTCCCGACCTGCTCGGCGCGATCCTGGTCAAGGCTCGCGCCGTGGACGTAGACGACGTTCCCGAGGCGCAGCTCGCGGACCTCGCGTTCCTGCTCACGTTGGTCGATGATCCAAGAGAACTCGTGGCCCAACTCCGTGGGAAGGAGCGCACGTGGTTGCGGCGACGAACGGAATTGATGGACCGGCGGTGCAGGGCATGGAGGAGCCTGACCGAGGGTGATGCCGACGATGGTCACATCGCACTGAGAATCCTGGCCGGGGGTTGATCTCGGATATCTACCCCACCCTTGTCTCCCACAAGGTACGCGCGATGGACGGCATCTCGCGCCACAGGCGCACGGTGCGCGCCTTGCGGCCCAGCAAAGACGGCCGCAGATAGAACCGCCGGTACGCCTGCTGGAGCAGGGAATCGAGGTCGTCGGCCGACAGCTCGTCGGTGGTGAAGCAGCCGGGCGGCTCCCCCACCCTCCCCAGCGTGTACTCGCGCCAGTAGTCGGCGGCCATGCGGCCGTCGGCCAGGGCGTCCTCGGTGATGCCGATGCGCGGCAGGGGCGTGGTCACCGTGAAGCTGGCCCAGTCCAGGGGCAGGTCGCAGGCCAGGGCGATGGTCTGGTCGATCTCGTCTCGGGTCTCGCCGGGGTAGCCGAGGAGGAAGTAGCCGCGGGTCTCGATGCCGATCTCGCGGGCCGCCTCCAGCGCCGCGCCGATGCCGGACAGGTCGAGGTTCTTGTTCATCAGCTGCTGCACCCGCGGGCTGCCCGACTCGATGCCCACGTGCACGCCGATACAGCCGGCCTCGTGCATGGCGACCAGGGTGTCGCGGTCGAGCCGGTCGACCCGGGTGCGTACGTTCCACGGCACGTCCAGGTCCGCGGCCAGGATCCGCTCGCAGACCTCGAACACCCAGTCCCGGTCCAGGGTGAAGGTCTCGTCGAAGAACACGATCTCCCGGGCGCCGAGATCACGGCGAGCACGCACCATCTCCGCGACCACCCGCTGCGGTCCGTGCGCGCGGTACGTGCCGCCCACGTACACCTGCGAGCAGTACCGGCAGCGGAACGGGCAGCCGCGGCTGGTGACCATGGACACGTAGGGTGTGGGGAGGTCCAGCGAGCGGTAGCGCGACAGAGGCAGCAGGTCGATGGCGGGCATGGGCAGCGAGTCCAGCTCCGCCACCGGCGGTCGGTCCGGTCCGTGCACCAGCTCGTCGCCGCGACGCACGGCCGTGCCGGGCACGCCCGCGAGCTCCTCGCCCGCGGCCAGCCGCTGCAGCAGCTCGATCACGGTCTCGTCCCCCTCGCCCACCACGGCCAGGTCCACGACCGGCTCGGTCATGCACTCGTCCGGATACAGCGACAGCTGCGGCCCGCCGACCCAGATCGGCAGCCCGGGCAGCGCGGCGCGTACGCGGCGTGCCAGGCGGGCCACGACCGGCCAGTTGAACGTGGTGGACGTCAGGCCGACCACGTCAGGCCGGATGTTGCGAATCGCCCCCACGATCTGCTCGGTGGACAGGTCGGTCGCGTGCGCGTCGATCAACGACGCGGGGAAGCCGGCGCGCCGCGCGGACGCCGCCAGGTAGGCGATACCGAGCGGAGGGTAGATGCCCGAGACGTTGGACTCGGTGAGGAACGGGTGCACACCCGACCGCTCGTTGACGCGGACCAGGGTCAGGCGCGGGTGCTCGGCCACCTCAGGCTTCCTTGTTGGTGAACATCACGTTGGCCGCCAGGGGCACGGCCTTGAGGTACTTGGTCACGTCCGACGGCCGGCGCACCTCCTTGAGGTGGCGCCACGCCAGGGACGGCCGCAGGTAGAAGCGACGGTAGAAGCTGCGGTGCGCGGCCAGCAGCTGCTCACCGGTCATGCCCGCGGGGATGAACACCGGCTCGAAGAAGGAGTACGAGCCCTGCTCCTTCTCGATCACCGTGCCGTACTTGAGGCACTCGTCGTACAGGGGCGTCCCGCGCAGCGGGGTGTTGATCTGCACGGTCACGTCCTTGATCGGCAGGTCGAGGGCGAACTGGATCGACTCCTCGATGGTGTCGGCGGTCTCGCCCATGTGGCCGACCATGAAGAAGCTCTTCACCTGGAAGCCGAGCCTGTCCGCGGCGCGCACCGTCTTGGCGAACTGGGCCTTGGTGATGCCCTTGCGGATCCGCCCCAGGATCTCGTCGTTGCCGCTCTCGATGGCGATCCGGATGCGCCAGCAGCCCATGGCCCGCATGCGCCGCAGCAGCTGCTCGTCCAGCACGTTGGCGCGGCACGAGCAGGTCCAGGTGCACTGGGGGGGGTCGGCCTCCATCGCCGACAGGACCGCGTCGATGCGCCGCTTGTTGGGCGTGAAGGTGGAGTCCACGAACGCGATGTCCCGCACCCCATAGGTGTCGGTCAGGTGGTGCATCTCGGCCACGATGCGCTCGGGGCTGTGGCTGCGGTACGACGCGCCGAAGGTGCTCTTGTCGCAGAAGATGCACTTGAACGGGCAGCCGCGGCTGGTGATCATCGCCGTCTTGGGCAGCATGTGGTGATCGTTGGGCAGCGGCATGTAGCGCTTCAGCGGCAGCAGGTGACGCGCCGGCATCGGGAGGATATCGAGATCGGCGACGGGCGCCCTCGGCGGTGCGGCGTGCAGCTCGCCACCGCGGAACACGTGCACGCCCGGCACGACCGCGAAGTCCTGCCCCTGCTCGATGCGGGTCACCACCTCCGACATGGTGATCTCGCCCTCGCCCTGCACGCCGAAGTCGAACTCCGGGTGGCTTGCGAGCACGTCGAGGTTGGCGTTGAAGTGTGGCCCCCCCAGGCCGATCACCACCTCGGGCAGGATCTGGCGGATGTTGCGCGCCGCGACTGCGGCATTGTCGAAGTACGAGGTGGTGGCCGTGAAGCCGACCACGTCGGGGCGGAACCGTCGGGCCGCGTCGAGCAGGTCGTCCCCGTTCATCCGCTCCACCGGGCTGTCGGTGATCCACACGCGGTGACCGTCTCGCTCCAGCACGGCCGCGATGTACGCCAGGCCCAGCGGCGGCGAGTTGAAGAACAGGCTCTGCACGATCGCCTGTACGCCGCTGGGGTGCTCCCGGACCACCGGCGGGTTGACCAGCCAGATCTTCATCGTGCGCGCCCTCGTGGGTGGTTCACTGGATCAGCCTCCTGCGGAACGACGCGTACTCGGTCAGCTTGAACGCCGACAGCTCACCGCGCCGCAGCATGCGCCACGCCGTGCCACCCAGCTTGACCACGTTGGCCACCTCCGCGCCGTAGCGCAGCGGTGTGGGGTGGTCGTGCAGCCATCCACTGTGGCTCATCGCCCGGATCGCCCGCCGCGGGAGGAAGCCCTTGGAGGTCAGCGAGATCAGGGCGGCGTAGAACGTGTCCTCGGTCGGCCGAGGATAGCTCAACGACAGACGGAACTGCTCGAACGACTTCGTGGCCCTGCCCTCCACGTCGTCCTCGGTGATCCGCCCCTCGGCCAGCAGGGTGCGGGTGATCTCGGACTTGGGGAACAGGGTCAGGGAGTACAGGAAGATGTTGAACGGCCGCGGCAAGCGCAGCAGCAGGTCGAGCATGGCCTGCTTGTCGGCGCGGGAGGCCAGCGGGTTGTCCAGGATCACGTCGTAGGTGACCTCCACGCCGAGGTCGTGCAGCTGTCGGGCCAGCTCCAGGATGCGCTCGTTGGAGCCCTTGCGCGCGTAGTGCTCCTCCAGCTCGCTCTCCGAGCCGCTCTGAACACCGACCTGGACGTGCACGAGGCCGGCCTCGGCGAGCATGCGCAGGGTCTGCTCGTTCGTGGCCTCGGCGTTGAGCAGCACGTCGAACGGCAGGCCGATGCGCCGCGGGTACTGCTCCAGGAAATCCTCGATCCAGGCGCGCGGGAAGACGAAGGTGTCGTCGTCGAAGCGGATCCGGCGGAGCCGGGGCAGGGCCGCGACCGCCCGCTCGAGCTCCTGCATCACCCGCTCCACCGACCGCACCCGGTGATAGCGGCCGAGCCCCTCGTAGATCTGCCGGAACTGCGAGTTGTAGCAGAAGGCGCAATGGAACGGGCAGCCACGAGAGGCCATCACCCGGTACAGGGCGTTGTCCTCCGACGGATTGCCACGGGTCAGCTCCCCGTCCTCGAGGACGAGCATCTCGGCGTCGGCCATCGTCTCGTAGGGCAACTCGTCCAGATCGGCGATCAGGGGCCGCGGCGGGTTCTCGACCACGCCGTCGGGGGTGCGCACCCACAGGTTGGCGATGCCGGCGACCGGCTCGTCGTCCCGGATCGCCCGGGCCAGGTCGAGCAGGGGCAGCTCCCCCTCGCCGATGCACACCGAGTCCGCGTGTTCGATGCAGTCCTCGGGGCAGATCGTGGGATGCACGCCGCCCCAGATGACGTGCGCGCCGCTGACCCGGCGGATGCGGCGGGTCAGGTCGGTGACCAGCCCCAGGTACGGCGTGCCGAAGCCGATGCCCACCACGTCGGGGCGCTCTTGCGCGACCGTCTCCTCGAGCAGCCTCAGCTCGCGCGTGGTCGGCAGCTGCACGTCGTTGTTGCGCCACGCCTTGAGGAACAGGATCGGCGCGGCGAAGCCGTCACGGCGCAGCACCGCCGACAGCATGCGCACGCCCACGTTCTGGAAGCCGTAGGGCGTGATCAGCAGGACCTTCTTCATCGGCCGTCACCCTGGCAGCAGCATGCGAACGCCCGCACGCGCCTTCTTGCGCAGCCCACCGCCGCGCAGCATCCGCAGCACCACGCTGGGACGCCAGTAGAACGCACGATAGGCCTCATCCTGCAGGCTGGCCAGCTGCTCGCGGGTCAGGAACTCGTCCCAGATGGGCGGCTCGAACGCGCGATCGGGCCCGCGCGCGAACCGCTGCCACACGTCCGCAGCCGCCAGGCCCCGGTCCACCGCCTGGGCGAACAGGGCCGTGCCCGGGTACAGGGTCAGCACGTTGAACAGGGCGTAACTGGGGTTCAGCTCGAGGGCGAAGTCGAACGTACGCCGCACGTCCTCGGCGGAGCGTTCGCTGGGCAGCCCGATCATGAAGTAGGCCATGGTGGGCACGCCCGCGGACCGCGCGGCGCGGAAGGTGTCGCGGATCTGCGCCACGGTGGTCGACTTGCCCAGGGCCTGCAGGCCCTCGTCCGTGCCGGTCTCGACCCCGATCTGGATTCGCTGACAGCCCGCCCGCTTCATGGCCGCGAGGTTGTCCTCGGTCAGGCCGGCCGCGGCCGTGCGGCAACTCCAGGTGGGCAGGTCGTCACGGCGCGCCAGCGCGTCGCACAGCTCGTGCAGGCGGGCGCCGCGCACCGGGAAGTTGTCGTCCAGGAAGTAGATGTGCGCCACCCCCAGGGCGGCGCACTGCTCGATCTCGGCGAGGATGCTCGCGGTGCTGCGCTGGCGATACCGCTCCCGCGGGGTCGAGCAGAAGGTGCAGCGGTAGGGGCAACCCCGGCTGGTGACCAGGGTGCTGAAGACCTCGTCGTCGCCGACCAGCCCCCGGTAGGGACCGACGGGGATACGGGACCTGTCGGGCGCGGGCACGCTATCGAGATCCAGCAGGCACGGCCGCTCGTCCGTGAGCCCGTCCACGGCCCCGTCCGCCGCGAACAGCCCGGGGATGCGCTCGTCCACGCGGCCGGACTCCAGCGCCGCCACCAGCCGGGGCAGCGTGGGTTCGGCCTCTCCCGTCAGCACGAAGTCCACGCCGGCGAGCGCCGCGGTCTCGCGGGGGAAGACGTCGGTGTGGGGGCCGCCGATCACGATCTTCGCGTCGGGGAATGCTCGTTCGACCTCGGAGATGGCGAGGATCACGCCGGGCAGGTTCGGCGTCAGGGCCGTGATCCCCACGAGCGTGGGCGCGCCCGCGCCAGCGCGCTTCGCCAGCGCGCGAGGCAGGTCGCGGGTCAGGTTGGCGTCGAGCACGTCCACCCGGTGGTCGCCGCTCGCCTCCACCGCGGCCTGCAGGTACAGCAGGCCCAGGGGCGGGTGGGAGCCGGTGCCGTCGTCGGCCGCGTCGCCCGCCTCGGACTCGATGGCGAGGCCATGGCTGGGATTGATCAGCAGCAGCCTCACGACGCGGCCCCGAGGTCCACACCCACGTGTTCTGCGATGGCGCGACGACTGAACCGGGGCCGGGGTCGAGCTGCGATGGCCTGGCTGCGCGCCATCTCCAGCAAGCTGCGTGGCTCGCCCATCAGCAGGCCGATCTCGGCCCAGCAGGGGCGGAAGCAGCCCTCGCAGGTGGTGATCCGCCGCCGCACCTCGTCCCGGTAGGACCGGCTGTGGTAGGCCCGCTCGAACTCCCGGAAGTCGATCCCCCACTGGCCCTCGAAGGCGTGACAGGGGGACACGCGGCCGTCCGGGCCGATGGAGACGAACTGCGTACCCGCCCGGCAGGGCCACGGCGCCGCCCCGCTGACGAGGTAGTCCGGCGTGCGCTCGAGGAACGCCGAGGAGTTGATGATCCTGCCGCCGCGGCGCTTGATGCGGATGATCCGGCGATACACGTCGCGGAGCTCGGCCTCGGCTGCGCCGTCGAACCGCAACGTCTCGTCGCCGGAGTAGAAGCGGTGCTCGTCGTCTGCGGCGAGGTGGATCGGGATCAACGAGACGTAGAACCCGATCTCGTCGGCGAAGTCGACGAGATCGATCAGCTCGCCCACGTTGCGCGGGGTGACCACCGTGTTGAGCACCGGGACCGAGCCACGGCGCGGGAGCGCCTTGGCCAGGGCCAGCAGGTTGCGCATCCGGGTGGCGTACGTCGCGCCGCTGTTGTCCAGCCCGTCCTGCACCTCCGGCACCAGCGAGTCCAGGGAGAACGACACCTCGCGCAGCCCCGCGTCGATCAGGCGCGCGCTGATCTCCGGGGTCATGGCCACCCCGTTGGTCAGCACTCGCGTCCGGATCTGCCGGGTCTGAAAAAGTTGCACGATACGTGGCAAATCCTTGCGAAGTGCCGGCTCCCCACCTCCCAGCGACAGCTGCACGCACCCGAGCCGCTCGAGGACCGCGGCCAGCTCGGCGACCTCGTCCGTGGTGAGCTCGGGTTCGTCCCGCTGCCAGATGACGCAGGACCGGCACCGCAGGTTGCAACGGCTGGTGATCGCGTAGTGGACGTACACCGGCCGATCGCGCAGCACCAGGGACCGGGCGAACCGCAGGTAGGGGCGAAGGGACATGCGCATCCCGGTCGGTGGCAATTGCCGCCGAACGTGTTTAACGTAGTCGTGTGATCCGGCCCTGTCAACCGAAGACGGGGCTGATTCGGCCAAGATATCGGCGTTTTGGCATGATTCTTGCTAAGTAAATTGACAGCCGTTCACCAGCCGATCTGCGAGCCGGGCTGAACAACCTCCAGGAGGGACGACGTGTCGATTCCGCTCCGCAACATCGCGCGCATGGCGGGCACGTCCGTGGCCGCGCGTGCGCTCGGGACGCGGCGCCCCCTGAACGTGATGCTGGCGGTGACGGATCGCTGCACAGGCAGCTGCGTGTACTGCGTCATCCCGCAGCGCGCCCAGGGTGAGATGTCGCTGGCCGAGCTCCGGAGGCTGATCGACGAGATCGCGGAGATGGGCTGTCAGCGCCTGGGCATCTGGGGCGGCGAGCCGCTGTGCCGCGCGGACCTCGGCGAGATCGTCCGGCACGCCAGGCGCCGCGACCTGTTCGTCACCATCGACACCAACGGCCACCTGGTCGCCGACCGCTACGACATGCTGCGCGAGGTGGACCACCTCAACGTCTCGCTGGACGGCGACCGCGAGGCCCACGACGCCACCCGCGGCGCGGGCAACTTCGACCGCACCATGCGCGGCATGGTGCACCTCACGGGCCGCAAGCCGTACTGGACGATCACGGTGCTGAGCAAGCGCAACCTCGACCAGGTCGACTGGATCCTCGACCTGGCTCGACGGATGGGCTTCATGACCAGCTACCAGATCCTGCACCACAACGACGTGATCGGCCGCAACGACGGACTGCGGGCCGACGACCCGGACACACGCGATGTGATCCGGCTGCTGATGGCGCGCAAGCAGGAGGGGGCGCCGGTGGCGTCCTCGATGCGCTACCTGCAACACATGCTGGACTGGCCGGACTACGCGCAGAACCGGCTACCCGAGTACAAGGACTATCCGGACTGCTTCGCCGGTCAGCTGTACTGCAACGTGGACGTCAGCGGACAGCTCTATCCCTGCTCCCTGTTCATCGATGAGGTGGAGGCCCCGAACGTACGCGATCTGGGCTTCCGCAAGGCGTTCGAGCAGCTCGACAAGCCCCCCTGTAGAGCGTGTACTGCGGCCTGTTTCACGGAGTACAATCACCTCTACCGTCTGGACTGGCAGACCGGCTTGAACTGGGTCAAGGCATTGAGGCGATGACGAGACAAGACACGAATCCGGTGGTGATCGTCGGCGGGGGCGTCAGCGGGCTGTCGCTCGCGGCGCTGCTCGCGGCTCGCAACATCCCGACCGTGGTGATCGAGAAGGAGGACCGCGCGGGCGGACTCGCGCGCTCCTTCCACTACGACGGGTTCATCTTCGACATCGGCCCCCATCGGTTCCACACCGATGTGCCCGAGGTCGAGCACTTCATCCGCGACACGCTCGCGGACGACGCCCGCAGCATCAGCCGGGAGAGCTGGGTGCGGTTCGCCGACCAGTTCTACCCCTGGCCCCTGCACCCGTCCAAGGAGATGCTCCGCTTCCCGCCGTCCGTGGCCCTGGGCGCCGCCCTCGACCTCGCCACGCTGTACCAGAAGAAGCCGGCGCTGTCGTTCCGCGATCAGATCGTCAACATGTACGGCGAGACGCTGTACCGGCACTTCTTCGAGGGGTACAGCTCCAAGTTCCTCGGCATCGTGCCAGAGCTGACCCACCCGGACTGGGCGAGTACGGGCGTGGACCGGGCGATCATCGACAAGCGCCTCAAGATGAACAACCTGCGGCAGCTGCTGCTGGGCATGCTGACCCCACGGCGCAACCCGGAGACCCGCTTCATCTACCCCGCCGGTGGCTGCGAGCAGTTCATCGTCAACCTCGTGAAGCAGTACGAGGATCTCGGTGGGGAGCTGTACTGCGGCAGGGCCGTGACCTCCGTGGCCGCGCAGGATGGTCACATCCACACGATCCGTGCGGGCCGCAAGGTGTTCAAGCCGTCGATCGTGGTCTGGACCGGGACCGTACACTCCCTGGCATCGGTGCTGAAGCAGCCGCCACCCGACCTCGATTACCTCGCGCTCGTCTGCTACAACCTGATGCTCTCCGAGGGCAAGACCTTCCCCTTCCAGTGGTGCTACCACGGCGCCTCGGACGTGCTGTTCTCCCGGGTGTCCATCCCCGAGAACTTCGATCCCGGCAACACCCCGCCCGGCCGCCGCGCCATGTGCGTGGAGGTGGCCTGCCGCGAGGGCGACGAGCTGTACGAGAACCCGGAGAAGCAGCTCGACCGCGTGGTGTACGACATGAAGCGCGAGGGTCTGCTGCGCGCGGACAGCGAGGTACTCGACGTACGCTACGAGCGCGCTCCGTGGGCCTACCCGATCTACAAGTTCAACTACCGCGAGCGGGTCGCCGAGTTCGAGTCCCGGGTCGCCGAGGTCGACAACCTGCTGCTGGGCGGGCGGCTGGGGCGCTTCTGGTACAACAACATGGACCACTGCATCGAGGCCAGCTTCGATCTCGCCAGCCAGATCACCGAGCGTCTGGGACGGAGCTGACGCCTTGCGAGCCCTGCGCCACACCCGCGGCACCTGCCCCATCTGCGTCGAGATGGTGCCCGCCCGCGTGATCGAGGACGAGGGCGCGATCTGGATCGAGAAGGACTGCCCCGAGCACGGCGCCAACCGCGCGCTGCTGTCGCGCAACCCCGGCTACTACCGGGAGTTGATGGACTACTACTTCGACCTGATCGACGAGAGCTTCCCGCAGCGCGACTACATCCTGCGGCTCACGGCCCGCTGCAACATGCAGTGCCCGATCTGCCTGGCCAGCGCCGACGACTACGCCGAGGAGGACCTCGACCTCGACCAGGTCCGGCGCTTCATGGGCGGACGCAAGCGGCTCAAGCTGGATCTGATGGGCGCCGAGCCCACCCTGTGGAAGGACCTCGAGACCCTGATCCGCGAGGCGAGCGACCAGGGCCACATCACGGCGCTGCACACCAACGGCATCCAGATCGCCGACCCGGACCGGCTCGAGCGGCTCGTGGACGCGGGGCTGGACGAGGTGCACCTGCAGTTCGACGGCTTCGACGACGCCCACGACGACGTGCTCCGCGGCCAGCCGATGAGCCGCGTCCGCGCCCGCGTCTTGCGGTCGCTGGAGAAGTTCAACGTGGCCACCGATCTGGTCGTCACCGTGCTGCGGGGGCTCAACGAAGGCCAGATGGAGAGGGTGCTCGACTACGCCAACGAGCACCCGTTCGTGAAGGAGGTGTTCTATCTCGGCTGCCGGCCGCTGGGCCGCGCGACCGAGGACTTCGACGGGGGTTTCCTCACGCCGGACGAGACGCTCGACGTGCTGATCGAACAGACCGGCGGGCGGATCAACCGCGACGACCTGCGCGCGTTCCAGAAGCTGTACTTCGCGATGCTCGCCGTGCTGCGCGTGCGCAAGTGCTTCTACATCCACCACTACATGGTGCTGCGCACCCGCCGGGGCTGGCGGCCCATCTCCGACTACATCGACTTCGGCTACCTGGAGCCCAAGCTGGATCGCTTCCGCGACATGATGAAAGGCAACCGTACCGCCGCGCTGGCCTACCTGGCGCTGCACGGCGCGGTCGCGATGTCCCTCAAGAACGGCTACTCGCTGCTGATCGACGGGCTGATCCTGCACATGCTGCTGTGGCTGGGATTCGACCTGTCGCGCATCTCCAGCCGCCTGATCCTGCTGGGCTCGATCACGGCCTGCGACCCGTGGATCTTCGACGAGGCCGTGTCCGCCAACTGCGGCAAGGGCGAGGTCGCCAACGACGTGGGCGTGAACGAGTCGGGCGCCGAGGCCAACGTCGGACGCGAACGGCTGCACCTGGAGCTGGACCGCGCCGACGATTCCGCCTGATCCCCGCGCGAGCTGACCCATGGACGTCGTCTCACGCCTGCTCAACTGGAAGCGCGACGAGCCGGTGGGGCCGATGCGGCTGCACCTCGTGCTCACGGAGCGGTGCAACCTGCGCTGCCTGTCGTGCTTCATGGGGCAGATCCCGGAGAGCGCCTCCAAGATCGAGGTCCCGGACGAGCGGCTGATCTCCCTGGCCCGCGAGGCCGTGGACATGGGAGTCGAGGAGTTCTACCTGGTCGGCGGCGAGGTCTTCATCCGCAAGCAGGTCACGTTGCAGCTGATGGAGATCATCAAGGGCGCGGGCCTGGTGGGCGACCTGACCACCAATGGCACCCTGCTCAGCGACAAGACCGTGGACCGGATCGTGGCCATGGGCTGGGACCGGCTACAAATCTCCCTGGACGGCACCACCGCCGAGGTCAACGACCGGCTCCGCCCCCCAGAGGGCACGTTCGACCGCATCGTCAAGGGCCTGACCCGCCTGCGCGAGACCAAGGAGCGGCTCGGGGTGGAGGAGCCGAGGGTCACGATCACCACGGTCCTCAGCACCCACAACTGGCACACGCTGCCCGACTTCGTGGACCTCGCTGCCGAGCTCGGCGCGGCCGAGATCACCTTCCAGTCGCTCAAGGACATGAGCGAACGCTGCCTGGAGCTGTCCCTGGACTCGGCGGACAAGCGGGAGCTCAACCCCCAGGTCAGCGCCGCCCAGGAGCGGGCAGGTCGGCTGGGGCTGCTGACCAACGTGGGCAACTTCCACCAGGCCCAGGTCGTGGAGCACATCGGCGCCCTCGACCAGACCATGGAGGAGGACATCCACGACGTGCAGGACCCGTTCTTCCGTGCCCACTGCTTCGTGCCGTGGACGCAGATGGTGGTGCACGTCAACGGCCGCGTCAGCCCCTGCTGGGAGTGGAACGCCGAGGAACTGGGCAACGTCAAGGACTCCAGCCTGCAGGAGATCTGGCACGGACCGGTGTTCAGGGCCTGGCGCCAGGACTTCTCCGACAAGGTGGTGCCACCCTTCTGCGCCCAGTGCTGCCTGGGGTTCGTGGACTACCTCCGCTGGATCCGGATGAAGGCCCTGTCCGTGGACGGCCAGTACGAGGACGCGCTCGCCCTGTCCGAGAAGATCCTGCGCCAGGATCCGCACCACCGCGACGCAGTGGACACGCGAGCACGTGCCCTGTTCTCCCTGGGCCGGATCAAGGAGGGCACGGACGCGGTCAAGGAGGTGGTGGTCGACGGCGACGCGGGGAGCGGCCTGCTGCCGTCGTACCTGTTGCACCTGCTCAGCGACACGTCCCACTACGAGGAGGCCCTGGAGCTGTCCGGCCAGCTGCTGCGCCGGGCAGAACAGGGCAGCGAGGGCCACCGCATCCTGGCCCTCATCGGCCAGGGCCACGAGGTGGACGCCGGCCCACTACGGCGTGGGGAGATCTCGCTGGGCGAGATGCGCGGCCCGATGTTCGCGCTGCTGAAGAGCCACGTCATCGCGCTGTATGGCACGGGACGGTCCGACGAGGCCCTCGCCGTGATCCGCACAGCGCTCGACGCGGTCACGGGCCGCGACCTCGACCAGGGCGCCGAGCTGATGTTCCAGGCCCACTTCCGCAAGCAGTGGGCCGAGGTGATCGAGCTGGCCGAGGGCGTGCTCGAGCGGGTCTCGCAGCAGCCGTACAGCCTGTGGGTACGCGGCGCGGCCCTGGGCAAGCTGGGCCGGCTCGACGAGGCCCTGGCCGACATGCAGGCCTGCCTGGCCCTGCCCGAGACGGCCCGCAAGACGTTCGACGACGCCCTGCACGACTCCCTGGCCGAGATACACCTGCTGCGCGGCGAGTACGAGCAGTGCCTGCACCACGCCGAGGCGGCCCTGGCCTACGACCCGATCAAGACCCAGAGCATGGAGTTCAAGATCAAGGCCCTGTTCGCCCTCGGTCAGGAGGACGAGGGGGAGGACTGGGTCCGGGCCTGCATCGCCACCGCGCCGGACCGGATCTTCCTCAACCAGTCCTACCTGCTGCACCTGCTGTGCGAGCGGGGTCGCCACGACTCCGCGCTCGAACTCGGCGAGGGCATGCTGATCCGCGCCGAGCAGGGCGGCATGCCCAGCGAAGAGGCGGTGCGCATGGTCGCAAGGGCCGCCCAGGGCACGCACACGGCCGCGGATGGCCTCGTCGGTGACGAGCCCTCGCTGGGCGAGCAACGGGAGCTGATGCGGGCGCTGCTGCAGGGGATGGTCCGGGCCCACTACGCCCGCAACGAGCGGGACAGGGCGCTACGCCTGATCCGTCGGGGTCTGGCCGTGACCACCAGCCGCGACCTCGAGGAGATGGCCGAGCTGCTGTTCGAGGCCCATCGACACGACGACTTCCGCACCGTGGTGGACGCCGCGACCGCCGTGCTCAAGCGCGAACCCGACAACGCCTATTGCCTGTGGATCCGCGGCGCCGCCCGGGCCAAGCTCGGCACCCGCGAGCGGGCCCTGCGCGACCTCGAGGCCTGCCTCGCCCAGCCCCCGGAGTCCTTCCACCGCTTCGCCGACGCCGTGCACGACACCCTGGCCGAGGTGTACCTGCTCAAGGGGGACTACCCCCGGGTGCTGGAGCACGCGGACGCAGCCCTGGCGATCGTGCCGGACAAGGCCCAGAGCATGGAGCTGAAGGTGCGCGCGATGTTCGCCCTGGGCCACCAGGCCGGCGGGGAACGGTGGATCCGCGCGTGCGTGGAGGAGATGCACGCAGCGCTGGGGCTGCGGCCAGCCTACCTGCTCAACCTGCTGTGCGACTCCGAGCGCCACGAGGCCGCGCTGCACCTCGGCGCGCGCATGATCGACAAGGCCACCGGCGACGGATCGGTGCTGGGCCACGGGGTCCGCCAGGTGTTGCGCTACCTCGCGGGTGAGGACCTGGACCTCTCGACGGCCACGGCCGGCGCCCTGGACCTGGGCGCCCATCGCAAGCCGGTCCTGGCCCTGGCCCAGAGCCGCGTACGCGCGTTCTACGCGCTGGAGCGAGCCGAGGAAGCGCGAGAGGTCATCCGCCGGGCGCTGACCGCGACGCGCGGCCGCGACTTCGACGAGGCGGTCGAGTTGCTGTACGAGGCCCACCGGCGGGATGACTGGGCCGCCGTAGTCGCCCTGGCCACCTCCGTGCTGGAGCGGGAGCCCGGCCAGGCCTACGCGCTGTGGATCCGCGCAGCGGCGTCCTCGCGACTCGGTGAACTCGAGGCCGCGTTCAAGGACCTGCAGGCATGCCTCGCCACCCCCCTGCCCGCGCGAAAGCGCTTCGCCGACGCGGTCCACGACACGCTGGCCGGGCTGCACCTGCAGCGCGGGGACAACGAAGAGGCGGTCGAGCAGGCCGACCTGGCCCTGGCCCTCAACCCGGACAAGCCACAGGCCACCGAGACCAAGGCCCGGGCCCTGCTCGGTCTGGGCCACGTGGACGAGGCCGAGGAGGCGATCCGCGGTTGCATCGAGACCGCGCCGGCCGCGTGGTTCCTCAACCAGTCCTACCTGCTGAACCTGCTGTGCGACGCAGGCCGCCACGTCGTGGCCCTGGAGCTGGCCGACCAGATGCTGGAGCGCGCGGTCCAGGGCGGCGCCGCCGGTGGAGAGGGCGTGGCCCGCGTGGCCCTGGCCGCGCGAGCCGACGGCCGCGCCACCGAGGCGGACGAAGGCTCTCCGTCCCTGGCCGAGCAGGCCGGCCCGCTGCTGGTCCTGGCCCAGGCCCGCATGCGCGCGCTGTTCGGCCTGGACCGCCGAGACGACGCCCTCGACGTACTGGCTCGCGTGCTGCAGTCCACCGCGGGCCGGGACCTGACGCGCGCCGGCGAGCTGCTGTACGAGGTGCACCGGCAGCAGGACTGGCCCACCGTGGTCGACCTGGCCGACACGGTGCTGGCCCGCCAGCCCCAGCACGCCTACTGCCTCTGGGTGCGGGGCGCGGCGCGGGGCAAGCTGGGCGACCTCGACGGCGCTCTCGGGGACCTGCAGGCGTGCCTGGACACCCCTCTGGAGTCACGTCGACACTTCCGCGACGCCGTACACGACACCCTGGCCGAGCTCCACCTCGAACGAGGAGAACCGGACCTCGCGCTGCAGTATGCGGAGCAGGCCCTGGCCATCGATCCCGGCAAGGACCAGAGCGCAGAGCTCAAGGCCAGGGCGTTGTTCGCCCTGGCCCGGGAGGACGAGGGCGAGGACTGGATCCGGGGCTGCTTCGACTACACGATCCGGGGCTGGGGCTTCAAGGTGGCCTTCCTGCTGGACCTGCTCAACGAGGACGGCCGCCACGCGTCCGCGCTGGAGCTGGCCGATCAGCTGCTGACCTCTGCGATCGAGGGCGACGTGGGCGCCACCCCGGGCGCCCGGCACCTCGCCGCCGACGTGCTCGCCGGACACGCGCAGGGCGAACCGATCGAGATCGGGATCGATCTCGTCGGCGTGCTGGCCACCCTGCGGGGTCGTGTCCGGGCCCTGCTCGGTCTGGGCCACGTGGACGAGGCCGAGGAGGCGATCCGCGGTTGCATCGAGACCGCGCCGGCCGCGTGGTTCCTCAACCAGTCCTACCTGCTGAACCTGCTGTGCGACGCAGGCCGCCACGTCGTGGCCCTGGAGCTGGCCGACCAGATGCTGGAGCGCGCGGTCCAGGGCGGCGCCGCCGGTGGAGAGGGCGTGGCCCGCGTGGCCCTGGCCGCGCGAGCCGACGGCCGCGCCACCGAGGCGGACGAAGGCTCTCCGTCCCTGGCCGAGCAGGCCGGCCCGCTGCTGGTCCTGGCCCAGGCCCGCATGCGCGCGCTGTTCGGCCTGGACCGCCGAGACGACGCCCTCGACGTACTGGCTCGCGTGCTGCAGTCCACCGCGGGCCGGGACCTGACGCGCGCCGGCGAGCTGCTGTACGAGGTGCACCGGCAGCAGGACTGGCCCACCGTGGTCGACCTGGCCGACACGGTGCTGGCCCGCCAGCCCCAGCACGCCTACTGCCTCTGGGTGCGGGGCGCGGCGCGGGGCAAGCTGGGCGACCTCGACGGCGCTCTCGGGGACCTGCAGGCGTGCCTGGACACCCCTCTGGAGTCACGTCGACACTTCCGCGACGCCGTACACGACACCCTGGCCGAGCTCCACCTCGAACGAGGAGAACCGGACCTCGCGCTGCAGTATGCGGAGCAGGCCCTGGCCATCGATCCCGGCAAGGACCAGAGCGCAGAGCTCAAGGCCAGGGCGTTGTTCGCCCTGGCCCGGGAGGACGAGGGCGAGGACTGGATCCGGGGCTGCTTCGACTACACGATCCGGGGCTGGGGCTTCAAGGTGGCCTTCCTGCTGGACCTGCTCAACGAGGACGGCCGCCACGCGTCCGCGCTGGAGCTGGCCGATCAGCTGCTGACCTCTGCGATCGAGGGCGACGTGGGCGCCACCCCGGGCGCCCGGCACCTCGCCGCCGACGTGCTCGCCGGACACGCGCAGGGCGAACCGATCGAGATCGGGATCGATCTCGTCGGCGTGCTGGCCACCCTGCGGGGTCGTGTCCGGGCCCTGTACGGGCTGGCCCGGGTAAAAGAGGCCCGGGCGGTGCTCGAGCGGGTGACGACGGCTGCCACGGCCCCGGAGCTGGCCACGGCGTCCGAGCTGCTGTTCGAGGCACACCTGCGGGACGACTGGCCGACCGCATCGAGCCTCGCCGACAAGGTCCTGGAGATCGCACCCCGGACCGCCTACGCCCGCTGGATCCGGGGCGCGGCCCTGGGCAAGCTGGGGCGACTCGACGAAGCGCTGGACGACCTGCAGTCCTGCGCCGACCTCCCTCCGGTCACCCGTGCCGGCTTCGAAGACGCCCTGCAGGACAGCCTGGCCGAGGTCCACCTTCGCCGTGGTGAACCGGGCCGGGCGCTGGACCACGCGGACCGCGCCCTGGCGCTGGTCCCGGGCAAGACCCCCAGCCTGGAGGCGAGGGCGCGCGCCCTGTTCGCCCTCGGCCGTACCGAAGATGGCACGGCCGCCGTGGAGGCGTGTGTGGCCACGGCACGGCCGGGCCTGGGCCTGAACCTCGCCCACCTGCTGCTGCTGCTCGGCGACGAGGGGCTGCACGGCGAGGTGCTGGATCAGGTCGACCGGCTGACCCGGATCGAGGCCCGCTCGACCTCGCCGAGCCTGGCGCCAGTGCGCACGCTGTGCGGCTTGCTGCTGGACGGATCCACGGACACGATCGGGCCGCTGGGCACACGACGGCGAGGAGCCCTGACCCTGGCCCGGATGCGCGTCCGCGCGCTGTTCGGGCTCACCCGACCGGACGAGGCCCGGGCGTTGCTACGCACGCTGCTCGACGCCGTGGACGACGAGGATCTGGCCGACACCGGCGAGCTGCTGTTCGAGGCGCACGCGGACGGCGACTGGGATTTCGTGGAGGAGGTGGCGAGTGCCGCGCTCGACCGCCGAGGCGGCCTGGCCTACACCCTGTGGGTGCGAGGCGCGGCCCGCGGCAAGCTGGGCGACCTCGATGGCGCGCGCGCGGACCTGGAGGCGTGCCTGGCCACCCCGATCGGCGAACGCGCCCACTTCCAGGACGCGATCCACGACACCCTGGCCGAGGTCCACCTGGCACGCAGGGACTTCGAGGCCGCGGTCGACCAGGCGGATCGCGCGTTGCAGCTGCAGCCGGACAAGGTGCAGAGCGCCCAGATCAAGGCCCGCGCCCTGCTGGGCATGGGCATGGAGGACGACGGCGAGGCCTGGATCCGCGAGAGCATCCGTTCGTCCGCCCACGAACACCTCCCCGGGCTGGCCTACCTGCTGAACCTGCTCGTCGAGGGCCGGCGCTTCGAGGCGGCCCTCGACGTCGGCGAGGCGCTGCTGACGAGGCTGCGCGAGCCCGACGCGCTCCCGGACGGGGTGGCGGCCGGGCTCGACGCCCTGTGCCAGGGCCAGGCGACCGCCGCCGTCCCGCCGATACGGGCGGACCTGCTCGAACCCCTGGCCGCGTTGCTGCGCAACCGGGTGGGTGCGCTGTACGGCCTCGACCGCGCGGACGATGCTCGCGCAGTGCTGTCGGCGTGCGTCCACCGCGCGACGGACGACCGGCACGCGGCCCTGATCGGCCTGCTGTACGAGGCGCGACGCCACGCCGACTGGACGATCATGGCCGAGCTGAGCAGCCTCTCGCTGCACCAACTCGGGGAGCACCCCTACGCACGGTGGTTGCGCTCGCTCGCTCGCCTCAAGCTCGGTCAGGTGGACGCGGCCTGGGCCGACGCTCGTGCCGCGAGGGACGCGCCGGCCGAGGGACTCACGGGGTTCGCCGAGGAGCTGGAGGACACCCTCGCCGAGCTGTGCCTCGCCCGGGGAGACGCGACACAGGCCCTGGACCACGCCCAGCGCGCCCTGCGCCTGGAGCCCGGGCGAGCGTCCTCCCTCGACCTGGAGGCGCAGGCCCTGTTCGCCATCGGTCGCAACGAGGACGGCGAGCAGGCCGTGCGCAGCGCCCTCACGGCAGCCAGGCCGGGGATGGAGCTCAACCTCGCCCACCTGCTGTTCCAGCTCAACATCGCCGGTCGCCACGACGCGGCGCTCGAACTCGCCGCCCGCGTGGTGGACATCGTCCGCGGCTCCGCGGAGCCAGCCCTGCGCGCACCCCGGGACCTGCTCGACGCCTGCGACCGGCCTCGACGTCGCAAGCGCGTGGCCCCGCTCGGCCACCATCGCAAGGCCATGGGGAGCCTGCTGCAGAACCAGCTGCGGGCGCTGTACGCGCTGGAACGGACCGAGGAGGCGCGGCCACTGCTGAAGCGGGCCGTGCGGTTGCTGGACCCGGACGATCTGGCCCTGGCCGCAGACTGGATCGAGGAGGCCTGGCGCGCCCGGGACACGGCCACGGTCGAGGCACTCGCCGGCCGCGTGCTGGCCGAGGATCCCACCGAGGCGCGCTGCCTGTGGCTGCGCGCCAGCGCGGCCGCCCAGCGCGGCGAGGTCGCTACGGCGATCGCCGACCTCGAGGCCTGCCTGCCCCTGTTGGAGGGACCACAGCGGGATCTGGCATTCCACGTACACGACTCGCTCGCTCGCCTGCTCGTGGCGCAGGGAGATGCACGCCGGGCCCTCGAGCACGCGGATCGAGCGCTGCAGCTGAGACCCGACCACGCCACGAGCCGGGAGAGCAAGTCGCGAGCGCTGTTCGCCCTGGGCCGCGAGGAGGAGGGCGAGGCCTGGATCCGCGAGTCGCTCCGCACCCCCGCCGGCACGACATCCCTGGGCCGCGCCTACCAGCTCCACCTTCTGGTGGAGTCGCGACGCTTCGACGCTGCCCTGGAGCTGGCCGACGAGCTGCTCGACGAGACGGCTCGCGGCCAGGGCGGTGGTTCCCGGGCCGCTCGCATCGCGTGCGCGGTGCTCGAGCGGGACGAGGTACAGGCCGATGGCGCGCTGCTGGCCGACGAACCGACCGCGCTGGCCGCCCTGCTGCAGAACCGCACCCTCGCGCTGTACAGCCTGGACCGGGTCGACGAGGCCGACGACGCCACCAGACGGGCGCTCGACGCGACGCACGTGGACGACCTGGAGTCCCTGTCGGTCGTGCTACGCGAGACCCTGCGGGCAGGCAGGCCATTCGCGGCGGTGGACATGGCCGATCCGATCCTGCGACGCGTGGGTTCGGTGCCCCGTGTGCTGTGGGTACGCGGCGCTGCGTACGCGGCCCTGCGGGAGGACGAGGCCGCGGTCCGGGACATGACCGACTGCCTGGCGGGCGCGGGCACGGATCCCGAGCTGGAGGCCGATGCACGGGAGGTGCTCGCCGAGCTGGCCGTGCGCGCGGGCGAGCCAGATCGCGCGCTGGTTGAGCTCGAGGCGAACCTGACCGCATGGCCGGATCGCCCCCGCTCGCGGGAGCTGCAGGCCGAGGCCTTGCTGGCGAAGGGGCTCCTGGAGGACGGCGTCGAGGCCATCCGAGCATGCATCCGCGACGCGCTCCCGGGCAACGTGCTGTCCCTGGCCAACCTCCTGTTTCCGCTGGGGGAGGCCGGAGCGCACGAGGAGGTGCTCGGCCTCGCCGACGCGATCCTGCAGCGAGCCGCGGCTGCCGGGGTGGACGTCGAGCCCGCCCTGCGCCACATGGTCAAGGGCGGGGATGCTCCACCGGATACGGACCTGGGCCGCCACCGCGAGGCCGCGCTCGCCCTCCTGCACAACCGCGTGCGCGCGCTGTACGGCACGGGGCGCCACGGCGAGGCGCGCGGCACGCTCGCTCGCCTCCTCCGCCGGGCGGTGCCCGGCGAGCTGGCCCGGGCCGCCGACCTGCTGCAGGAGGTCCACCGCCAGCAGGACTGGTCCGCGGCGCCGGACCTGGCCACACCGGTGCTCGGCGCCCTCCCCGGTCACGCGGTGGCCCGCTGGGTCCGGGGCAGCGCGCGCGCCGCCCATGACGAGGTCGAGGGTGCGCTACGGGACCTGCACGCCTGCCTCGAGGCCTCCCCTCCCCCGGCCACGAACCTGCAGGCCCTCGTGCACGACGCCCTGTGCGACCTGTTCGACCGACGGCGGGAGCCCGCCGAGGCGCTCGCCCACGCCGAACGCGCCTCGGCGCTGACACCCGGTCGACCGGGAACGGTCGAGCGACTGGCGCGGGCAAGGGTGCGGGCGGGTCGGATCGACGAGGCGGTGTCCCTGGTCCGGGACGCCCTGGCCTCGCCACCCGTGGACCACGGCATCGCGTTCACCCTGGGCCTGCTGAACGAAGCGGGGCACGCCCGTTCGAGCCTCGAGCTGGCCGAATGCCTGCTCGAGGCCGCGCCCGGGATCGCCACCGCGGTCGACGGAACTCCGCGCCTGGCCCTGGTGGCCGCGCGCGTCGAGGCACTGTACGAGCTCGACCGATCGACCGAGGCTGCGGACGAGGTGCTGGGCTCGCTGGCCGACGCCCCGGCTGCCGAACGCGCTGGGTTGACCGGGGCCCTCCAGATCGCCCGGCGCTTCGAGGACTGGGACACGGTCAGGGCGGGCGCCGAGGCCGTGCTCGAGGTTCACCCGCGGGACGCAGCCGCGCTGTGGCTGCGCGGCATGGCCGCAGCGGAGGCCGGACAGCACGCCGAGGCGCTGGCCGACCTGCGGTCGGCATTCGAGGCCGCGGAGGACGGGAGCGCGACCGCGGACATCTGCGACAGCCTGGCCGAGGTCCACCTGTCCGTCGCCGAGCCAGCCGAGGCGCTGGTCTGGGCGAGACACTCGGCCGAGGTGGACGAACGCGCACGTCGACATCGCGAGCTCGAGGCGGAGGCCCTGCTCCACCTGGACCGGATCGACGAGGCCGAGCGCATCGTCACGGAAGCTGCCGATGTCGAGCACGCCGACGGGGGCGCGGGGCTGGCACCGCTGCTGCTGATGCTGTGCGACGCGGGCTCCCACGCCCGGGTGCTCCCCCTGGCCGATGGGATCGCAGATCGGCTGGGTGATCCGGTGGAGGGGGCGGGCCGTCTGTCCCTTGCCCAGGTCCGGGTTCGAGTCCTGTACGGCCTCGGCCGTCTCGACGACGCGCTGGCGTGCATCGAGCAGGCCCTGTCGGACACACCGGACGAGCGGCTCGACACCGTCGGCCACCTACTTGCAGAGCCCCTGCGGGTGGATCAGGACGCGCACGTGATCGAGCTGGCCGACAGCGTACTGGCGCGCCGGGCCGACGAGCCCCGGGCTCGCTGGCTACGGGGTGCGGCACGCGCCCGGGGTGGCGATCCGGGCGGCGCCATCCGCGATCTGGAGGCCTGCCTCGACCACGACCGGATCGACACCGCGCCGTTCGCGGCCGAGGCAGGCGTCGTCCTGGCCGGCCTGCTCGCCGACGCCGATCGAAACGCCGAGGCCCTGGCCCGCGTCGACACGGCCCTCGCGCAACGCCCGGACGCGCCGCAGGGTGCGCTGACCCGGACCCGGGTGCTGCTGAAGACGGATGTCGACAGGGCCGTCCGGTTCGTATGCGACCGGGCGCTCCGGGACGACGCCTCCCTGGACGTGGCCTACCCGGTCCGGTCGCTGGCCGAGGCCGGGCTGCTCGACGAGGCCGCAGGAGTGGCCGAGGCCGTGCTCGAACGAGCGGCCGATCGACCTGGACCGAGCGGCCGGCTGGCCCGGGCGGCGCTGGGCCGGGACGAGCACGGCGCGCCGCAGGGAAGCGACGAGTCCGGTCCGCTGATCGCCCTGGCCGAGACGCGAATCGAGAGCCTGTACGCACGCGGTCAGCGCGACCGCGCCCGCACCGCGGTCGGGGCCGTGTTCCGGGCTGTGCACACCGCTGACGTCGATGGAGCCCTGCCCCTGCTGCGGCTGGTCCACCGCGACGCCGACGTCGAGTACCTGGACGCGGTGACCGAGGCCACTCTCCAGCGGGCGCCGTCCAGCAGCTCGGTGCGCTGGCTCCGGGCCGAGGTCCACCTGCGGCAGGGCCGCCTCGACGACGCGCTCGCCGAGGTGAGCCGCTGCCTGGCCGACCCGGCCCTCGCGGCGGCCGTGGCGCTGGATGCGCACCTCACCCTGGCCGCCATCCAGCTCGCGCGCGGCGATGCCGCCGCCGCGCTGGACGCGGTGGACGAGGCGTTGACCCGTCGGCCCGGCCACCCGCCTGCCCAGGCCGCCCGCGCCCAGGCCCTGATCGCGCTCGACCGCGGCGCGGAAGCGGAGGCGGACGTCCGGGATCTGCTGGCGGCCGGGGACGTGGTGGACCTCGCCACCCGGCTCCACCTGCTGTACCTGCTCGCCGGTGCAGGGGGGATCGACACCGCGTTGCGCGCGACACTCGACCTGCAGGCGCGACAGGACATCGACGGGGAACACCGGCTGCCCCTGACACGCCTGCATGTGAGGTTGCTGTACGCGACGGCCGAAGGAGAGGCCGCGCGGGAGACGGCGGCGGCCTTCCTCGCGGCCACCCCCGATCGGAGCCTCGACGGGGCCTGCGCGATCATCGAGGAGGCACACGTGGCCGGGGACCACCCGGGCGTGCTGCACCTGGTGGCACCTGTGCTCGATCGCTCCCCCGATCAGCCACGCTGTCTGTGGCTGCGGGGCGCGGCGCGGCTCGCAGCCGGCGACGCCGAAGCCGCGCTGGAGGATCTGGTCTCGTGCCAGTCCGCGCCAGCGCGAGCGCGGCGCCCGTTCGAGGTGGAGGTACAGCTGACCCTGGCCGACCTGCACGAGGGACACGGGTCATTCGAGCGAGCCATCGAGCACACACGGGCGGCCCTGGCCCTGGCGCCGGGCCATGCACGCGCCAGGGAGATCGAGGCGCGGGCGCTGCTCGGGCAGGGACGCACCGCCGAGGGCGAGGCCACCATCCGCGCGGTCATGGAGTCGGACGACCACGGGTCGCTCGACCGGGCCTACCTGCTGCACCTGCTCGACGACGCCGAGCGGTTCGGATCAGCGCTCGAACTGGCAGACCAGCTCCTGGACCGGCTCGCTGACGACACGGACGCGAACACCGCCGCGCGCGCCCTCGCCCGGGTGGTGCTCGGACGCCGGGGCGGGTACCGCCCGAAGGTCGGGAAGCGAGGTCTGGGCCGGCGACGACAGTCCCTGATATCCCTGGTCCGGGGGCGGGCTCGCGCCCTGTACGGCCTGGACCGCGACGAGGACGCGGCGCGCACCCTGCGCGCCACGCTCTCCTACGTGGATGGCGAGGACCTCGACGCGACGCTGGCTACGCTGGAGGAATGCCGGGCGACGGCGGACTGGCACACCCTCGCCGAGCTGTCCGAGATCGCTCACGACCGGATCGGGCCGGTCGGGCCGGTCCTGTGGTTGCGAGGCGTGGCGCGGGCTCACGTCGGCGATGGCCCCGCGGGTCGCGCGGACCTGCTGGCGGCGCTGGACCGCCCGGAGACCGCGGGCGCCCCGTTCGAGGCCGACGTGTACACGGCCCTGGCCGAGGTGGAGCTGGGCGCGGGCCGGTACGACGAGGCCGCGGGCGCCGTGGACCGGGCGATCGAGCTCTCCCCCGGGGACACGCAGGCCATCATCCTGCGCGCCGAGACCCGGATCGCCGCGGGCGAGGACGCGGCCGAGGCCCTGGAGGCGTGCAGGATCGCGGCCGCCCGTGGCGAGCAGGTCGGCATGGCCCGCGTGCTGTTCGCCCTGGTCGACCACGGTCGCCCCGAGGCCGCTCTCGATCTCGCGGCAGCGCTCCCCGAGGCACCGGAGAAACTCGTCGCCGAGATCGCCGACCGGGCCTGCTGGGAGGCCCGGGCCCTGGCCATGCTGGGTCGGTCGGGCGAGGCCGCGAGGAGGCTCTCCTCGGCCCTTCCCCGCGTGCTCGATCGAGCCGGAGCCGCGGTCCTGCTATCCGAGGAGGCCGGGCGCGCGCGCGACTGGCACCTGTGCCGTCAGCTCGCCCTCGCGACGCTGGAACGTCACCCGGATCATCCGGCCGGTCAGTGGCATGCCGGGCTGGCAGCGGCCCGGCTGGGTGACGTGGACGAAGCGACGGAGCGGATCCAGCGGGCCCTGGCTGCGCCCGGCGTCGACGGCGCGGACTGGATCGGGGACGCCCGTGACCTGCTCGCCGAGCTGTTCGTGGCCGCGGGAGACAGCGAGGCCGCCCGCCGCGCCGTGGACGAGGCGCTGCGCAACGCACCGCAGACCAGCCGGGGGTTCGAGATCCAGCTGGGGGCCCTGCTGGACCGGCGTGACACCGAGGCCGTCGACGAGGCCGTGCGTACGCGAATGGCCGAGGAACGCCTGGCGATTCGCGACGCCTACCTGCCGAACCTGCTGGTGGACGGCGGCCTGCACGTCCTCGCCGCCGAGCTCGCCGAGCACCTGCTGGCGCGGCTGGCCTCCGGCGACGCGGGTCCCGGCGTCGCCCTGGGAGACCTGGCCGCCTCGCTCGCAGGTCGGTCGACGTCCTCGCCGCGTGCCCTCGGCGAGGACCGGGCCGCGGCCATGGCCCTGCTCCAGGGGCTGGTCCGGGCCCGGTATGCCACCGGACAGGACGCCGCGGCACGGGAGTTCGTCCGCGACGCGCTCGAGGCCCTGACCGACCCGGATCTGTCCCTGGGCGCCGAGCTGGTGAGCGAGTCATGGCGGCACCGCGACTGGACGGGCCTGGACGAGCTGTCCGATCTCGCGCTGGCCCGATCACCACGCGATCCCGTGGCGCTGTGGCTGCGTGGCACCGCCCGGACCCGCCTGGGCCAGGACCAGGCCGCGATCGATGATCTCACGGTAGCGCTCCGGGCCCGGTCCGGTGACCGGCGGTCGTTCGAGGGGGCCGCCCTGACCACCCTGGCCGAGCTCCACCTCGGCCGGGGCGAGGCGAGCGCAGCCGCGCGCCGTGCGCGCGAGGCCCTGGTCGCGCACGGAGTCGACGAGGTGGCGTGCAGGGACCTGCTCGCGCAGGCCCGGCTCGCCCTGGACGAGCTGGACGACGCATGCGACGAGGTCCTGGCCTGCCTGCGGGCGGTCGCACGGGATGGCGGCGTGGCGCCGGTCCACCTGCTGCACCTGTTGTGCGACCACGGACGATTCGACGAGGTCCTCGCGAGCACGGCCAGCCTCCCCCGCGAGCAGCAGCGGACCGCCCGCATCGCGGCGCTGCGAGCACGAGCCCGCTACGCGACCGACGACCTGGACGGCGCCCAGGCGGCCCTGGCCGAGGGGCGGACCTCGACTTCCTCGCTGGCGGACCTGGTCGCCCTTGCGACCGAGGCCCACCGCGCCGGGGCGTGGCAGGACGTCCTGGAGCTGTTCGCTGGCGCGCCGGACGGGGTGTCGCTGGACGACCACGCGCTCTACCTGCTGGGCTCGGCACACGGCATGCTCGGCGACCACGACGGAGCCGTCGACGCGCTGTCCCGCTGCGTGGACGAGGCTCCACGAGGGGATCACGCCGCCGACGCATCCCTCGTGCTGGCCGAGCGGTTGCTGGGTGTCGACCGCGGGGAGCTCGCTCTGCGCCATGCCCGGGCGGCCCTGGCGCTCGACCCGAGCAGCCCACGGGCCACCGTCGTGGCGGTCGAGGCGCTGCTGGACGCGGACGATCTCGACGGCGCCGAGGCCCTGCTCACGAGCGCGCTGGACGCCGTCGACCGGGCCGACCTGCCCGGGCTGGCGCACCTGCTGCCCACCCTCGGCCAGCGTGGGCGCCATCCCTTCGTGCTCGACCTCACCGGGGCCTTGCTGGCCCCGGCCACCGGCGAGGACACGCTCTCCGGAGCCCTGGCCCGCGCCCTGTTGCGACCAGGCACGCCTCCGCGGCCGTCCACCCGGCCTCTCGGGAACGACGGCTCGTGGCTGGTGGCAACGGCACGCGCCCGGATCACATCGCTGTTCGAGCTGGGGCGACAGGACGAGGCCACGGCGTGTCTGACCGCGTGGCTCGTCAACGTGCACGGCGACGACATCGCCGACGTGGCCGACCTGTTGACCCACCCCTACCAGCAGGGAGACCACGGCACGGTCGAGCGCCTGGCGAGCACGGCCATCGAGCGGGCGCAGGACCCGGCCGTCTTCCGCTGGCTCCGGGGGGCGGCGAGGGCCCACATGGGCCGCACGGACGACGCCATCGATGATCTCGAGGCCTGCCTGGCGGCGACCGACGAGGCTCTCGTGAGCGTGGGAGCCGATGTGCACGACATGCTGGCGGCCGTGCACTTCGAGCGTGGGGATCCCGAGCGCGCGCTGGAGCACGCAGAGCAGGCGCTGGCCCTCGATGGGAGCCTCGGCCAGAGCCAGGAGCTGCGCGCCCGGGCCCTGTTCGCACTGGGTCGGACCGCCGACGCCGAGACCCTCATCCGCGGCAGCCTGCAGGGTGCGGCCGGTACAGGTGAACCAGCCGCCCATCTGGTGCAGCTGTTGATGGAGCAGCGGCGCTACGATGCCGTGGTCGAACTGGGACACGAGTCGTTGCAGCGCGCACCGGACGCGTCGGTCGCCTGGACCACGGCCCTCGGCCTCATCGAACTCGACCGGCTCGGCGAGGCCGAGCGCGCACTGCAGACAGGCCTGGACGCGGACGACGGAACCCGCGCGGCCGAGCTCCACCAGGCCATGGCCGGTCTCGAGCTGCGGCGGGGCGACGCCCCTCGGAGCCTGGAGCACGCACGCCAGGCCATGCTGCTGGGCGAGTCGGCAGCGGC
Source organism: uncultured Rickettsiales bacterium (assembly GCA_964639985.1). GTDB lineage: Bacteria > Myxococcota_A > UBA796 > UBA9615 > CAYRNR01 > CAZXHG01. The sequence goes on from CAZXHG010000002.1 coordinate 78,970, forward strand.
CCTCGACCTGGCTGCGCAGGCGCTGTTCGCGCTGGACCGCCCGGGCGAGGCAGAGCCTCTCGTCCAGCGCGCCTTCACGGCCGCGGCCGACGAGGCCGCTCCCCCACCGGTCCACCTGCTCGATCCGCTGTGCGATCTGGGCCACCACCACGTGGCCCTGGCACTGGCCGAGGCGGCTGCACCCTCCGAAGGCCGGGGACAGGATGCCGCCAGGCACGTGGCGCGCGCGCTGTACGGCCTGGATCGCAGGGACGACGCGCGCGCCGTCCTGCGGGACCTGCTCGCCGAGGCGACACCGGGGGACGACGTCGCACGGATCCTCGTGGAGGCTCACCGGGCGGCGGACTGGGAGGCCGTCGTCGAGCTCGCCGGGCGATGCCGCGGCCGGACCGCGCAATCCCCGCGGATCCTGTGGATGCGGGGTGCCGCGCTGGGCATGCTGGGGGACGTCGACCCGGCCATACGCGGCATCCGATCCGCGCTCGAGGCGGCCCCGGATCGCCGCGTCCCGTTCCAGCTGGAAGCCCACGTGCACCTCGCCGATCTGCTCCTGCGCGCCGACCAGGCCGCGGACGCGCTGGGGCACGCAGAGGAGGCCGTCGGGCTCGCGCCGACCAGCTCCGAGGCTCTCGGCGTGCGCGCGCGCGCATTGCTGGCGGCGGGCCATGCCGAGGCCGGGGAGGTCGCCGTCCGCGAGACCATCGAGGCTGCGCCGCCCCACGCACGCGCTGCCGGGGTCTCCCTGCTGCCGCCGCTGGCCGATGCGGGCCGGTGGGAGGCCGCGCTGCAGCTCGCCAGCTCCCTGGGCCCGGACGTGGCGCCGGCCACGCACGCGTGGTTCCTGCTACAACGCGTACGCGTGCGCGCGCTGTACGGTCTGGGCCGCGACGGGCAGGCCCGCGCCGTGCTCGACAACGCGCTCTCGGCCACGCCCGTAGACCACGCCGACGAGGCCGTCGACCTGCTGGGCGAGGCCCTGGTGGTCCAGGCCTGGGACACGGTCGCCGATCTGGCCGCCGGCGTGCTGCGCGCGACGCCGGACCAGCCCAGGGCGCTGTGGCTCCATGGGGCGGCCCTGGCCGGCCTCGGACGCCCTCACGAGGCCGAAGAGGCGCTGGCCCGCTGCGGCGAGGCGCCGGCCGCGGCCCGCGAGCCGTTCGAGGCGGACCTGCGGCTCGCCCGTGCCGAGGTACAGCTCCAGATCGGAGAACCCCGAGAGGCCCTCGAGCAGGTGCAGGGTGCGCTCGAGGCTCGCCCTGGTCAGGTCGACGCCCTGGCGCTGCGCGTGCGTGCCCTGCTCGCCCTGGAACGATTCGACGAGGCCGAGGCCGCGCTCGGTCCGTGGCTCGAGTCGACCGCGTCGTTGCCACGGCAGCCCACGTCCCAGCTGCTGGATCTGCTGTGTGCCCGGCGCCGGTTCGCCGCCGCGCTCTCCACGAGCGAGGCGCTGCTCGAGCGGGCAGGCGACGATGCGCCCTCGGCGCTGGTCCGCGCCCACATCCGGTCCCTCTATGGCGTGGATCGCAGGGACGACGCGGTCGCTGCGCTGTCCGAGGCCACTGCCGACCGGACCGACGCGGACCGGATCGTGTCGATCCTGGAGGAGGCCGCGGCCCACGAGCACTGGACCGCGGTGGTCGATGGACTCGAACCCTTGCTGCGCGAGCACCCCGCCCACCCGTCCGCCCTGTGGTTGCTGGGCACGGCGCAGGCCCGGCTCGGAGATTCCCGGTCGGCGATCACGTCCTTGCGCCGCAGCCTGCGAGCCCCGTCCGCGGCGCGGGACCGATTCGAGGCCGACGCCCACCACCTGCTGGCCGAGCTCCACCTGCGCGAGGGGGACCACGCCTGGGCCGCGGAGCACGCCGACCGGGCCGTGCAGCGACGCGCCCGCACGGACACCCTCGACCTGCTGGCCCAGGCACAGCTCGGTCTGGACGACATCGCCGCAGCCGAGGACACGATCGCGCGGTGCTTCGAGGCCTGCGCGCGGGACAGGACGGCGTGGCCGACGCACCTGGCGCGGTTGCTGATCGAGCGCGGCCGCCACGGCGCCGCCATCGCAGCCACGGACCACGCTCGCACCCCGAGTGGGGAGCTGCCCCCGGCCCTGGCGCCGGCACGGGCGCGGGCCCTGTTCGTCGCAGATCGTGCGACGGAGGCTCGGGGCTGCCTCGAGACCGCCATGACCTCGGCCGACGCCGACCACGCCGAGGCCCTGGTGTTCGAGGCCCAGCGGGCCGGGGCGTGGGAGGACGCGGTCCGCCTCGCCGACGCGGCGCTGGAACGCTGGCCCGACCACGCTCGCTGCCGATTCATGCGCGGGATAGCACGGGGAATGCTGGACGAGGACGCCGGCACCGACGACCTGCTGCAGGCCCTGGACGAGGCCGAGGACGGGGCCCGGTTCGCCGCGGAGGCGCACACCGCGCTTGCCGCCCGGTTCGCCGCGCGGGGGGAGTACGAGCGGGCGACGGAGCACGCGCGCCGCGGCGAGGCCACGCCCGCGGGCACCGCGGTCCACGTGCAGGCGCTGCTGGCCACGGGCCAGGGTGAACAGGCCGTCCTGACGAGCCGCACCGCGGTCGACGAGGCGCCGGCCCTGGAACATGTGTGGTCACTGGTCCACCTGCAGGTGGCGGGCCTGCATGACGTCGCCCTCGAGCTGACCGACATCCTGCTGGAACGGATCGCGCGGCGCGAGGAGGTCACGCCGGCGGTCCGCATGGCCCAGGCGATCCTCGGCCAACCGCCGGATGGAGCCAGCGAACGCCGGGCCCTCGGTCCTGCTCGGGATCCCCTGCTCGCGCTGGCCAGCACCCGCGTCCAGGCCCTGTACGAACTCGGGCGCCCCGAGCTGGCCCGGGCGGCCCTGTCGTCCATCCTGGGTGAGGCCGCCGCCGAGGACACCCCGCGGATCGCCGACCTCGTCGCCGGGGCCCACCGCCACGCGCAGTGGCAGGACGTGGAGGAACTCGCCAGCGAGGTGCTGGCGCGGATCCCGGGCCACGCATCCTGCCTGTGGTTGCGAGGCTCGGCACGGGAGAAGCTCGACGACACGGACGGGGCCATCGAGGACCTGACGTCCTGCCTGGGCGCCAGCGCCGCCGCCCGCGCACCAGTCGAGGAGGCGGTACACGATACGCTCGCGCACCTGTACCGGATCGGGGGCGACGACGACCGCGCGCTGCAACACGCCGACGCAGCGCTGACGTCCTCGCCTGACCGCCCGCGCAGCGTCGAGGTGAAGGCCGGTGTCCTGTTCGACGCCGGACGGCTGGACGAGGGGGAGGCCCTGGTCCGCGAGTACCTCGCGTCCGCCACACCAGAGCTGATCCCCACCCGGGCCCACCTGCTGGCTCGGGTCACAGCCGCGGGGCGTCACACAGCCGCGCTCGAGACTGCCGAACGGGCGCTCGAGGCGCTGGCAACCGAGGGCCTCGATCCGTCCCTGGCGGCGCTCGCCACGGCGGCGCTCGGCCGTTCCCCGGAGGACGCGCCGGGCCCAGGCGGACCGCGCGCGGCCGGGCTGCTGCTCGCACGGATCCGTGTGACCGCCCTGTACCGGACAGGGGCCTGGGAGGACGGAGATCGCGCCCTGGACGCCCTCCTGCGCACCGCGACCCGAGCGGAGCTGGACCACCTGGCCGACCTGCTCGACGAGGTGCGTATACACGAACGCTGGTCCGACCTCGACCGGCTGGCGGGGCTGCTGCTGGACCGGGTGGAGGATCACGGGATCGGCCGGTGGTTCCGGGGATCGGCGCGGCTCGAACTCGACCTTCTCGAACAGGGCGTGGCCGACCTGCAGGCCGCCGCGAACAGCCCGGCCTGCCAGGGCGCCTCGTTCGAGGGAGCCCTCAACCAGGCCCTCGCCGAGGGCTCGCTGCGGCTCCAGCGGTTCGACCGCGCGGTCGAGCACGCGGACCGCATGCCTGCGGTCCCCCACCGCACCGCCCTCCAGGTCTCGGCCTCCCTCGGCCTCGACGACGAGGCGGCGGCCGTGGCGGCGTTCCAGCGTGACCTCCAGGGAGCCGACTGGCGGGGCTGCCTGGAACGGGTCCACCTGCTGGGCCTGTTCGCGCAGGCGGATCGTCACCAGGGCGTGCTGGAGGTTGCGCAGGCGATGGCCGGTCAGCTCGACGATCCGGCCAGCCCACGGGGTGTACGCGCCGTGGCGCGGACCCTGAGCGGTGTCGACGCGGACCCTCGCAAGGAGAGCGCGCCGCTGGACGACGCCCGGGACGGCGTGGTGACCCTGGTGAGGAGCCAGCTGGAGGCGCTGGACGCGCTCGACCGGGGGCACGACGGCGACGTGCTCCTGGCCGCGATCCTCCGGGTCTGCGGGCGGGAGGAGGTTCGGGCCCTGGCCGACCTGGTTGCCGGGCCTCACACCGCCGGTCGATGGGAGGCGACGGTCGATCTGGCCAGCCGGATCCTCGACCGCCTGCCGGACCACGCCCAGGCCCTGTGGCAGCGCGGTACGGCCCTCGCCGCGCTGGGGGAGCCCGCTGGTGCGCTCCGCGACCTGGAGTTCTGCCTGTCCTGCGACGGAAGCGAGGCATGGAGCGCGGCGGCCGGGCTGCAGATCGCCGAGCTGCACCTGGACGACGGTGAGTACGAGCTGGCCGACCAGTACGCAGAACAGGCGGTGAGCGCCGACCCCGGCGGCCTGCACGCCCAGGAGATCCTGCTGCGCGCCCGGCTCGCCCTGGGACGGCTGGAGGACGCGGTGGCCCTCGTGGGCGAGGTCATCGACGGACCTGACGAACGGTCGCCGGACGACGTGGTCAACCTGGTGTCCTCGCTGCACGCCGCAGGCCACTGGCGGGCCACGGATCACACGGCGTCCCGCCTGCTCGACTCGTGGCCGGATCACGCGCTGGCCCTGTGGCTGCGGGGCACGGCCCGCGACCACCTGGATCGTACCGATGACGCGGTCGTCGACCTCGAGGCCTGCCTGGACGCCCCCCGGGACGGGGAACACGACATCGACGACGCCGAGATCCACGAGGCCCTGGCCGGGCTGTACCTGCGCGTCGGTGACTACGCGCGGGCGCGTGCGCACGCGACCCGCGGGGCTCGCCTCGCCCCGGGCGGGAGCCACACCGCCGAGGTCGAGGTGCGCTCGCTGCTCGCCCTGGACGAGGCAGCGCTGGCCACGGCCGCGATCGAGGCGTTCGCGACCCAGGCCAGCGACCTCGACCTGCTGGATCTGGCGCACGCGCCTGGCCTGCTCCGGTCCCATGGCCACCACGACATGGCCCTCCAGGCCGCGGACGCCCTGCTCGCTCCGATCGCGCGGGGTGAAGCCCTCTCCTCGACGGCCTCGTTCGCTGCGGCATGTCTCGGACTCGATGGTGCCGTGGAAGCTGGGCCCCTGGGGGAGCACCGCGATCGGGTGATGTCCCTGGTCCGGGCGAGGACGGCCGCGCTGTTCGGCACCGGGCAGGTCGAACAGGCGGCCCTTGCGCTGCAGCGGATGCTGGAGACGGCCGACGACGAGGACGTCGCCGGGATCGCGGATCTGGTGAGCGGCCTCGGCGACGCACGGGCGTGGGAGGAGGTCGTCGACCTGTCGGTCCGGTTCCTCGAGCGGCTGCCGGACCACCCGGCGATCCTGTGGCAGCGGGCGATCGCGCTGCAGGCGCTGGCCAGGGATGACGAGGCGTTCGACGACCTGCAGCGATGCCACGAGGTGACCCACGACTCCGCGGCGCCCTTTGCCGCCGACCTCTGCGAGGCGCTGGCCGCGCAGCACCTTCGGCGCGGGGAGAACCGGGCGGCGGCCCGTCTCGCCATGGAGGCTCTCGAGTCCGGGCCCGGGCGCACGCTCGCCGTCGAGGTGACGGCCAGGGCCAGCCTGGCCATGGGCCATGGCCGCACCGCGGCGGACACCATCCGTGCGGCCATCGACGCCACCGGGGGGGCCGACGGCCTCGCCCTGGCGTCCCTGCCCGCGCTGATGCTGCGGGGCGACCAGGCTGACGTGGCGCTGGACCTGGCCGAGCGCATCATGAGTCGCCTCGCGGGCCACGAGGCCGTGCCCGCCGCGGTCCGCACGGTGCTGGAAGCGGCCCTGGGATGCTCCCCTGACGTGGTTCAGGCCGCGGGGGCGCTGCACCCGCACCAGGGTGGCGTGGCCACGCTGGCCCGTACCCGGGTCCGCGCCCTGTACAAGCTGGAGGAGGTCGACGAGGCCCAGCGTGCGATGGGGTCGATCGTGGCCGTGGCCGAGCCCGAGGACCTGGCCCTGCTGGCCGACCTCGCGGCCGAACCCCTCGCGCGAGGCCTCTTCGGCCCGGCGCTCGACCTGACCGGGGCGGTGCTCGCCCGCCTGGGCGAGCACCCACCAACCCTGTGGCTGCACGCCACCGCGCTGACCTCGCTCGGCAAGGCCCCGGAGGCCATCTCGGCCCTGGAATCGTGCCTGGCTTCCACCGACGGCTCGCCACCTGCCGAGGACGTGCACCTGGCCCTGGCCGAGCTGCTGGCACGAACCGATTCGCCCGATCGGGCCGAGGAACACGTACAGGCCGCCCTGGCCCACCCCAGGACCCACCTCGCAGCCACGGACCTCCAGGTCGCGATCCTGGTCGGACGTGGCCAGGCCGACGACGCGGTCGCCGCCATCGAACGGGCCGCGAAACAGCACGACCCAGCCGAGGTCGCCCACCTGGTCGCGACCATCGCCACCAGCGCCGCACCCGAGGCCGTGGTGGCCGCGGCAGACACCGTGTTGACGGGCGACCTGGACGTGCCGCCCGTCCGCTGGCTGCGGGGCCGAGCCCTCTCGGCGCGAGGAGAACAGGCCGCGGCCATCGAGGACCTGCGCGCATGCGTGCGGGCAGCCCCGGACCGGATCGATGTCGATCCTGCGGAGCTACACGAGGCCCTGGCCGATGCGCTCCTGGCCACCGAAGCCCTGGACGAGGCGATCGACCAGGCCAGTCGAGCCCTGCGGCTGGATGCCACGCGACACCACGCCGCGACGATCCGGATCCGCGCCCTGGCCATGAGAGGTCGCGACGACGACGTGGTGCAGACCGTGCGCGACCTGATGGCCGGCGACACGGCAGTGGACGCAGCAGTCGTCTCCGGCATCACGTCGGCCGTGGCCGCGCCCGGCCACGACGCCATGCTGGTGGACGTGCTCGACGCGATCCTGGCGCGATTCCCCGACCAGGGGCAGTGCCTGTGGCTGAGGGCGGGGGCGCGGCTACGCCAGGGGGACCACGACGGCGCAATCGCCGACCTCGAGGCCTGCCTGGCGGTCGACGAGCGCCGCCGCGAGATCCC
>CAZXHG010000002.1:86368-111528 GCA_964639985.1 uncultured Rickettsiales bacterium
CCTCGCCGCCCTGTTCGCCGACCTCGCCGACCCGGGGATCCTCGCTGACGTGTGCGCTCGCATGCTCGACGCGACGCCAGACGAACCCAGCTGCCTGTGGATGCGCGCGGAGACGCGCGTCGAGGCCGGGGACCACGCAGGAGCCGTCGTCGACCTCGAGGCCTGCCTGGCGGTCGACGAGGACCACCGGGAGATCCCCACCGCCGAGATCCACGCCGCGCTGGCCCGTGCGCTTCTCGCCGCCGGTGACGCGGAGGCCGCGGCCGAACACGCCGCGCTGGCGACCACGGACGACGCGGTCGGAGAGCACGCAACCGAGCTTCGCATCCGCGCCCTGATCGCCAGCGGCGACCTCGACGCCGCCGTGCAGGTCGTGGCCGACCGGATCGACGCCGGGGCCGCCTGTGTCGCCCTCACCGCCCTGTTCGCCGACCTCGCCACCCCGGGAATCCTCGCCGACGTGTGCACCCGCGTACTCGACGCGACGCCAGACGAACCCCACTGCCTGTGGTTGCGCGCGGGAACGCGCACCGAGGCCGGGGACCACGGGGGGGCCGTCGTCGACCTCGAGGCCTGCCTGGCGGTCGACGAGGACCGCCGAGATGTCCCCACCGCCGAGCTCCACGCCGCGCTGGCGCGCGCGCACCTCGCCGCCGGTGCGCCGGACCAGGCCCTCGGTTTCGCCGACCTGGCAGCCGCGGACGACGGCGGGCGGGAGCATGCCGTCGAACTGAAGGTCCGTGCCCTGCTCGCGACAGGAGACCTCGAGCTGGCCATGCTCGCCGTATCCACGCGCCTCGGCTCCGGGAGCCCGGAGGACGTGAACGCAGCGGCGAGTCTGGCCAACCTCTTCGAGGAACAGGGCGACGCCGAGGCACTGGCCGCGGTCTGCAGCCTGGTGCTCGACATCGAACCGGACGAGCCCCTGTGCCTGTGGTTGCGAGCCAGCGCGCGCACCCGTCTGGGCGACCTGGCCGGTGCCATCGAGGACCTCCGCGCGTGCCGCGCGGGGGATCGACGGCGGCTGGACGTGGCCGACACGGAGATCCAGGCGAGCCTGGCCACCATGCTGCTGGCAGCCGGACGTACAGCCGAGGCGGTCACTGCGGTGGTGGCGCGCCTCAGGGAGGGCGCGTCCGAGGCTCCAGCCGCTGCGGCGAGCATGGCCTCCGTACTGGCCGAGGCTGGCGACGACCTCGCCGTGCTCGACCTCACCGACCGCGTGCTCGCCGTGGCCCCGGACCACGCACGGTGCCTGTGGTTGCGGTCGACGGCGCGCGCGCACACGGGAAATCCGACGGGGGCCGTGGAGGACCTGGAGAGCTGCCTCGCGATCGCGGCCACACGGCGGGAGGTGCAGGACCACGAACTCCACGGCGCGCTGGCCGCGGCCCACCTCGCCAGCGGTGACGGTGCCAGGGCCCTGCACCACGCCGACGTCGCGATCGCGGACCGGGGCGTGGCATCCGCTGCGCACGCGATCCGGATCGAGGCCCTGCTGCAGGACGGGCGCGTGGACGAGGCTGCAGCAGCAGCAGCCGAGGCCCTGGCCGCTGCAGACGACAGCGCCCTGGCCGGCCTCGCGCACCTCCCGGCGGCGTTCGTGGACCGGGCTGCGGAGGCCACCGTGATCGAGGTTGCGAGCGCCCTGCTCGACCGCATGCCCGACCACGGCCCCTCCCTGTGGGCGCGGGGCAAGGCTCGCGCCGTGGAGGGCGCGGCCGACGAGGCGCTGCGCGATCTCGAGGCCTGCCGCGCCGTGGCCGACGACGAGCCGTTCCTCGCCGACCTGTACGACGCGCTCGCCGAGCTCCACCTGGCCGGCCAGCGCGCCGACACCGCGCAGCAGCGCGCTGCTGCAGCCCTGTCGATCGATCCCACCCGCGGTCCGAGCGTCGAGTTGCTGGTGCTCGCGGCCCTGGCTGCCAATCACGTCGACGCCGCAGTCGAAGCGTTGCGACGGCGACTGTCCGACAGCCGCGGGCGCGAACCGCTGCAATACGCCTACCTGCTGCGGGAACTGCTCGACGTCGACGCACCCGAGCCGGCCGCAGACCTCGCCGCACTGGCGACCACCTCCTGCGGACGGGGCCGCGCCCCCCGGGCAGTCCGCTCACTCGCCGGGGCGATGGCTGGCGGAGACCCACCGGCGAAGCCCGCTGGCCTCGGCGCCGACCTCGGTCCGATGCACACGCTGGTGCGCTGCCGCGTGGAGGCCCTGTACCGCTGTGGCCGCAACGACGAGGCCGCGACCGTGCTGCGGGGTCTGCTCACCGCGTCCACCGCACGCGACCTCGAGCCCGTGGTCGACCTGCTGTTCGAGACCCACACGGCCGAGGACTGGGATCACGTCGTGGAGCTGGCAGAGCTGGCCCTGCAGCGACTGCCGGAGCACGCGGAGTGCCTGTGGCTGCTGGGATCCGCGCGCGCCGCCCTCGGCCAGATCGAGCAGGCAGTGGAGGACCTGGAGGCGTTCATCGAGGCCGAACCCGCGGTCGAGGCCGAGCTGGACGAGGACGCGCACACCCTGCTCGCCGAACTCCACCTGCGGCAAGGGGAGTTCGAACGGGTGATCGAGCATGTGGACGCCGCGCCCGACACGCCGTCGACCGTTGGACGTCAGCTGCAGCTCAAGGTGCAGGCCCTGCTCGCAGGGGGCGACGCAGACGGAGCGATCGCCGCGCTGAGCGACGGCGCGGAGTCCCTCCCCGCCAGGGCCGTGCCCCCGCTGCTGTGGCTGCTGCACGCCACCGCCGAGCAGGCCGCTGGACCTGCCGTGCTCGATCTCACCGAACAGCTCCTGGTCCGGCTCGCCGAGGGCGGCGCGGGGGTCGGATCGCTGGCCGCCGCGGTGCTCGGCGCGCCCGGGAGCGACGCGCTGGACAGCGCACCACTCGGCGAGCACGCCGAACCGATGGTGACCCTGCTGCGACACCACCTCCACCTGCTCGTCGGGGCAGGCCAGACCGACGAGGCCGCCACGCGGCTGCGCGGTGCCCTCGCGGGCCTGCACACCAACGACCTGGCGATCGCCGACGCGCTCGCGTTGGAGCTGGCCGACGGACTCCCCCCGGCAGCGATCCTGGACGTGGCGGCCACGCTACTCCAGCGCCGGCCGGATCATGCAGGCGCCCTGTGGCTGCGGGCGCGCGCGCACCAGGAGTCGGGCGACACCCCGGCCGCGGTCGAGGATCTGCACCAGTGCGTGCGTTCGGCTGGGGACGATTTCTTCGCGCCGGACGCGCACGTGCGCCTGGCCGGGCTACAGCTCGACGCCGGCGAGCCGGCCGAGGCGCTCGCGCTGGCCGACGTGACGCTGCAGTACGAGGATCACACCCCCACCCGCGCCCACGAGATCCGGGCCTGTTCGCTGGTGGCGCTGGACCGTCCGGACGAGGCCGCGGAGGCGGCCCGGTCCTGCCTGGCATCGGCTCCGGACGCCTGGGTACTGGACCTGGCGTACCTGTACCAGCTGGTGCTGGAGGCGGGGCGTGCCCGGGCCGCGAACGAGGGCGTGCTGGACCTGACCTCGCGGCTGGCAGGGGCGGACGTGGAGCCCGCGGTCACGAGCCTCTCGCAGGTGCTCGCGGGCGGGTCGGCCGCGCCGATCCCCGGCCTCGGCGGTCACCGTGCGTCAGCCCTGATCCTCGCCCGCACGCGCCTGGCGGCCCTGTGCGCCGGCGGTCGCAGCCCCGAGGCGCAGCATCTGCTGAGCACGCTGCTGGACTGCGCGCACGACGACGACCTGTCCGCGATCGCCGACCTGTTCGGCGCGATCCCGTGGCCCGACGACGAGGCCGCCGCCGACGCGGCATCCGCGGTGCTCGAGCGCGCGCCAGGGCACCAGGCCACGCTGCGTTTCGCCCGCGGCGCCCGCCGTGCGCTGGCCGAACGCAGCCACGCGCTGGCCGACCACGACGCCGTCCTGCGCCACGCCCGGGCCAGCCTGCAGCTCGGCGACGGGAGCACCCGCGATCACGAGCTGATCGCCCAGTCCGCGCTGGCCCTCGGCCGCGAGGACGCGGCCTGCGAGGCGATCCGCGCGGGGATCGAGCGCGGAGCGGCCCGCGGTGAGGTCAACCTCGTGTACCTGCTCCAGCCCCTGGCCGAGCTCGGCGATCTCGAAGGCGTGGTCACCTGCGCCGGTCAGCTGCTGGGCGCCAGCGGGAGCGTCGGCGAAGAGGATCAGCCCGACCGGACCGACCTGGCGATCCGCCAGGTGGACGCGCTGCTCGGCCTGGAACGCACCGACCAGGCGCTGGCCGCCCTGGCCGACGCGTTGACCGCACTCGACGTTCCCGGTCGCGAGGTCCTGGCCGGTCGTCACGACGCCCTGCCCTGGCCAGACGACGGGGCCCGTGCGGACGCCGCGCGCGCGGTGCTGGCACGGCTACCGGACCACGAGGCGGCCCTCGCTTTCCTCCGCGCCCACCTCGGCGAGAACGCCGAGCGGGCCCACGCTGCCGGTGAACACGAGGCCGTGCTGGGTCACGCGGGCGAGGCGCTGCAGCACGGGGTGGCGGGCACGCGCTGCCACGAGCTGATGGCTCAGGCGGCGGTCGCCCTGGAACGCCCGGCCGAGGCGCTGGAGGCGATCCAGGCCGGGATCGCGCGCGCCGCGGACCTGGGCGAGCTCAACCTGGCGTACCTGGTCCACACGCAGCTCGACCTGGGGGACCGGGAGGCCGCGATCGACAGCGCCGGGCAGCTGCTCCAGGCGGCCGCCCGGACCGGGGCACGCCCGGCCGACGCGGCCGTGGACATGCTCGGTCGGCTGCTGGTGACCACGCTGCTGGAGCTGGGGCGGGACGACGACGCCGTCGCCGCCCTGGACGACCTGGCCTGGCTCGACGAGGACCAGCGCGCACCGCTCCAGGGGCTGCTCGCCGAACGACACCACGCCCTCGACGCAGCCCCTGCGGCCCTCGAGCATGCGGACGCGGCGCTCGCGCTCGCCGACACACCGCCCAGCCGCATGCTCGAGATCCGCGCGCTGGCCCTGCTCGACCTGGGGCGACCGGATGAGGCGGCCCGCGCGATCCGTGCCTGCATCGCGACCTCCGAGCCCGATCTGGCGTTCGACCGTACCTACCTGGTCCAGCGCCTGTTCGACGCGGGCGAGCTCGACCTGGCACGCCCGCTGGCCCGCGGCGTGCTGCAGCGCGGTGCGGCCGAGGGGGCCCCCCCGGCGATACGCGCGGCGTGTCTCGCCCTGACCGGAGAGGGCGGCGCACCAGCGGCCGAACCGCTGCAGCGTCACCTCGACGCGGTGGTCACGCTGGCGCGCGCGCGCATCGGCGATCTGTACACCCGCTCCCAGGCCGATCGTGCCCGCGCGGCGCTGCTCGGACTGCTCGAAGGCCTGCACGACGACGACATGGATGCAGCCGCCGACCTGGTGTTCCAGGCCCACCTGCACAACGACGGGCCCACGGTGCTCGACGCCACGGGGGCCATCCTGGCGCGGGCACCGCAGCAGGCCTACGGTCTGTGGATCCGCGGCGCCGCCCTGGGGAAGATGGGCGAGGGAGACGCGGCCAGGGAGTGCCTGCAGGCCTGCCTGGATGCGCCCGCCGGGGCACGCTCGGGATTCGAGGACGCGGTGTTCGACACGCTGGCCGAGGTCTGCCTGCAGCTCGACGACCTCGAGGGTGCCATCACCCACGCGACCGAGGCCCTGGCGATCGCCCCGGGCAAGCCCGAGAGCGAGCACACCCTCGGCCTGGCCCGGCACCGCCAGGCGGGAGCCGGGACGAAGAGCACCCGGGCGAAGAAGGCCAGGGCGAAGAGCAGGACCAGGGCCAGATCGAAGAAATGAACGAGGAGATCTACTTCACGTCCGCGCCACCCATGCGCTGGGCGTAGGCCGCCAGCTCGGTGTCGCGCACGTGCCCCGTGATCCGGTGCTGGCCGTACAGCTCGTGCAGGTGTTCGCGATACGACACACCCGACCCGGGCTGGCCCAGGTAGATCGACAGCTTGGTGATCTCCCCGGTTCGCATCACCGATCGGATCGCGGTGGTGGGGAACACGACCTCCGCGCCGAGCACGACCTTGTCGTCCCGTCGGCCGGGCAGCAGCCGCTGGGTGATCACCGCGGCCAGGCCCGCCGACAGGGTGTAGTGGATGCGGGAGTGGTGTTCGGCGGTGAACGAGCCGACCACCCGCGACAGCGCCGAGATCGTGTCCTCCGCGTGGATCGTGGACACCACCAGGTGACCCATCTCCGCGGCCTTGAGCACCTGTTCGATGGTCTCGGGCTCGCGCATCTCGCCCACGTAGATCACGTCGAGGTTCTCGCGCAGCGCCGAGCGCACACCGTCGGCGAACGAGTCCACGTGCAGCCCCACCTCCCGCTGCAGGAACATGCCCTTGCTGTCCTGGAACACGTACTCGATGGGATCCTCGAGGGTGAGCAACGTGGCCGGACGGGTCTGCGCGATGTGGTCCAGGATCGACACCGCGGACATGGTCTTGCCCTGGCCGGTGGCCCCGGAGATCAGGATCAGCCCGCTGCGCAGCTTCTTGATCGACTCCACGGTCTTGCCGGGCAATCCGAGCTGGTCGAGGGCCATGATGTCCTGGGAGATGCGCCGGATCACGCAGTACACGCCCGTGTTGCCGGTGGCGATGTGGATGCGGTAGCGGGTGTCCGCCTCGGCGTGCACGACATCGGCCTCGCGCCGCCGCTGGAAGCGCTCGCCGTCGATGGTGGTGAAGAACGCGGCCATGAGCTGGCGCATGTGGTTGTCGGTGATGCGGTCGGTCTGGTAGCGCGCCACCTGGTCGTCCACCTTGAACACCACCGACTCACCGGTCTTGAGGTAGCAGTCGCTCGCGTGCGCGTCGACCATGGACTTGAGGATGTCGCGCAGGCTGACCGGGCGGTCGTTGATGCGCACGAACGGTACGTTGTAGGCCTTCTCGTCGGGCATGATCCTCCCTCGATCAACCTGAAGGTAGCTCGTAGACCATCATCCCGTCTCCGGGAAACAGCATGGGCAGGCCCGTGTACGTGGAGAGCCAGCCGTAGGGATCGCCCAGCAGCGGCCAGACCACCTCGTCCCAGTGCTCCGGCGCCTGCAGGCCCAGGGCCTCTGGATAGACCACCACATAACGCACGTCCAGGTCGACGAGCTCCTGGATGAACGCCCGCTTCTGCGCGTCCGACGCGTGGGTCTGCGGCACGTCGGCCGCGCCGGGCTGTTCCAGGTAGCCGTTGAGCAGGTGCTTGCCAGTGAGCACCGCCACGTGCACGTAGTCGTTGGACACCAGCGGCTCGGGGGGCAGCAGCAGCAGCGCCTCGAAATCCTCTTCGTGGATCTGCGCGTAGAACGTCGGCGCCTCCAGCGGGGCCACCTCGAAGCGCTCGTACTCGGGGAACACCAGCCGGGTCTCCACGATGGCCAGGACCACCGCGGCCGGGAACACCCACCGCGCCCACCGTCCGCCGCCCGGGCGGGCGGCGAGGCTCGCCTCCACGCCCCGGAGCCCGGCGGCAGCGACCAGCATCAGCGCGATCAGGGCGAAGGGGTAGAGCCGGATGGGGAACTTCAGCACGCTGCCCAGCGGCAGCTGCCCCAGCGCCAGGAACGGCATCGGCACCAGGGTGGTGTCGAGGTCGGTGGGCCGCCCCCCCATGGGCAGGTACGGACCGATCATGACCACGGCCAGCACGCCGACCAGGCCAAGGAGCACGCGCGCGCGCCAGCCGCCCCGGATCGCGCCGAGCACGGCCAGCACGGACAGCAGGATCGGGAATCCCAGCGGCAGTCCCTGGATGTGCGGGGTGGGGAAGTGATCGAAGGTGTGGCGGTAGGGCAGCCAGCGGAACAGGCGCAGCGGGTCGAGGTATCCCCCGAACTGTCGCCAGCTCTGGGTATCCACGACCATGGCCGCAGGCCGGGGATCATCGCGGATGGCCAGCCCGACCCACACGAACGCGATCCCGATCCCCAAGGCCACGGGCAACGCGCGTCGCAGCCGGCGCACTGGGTGACGGCTCGCTCCCGCCTCGGCCGCCACCAGGGCGGCGCCCAGGACCGCGGCGAACACGCCGTACGGTGGATACATGGCCAGGGTGACCACCATGCAGGCCACGCTCGCCGCCGGATCGAGCCAGCCGCGCCGCCGCAGCGAGCGCACCAGGAACAGCAGGAACAGGGGTACGGCGAACAGGCAGGTCTTCTGCACGAACCCCTGGTCGACCTTGAGGAAGATGTACGGGCCGAACCCGAACAGGAATCCGCCCAGCCACGCGTACGACTCCCGCCGCACCAGGTGCCGCAGCAACAGGTGCATGGCCATGGCGTTGGCCACCAGGAACCCCAGGCCGGCCAGGTTGCGGCTGGTCAGCAGGTCGAACACGGACATCAGCGCGACATAGGCCAGCATGAACTGCGAGAACGTGACGCGGGCGTCGATGGGCAGGCCCTCGGGCCAGGCCAGCAGGGTGGTATGGCGGTGGGTCGGCCAGTGGCCGGCCCCCATCTGCTGCTGCAGGTTGTACTGGAAGAACAGATCCCCGCGCAGGCCCGGGTGCGCGGGGTCTCCCAGCACGTGGGTGTCCAGGTGCAGCAGCAGCGGCCAGCTCAACACGACGGCCAGGACCACGTAGCCCGCCAGCGGGGTCCAGCCCGCCAGCGTGGTGCCCAGACCCCGCGGCCAGCGCCTGTTCATTGCCTCGGCACCTCGTACACCACGATGCCGTCGTCACCCCATGCGCGGGGCAGCCCGCAGTAGCGATCCAGCCACGCGAACGGCGGCAGGCTCTCGGGGACCACCGCGCCCGGGGCCATGCCCCGGACACGGCCGTGGTAGCCCCCGTCGACCGTGGCCACGTGCACCACCACGTACCGCACCCCCATGCGATCCAGCTCCTCGACGAAGCCCTCCTTCATCGCCTCGCTGGATTCCGTCTCCGGGACCACCATCGGCATGGGGGCTTCCATGTAGCTGTTCAGCAGGGGCGTCTCGGTCATCACCGCCACGTACAGGTAGTCATTGGGGAACAGGGGCTCGGGTGGGAGCATCAGCCAGGCGGCGAGGTCCTCGTCGGCCGCCTCGTCGTAGAACGCCGACAGCCGCGGCTCGGTGATCAGGAACCGGCCGTACTCGGGGAACAGCAGCCGGTTCTCCACGATCCCCGCCGCCAGCGCCACCGGCACCACGGCCGCGGCCAGCCACGGCGCCCCCGGGACCTTGCCCAACCATCCCTCCAGCACGCGCAAGCCGCTGCCCGCGGCCAGCACCAGCGCGATGAGCACCCACGGGTACAGCCGGATGGGGAACTTCAGCACGCTGCCCATGGGAAGCTGGCCCAGCAGCAGGAAGGGCATCGGCACCGAGGTCGCGCCCGGCTCCCCTGGCGCGCCGCCCACGTTGAGGTAGGGCGGCAGCATCACCACCCCGAACAGCAACGCGATCGGCACCAGCAGGCGCGCCCGCTTCGCCCCCACCAGGGCGGCGAAGCCCGCCAGCACGGTCACCCCGATGGGAAACCCCAGCGGCAGCCCCGGGATGATCGCCGCGGGGAAGTGGGTGAAGGTGAACTCGTACGGCAGCCAGCGGAACGGGTAGCGCCAGTCGAGGAATCCACCGAATCCGGCGAAGGTGGTCTCGGTCATCTCCATGGACACCGGGCGGGGGTCGCCACGGATGGCGAGGGCCACGCCGGCGAAGGCGACCAGGAACACCACCGTCAACGGCACGAAGCGCTTCGACTGCAGCACGATCTCTCGCCGCGCCAGGGCGTGGCCCACCACCAGCAGCCCGCCGAACACGGCGTTGAACACCGCGTACGGCGGGTACACCGCGATGGTCAGCACCATGGCCGCCCCGCACAGCACCTGATCGCGGACGCGGCCCCGCTCGAGCACACGAAACAGCAGCAGTACGAACAGGGGTACGGTGAACAGGCACACCTTCTGGAAGAACCCCTGCTGCACCTTGATGAAGGCGTAGGGCCCGAACCCGAACAGCAGGCCAGCGAGGTAGGCGAACAGCTCCCGGTCGCTGCGCTCACGGGCCAGCAGGTGCATGGCCAGCGCGTTGCCCACCAGCATCAGCAGGGCGGCGAGGTTACGGCTGGCCAGCAACCCGAACATCAGCATCAGCGCCACGTTCAGCGCCTGGTGCAGCGAGAACGCCACGCGCGCGTCGATGTCCATGCCCTCGGGGTGGCACAGCAGGTCGGTGTGCATCAGGTCCGGGATCCGGCCCTGCTCCATCTGGCGCTGCAGGTTGTACTGGAAGGACAGGTCCCCCTGGCTGCCCGGATGGGACACGTCCCCCAGGACCTTCGTGTCGAGGCCCAGCACCAGCGGCCAGCTCAGGCCCACGGCCACGGCCGCGTACACCACCCCCGCCAGCGCGGTCAGCAGCACGAGCCGGCGCGTGCCGCCGGCCATCAGTACCCCCTCGGGATGGTGTAGATCGCGGCGGCCACGTCCACCCAAAGCCGCGGCGGACCGCACAGCGCGTCCAGCCAGTCGAAAGGTGGCGGACCGCGGTCCGCCTGCTCACCCGCGGGCACGTCCCGGTGACGGAGCCGGTAGTTGGGGTCCAGGTTCTCCAGCCGAACCACGATGTAGCGCACGTGGAACCGGGTCAGGTCGGACAGGAAGCCGTACTTGACCACGTCGTCGTCGCGCGCCTCGGGCAGGGGCAGGCGCATGTCACCACCCCAGTAGCCGTTGACCAGCGAGCGGCCGGTGACGATGGGCTCCAGCAGGTAGTCGCAACGGGTCAGCGGCTTGGGTGGCAGCAGCAGCAGCGCGGCCCACTCGTGGCCGCGGATCGCCTCGTAGTAGGTGCGCTCGGGCAGCTCGCTGTACCAGACGCTGCGGTACTGGGGGAACAGCAGCCGGTTCTCAACCACGCTCAGCAGCAGCAGGCCGAGCACGCCAGCGCTGAACAGACGCCGTGCCCGTCGCCCCTTGCCCAGCATCGCCCGCAGCCGCAGCAGGCCCCCGGAGGCGACCAGCAGCATCGCGATCATCACCCAGGGGTACAGCCGGATCGGGTAGCGCAGCGCGCCCCCGCCCGGCAGGGTGGCGAGGTAGTAGAACGGCAGCTTGATCGTCAGCGCCGAGTTCGGACCGGGTGGACCGCCGAACGACAGGTACGGGCCGAGCATCAGCAGGACCATGCCCGCGATGATGCCTCCCAGCAGCAGGGAGTCGCGCACCCGCAGCACCAGCGCCAGCACGAACACGAACGACACCAGCACGGGGAAGCCCAGGGTCATGCCCGGGATGAACGCCGCGGGGGGGGTGCCCGCGAAGCTGTCGGCGTACGGGTACCACAGGAACGGGTTGGTCAGCGGCATGAACCCGCCCTCGGTGCGGTACTTCAGCAGGTCCACGTACACCTCGGTGGGATCCCCCTTCTGCGTGGACATCACGAAGGCGAACAGCAGCCCCACTGCGATCAGCGACGGGGCGAACCGCCACAGGTCGTCGAAGAAGGTGCGCTGCGGCAGGCTGTCGCGGAGCAACCGGCCGAAGATCAACGGTACGGCGAACGCCAGGTCGAACACCGCATACGGCGGGTACACGAACAGGATCGCCACGAAGCACAGCATGTAGGCCAGGTGCCAGCGCATCTGCTTGCGCTCCAGCGCCCGCAGCAGGAACAGCACGAACAACGGCACGAAGAACAGGCAGGCCTTCTGCGGGAATCCCTGCTGCACCTTGAGCATGGTGTAAGAGCCGAACCCGAACAGCAGGCCCCCGAGGTAGGCGATGTCCTCGCGGCCCGTGCGATCGCGCAACAGCCAGTGCATGGCCAGCGCGTCGAGCACCACCATCAGCAGTACCGACAGGTTGTGTGCGGCCAGCAGCCCGAAAACGGTCATGAACGCCGCGTACAGCATCAGGTGCAGCGCGAAGACGTCCTTGGGCGGCAGGGTCATGCCCTCGGGGTGATTGAGCGTCACCAGCCGCTGGTGCGAGGGGAACTCCCCGGCCGCCATCTGCTGCTGCATGTCGTACTGGTAGAACAGGTCGCCCTTGCAGCCGGGGTGGTCGAGGTGGCCGATCACCACCGAGTCCAGCTGCGTGACGACGGGCCAGGCCAGCGCCGTGGCCAGCAACGCGTACACCGCGAACGCCACGATCAGCTTCGGCACCCGTCGCCACAGCCTGAGGGCGCCTGGATTCAACTCACGTCTCCCCTGTGTCGTGCTTTCGCGGGCGTCTGAGCATACCATAGGGCCCATGCAGCGAGCCGGCACCGGCAAAGCGATCCTGGCCGAGATCCCGCCGGTCGGGGGGTACCTCGCGCTGCTGGTCGTGCTCACCTGGCCGCTGCTGCCCAACCTCGGCTCGGCCGTGGTCGGCGACGCCGGCTGCCCGGACTTCATCGGCCACATCTGGCACTGCCGCTGGCTGGCGGACTCCGTGTTCGAGGGCCGCAGCCCGTACCAGGTGCACACCGTGCTGTTCCCGGTGGGCGCGGCCGACTTCGTGATCAAGAGCGGGGTATGCCTCAACGCCGCGCTGACCGTGCCGCTGCAGGCGGTGATGGGGGTGGTCGCGAGCTTCAACCTCACCGTGTTCGCGCTGGGAACGCTGACCGCGTGGGCCGGCTACCGCCTGGCCCTGGCGATCAGCGGCGATCGCGCGGCGTCGTTCCTCGCCGGTGCCCTGTTCCTGGCCAACCCGATGCTGTACGCGGAGCTGTCCGCCGGCCATATGGACCAGTACAGCGGCGGCTGGTGCCTGCTGGCGCTGTGGATGCTGCTGCGCATCGTGCGCAGGCCCGGGTGGTGGGCGCCGGCGCTGACCGGGGTGTTCTTCGCACTGACCACGATCTCGTTTCTGGGCTACGGCCTGCTGCTGGCGCTGTTCGCGCTGCTGGCCGTGGGGTGGTCCGTGGCCGCGAGACGCAGCCTGCTCACGCGCTCCCTGGTGATCCGGCTGGCCGTGGCCGCGGCCGTGTTCGGGGTGCTGCTGTCGCCGGTGGTGGGCGCCTACCTGAGCCAGGACCGCGCCAGCGAGGCGAGCGGAGCCACCGGGGTCACGTTCCCGCTGACGCAGGTCCCCCAGACCCTGGACCGGCTGGCCATGACCGAGCGGATCATGGTCGAGGAGTCGATCCGCCCGCTGGAGGTGCGGCTGCGGTACACGGACAAGGACCGCGGGTTGCTGCCCCAGCTGCACCTGTCCGTGCTCGTGCTGGCGGGGATCGGCCTGGTACTGGCCCGACGCAAGGGCCTGCTGTGGGCCGTGGGCGCGGCGCTGTTCGCCGTGCTGTCGTGCGGGCCGTACCTGCGGGGCAGCCCCGGCATGGATGCCAACGCCACTGCGGCGCTGGCGCCCATGCCCGCGGCCCTGCTGCTGGACCACGTGCCGTTCTTCGGCCGCTTCCGCTTCCCCTACCGCTTCCTGTTCATGACCGCGGTGTGCCTGTGCCCGCTGGTGGCGCTGGGCGCGCGGATCCTGCTGAAGCGCGCGCGCGTGCCCACCCGACTTCGCGTGCCGGTGATGGCAGGCCTGGTGGGCGTGGTGATGGCCGAGACCATCGCCCGCGGCATGCTCCCCTCCCCCGCCGTGCTGAGCACCTTCCCGCCAGTACCGCGCTACTACAGCGAGGTGCTGGCCCACGAACCGGACGGCGCCATCCTCAACATCCCGTTCCTGCTGCACAAGCCGACCATGGCCGAGGAGCGCTCCTACCCGACCCTGTTCTGGCAGTCGTACGAGATGCACCACCACGGCGTGCACGGCAAGCGGATCCTGTCCGGGCTGTGGGTGGCGTTCGCGCACCCCGAGACCCACGCGTGGTTCGTCCGCACCAACACCCTGGTCCGCAACATCCAGGGGTGGCAACGCAACCCGCGCGCCCGCAGCGAACCGGTGGACTGCGGCGACCTGTGGACGCTGGAACAGCTCGGCTTCCGCTGGGTCATCGTCAACAACGACTGGCTGTGGCCCGAGGCCACCCGCTCCATCCACCGCGGGCTGGCCGTGCTGTACGGCGATCCGCGCTTCGAATCGGACGGCAACCTGACGATCTACGACATGACGGCGACGGGCCCGGCCCGCCACGGCACGTCCCGGTCGGATCGCATCGACCTCGACGGCCAGGCTCCCCTCGAACCGTCCGACCCGGGCGAGCTGCAACGCCGGTTCGTGCGCAACCCCGACGACCTCGACGGCTGGCTGTCTTTCGTGGACGAGTTGGAGAAGCAGGGCCGGTTCGGCAAGGCCCTGGACACGATCGACGAGGCCCGCTCGTTCATCGGCGAGCACCCCCACCTGTCGTTGCGCCAGGGCCAGCTGCTGGAGGCACGCGGCCTGCCGTCGCTGGCCCTGCAGGCCTACCGCGAGGTCGAGAGCCTCGACCCGTCCCAGGCCGTCGACACCCGCCACCTCGAGGCCATGCCCGCAGTGCATAGACCTGTGGTCGACGGCGGGCGGGACTAGTCCAAGAGGTCCTCGATCGCCGGGGCGATCAACGCCGCCAGCTCCCGGTGTCCCTCGGCAGACAGGTGCACGTCGTCCACGAACAGATGCCTGGCGGGCACACCGCCCGGGCCGGACCGGGGCAGATCGCGCTCGGCGTCGACCAGCGGTACTACCTCGTCCGCGGCGAGCTGCCGGACGACATCCACCAGCGCTGACGTGGCGCGGACCGGGCAGGGGTCGTGGTCCCGTGCCTCGCGCAACAGGGCCGCGCCCGCGGCGGGGTCCGATTCCAGCAGCGCGAGGCCCTCGCTCCACAGCTGCATCGAATCGGGCTCACGATCCGGGGCGGCGCAGACCGGGCGACCGTGCAGGTTGCTCGCCGGCGCCACCAGCACGGGCTGCACGCCCGCACGGCGACAGCGCCGCACCAGGTAGCGCAGGTTCTGCTCGAACGCCGTCTGCAACAGGGCCACCTCGTCCGGCGGGACCCACGCCGCCTGCCGCGCCTTGGGGGACATCAGCGGCGCGGCCTCGTCGTGCACCGGTCGCAGCAGGCGGTGCAGCTGCGCGAACAGCTGGGACCGCCCCAGCAGGGGCAGCAGTCGGGTCGTGACCCGGCCACCCAGGCCTGCGTAACGACGCAGGAAGTAGGCGTTGCCCACGTCGCAGTGGCCCGTGTAGATCACGCACGCGGTCACGGGCCAGGCCAGCAGCTCGTCGAGGATCGCCACGAGGTCGTGGGAGTCGGCCCCGGGCGCGCCCAGGTTGAGGCAGGGGATCCCGGTGAGGTGCTCGACCACGGCCGGGAACTCCTGCACGGGTGCACCGTCCGGCGTGGCCGATCCGGCGTGCACGCTGCTGCCGCCGAGGAACGCCACCCGCGGCCCGGGGGCGTGCGCCGGGAACGGCGGGGTCGGCTCGTGGTGCTGGTACGTGGTGCTGACGTGCCCGTCCCGTTCCACGAGGTAGGACTCGACCTGCCCCAGCATGGTGTACACCCGCACCGGGGGCGGCGGTGGCCCCAGCACGAGGCGCAGAAACACCTCGACGGCCCCGAACACGACGATCAGGACCAGCAGCGACATTGCCGACTTGCGCAGGATCTCGCGCCACGCCATCGGACGAATGTACGTCGGCCACGGCCCATTGGCTATGATGCGCTCCGTGCCCTCGCTCCCATCATGGTGGGTATCGCGGTTCAGCGCCGTCATCGCGCTCACGGCTTCGCTGTGCGCGTGCGGCGGACGACCGCAGGAGCCGGTGGCCCCGGTCGCGTCCGACGCGCGCTGCGCGCCATCGCCCCTGGTGTCCGCCGGGTCGCGCCCCGCACCGGGGACCGGCGCCGTGCTGCAGGGCGAGATCCGCGATCCTCGAGGCCGGCCCGACCCGGTCGTACTCTCCCTGCTGGATCCCGAAGGCGGCGTCACCTACCAGTACTTCTGCGACTCGCCAGGACACTTCCGGCTCGACGCACCCGCGACCGGCGAGGCCCACCTGATGGCGTTCCTCGACACCGACGGCAACGGCCCCTCCCCCACGGACCCGGCGTTCCGCACGGCCGAGGCGATCGGCCTGGCGCCGGGCGCGCTGGTGACCCTGGACGTGGACCTCGTCGAGGGCCTGGATCTGGGCGAGGACGCGCCGTGGCTCGACCGCACCCACGGTACGCCGGTAGCCGCAGCCGACACCGAGGAGGAGGTCCGCATGCAGCTGGACGTGCGGCACGAGGACCCCGGCGAGGTGCTGCAGCTGCTCGGTCCGCTCGATGGCCAGGTCGTGGCCGACGTGGGCTGCGGTGCGGGCTACTACAGCTACCAGCTGGCCCGGGCCGTGGGCCCCACGGGCAGGGTGCTGGCGCTGGACGTGCGTGAGGATCTGCTGGCCCACCTGCGGCAGCGCGCGCAGCAGGATCCAGCCCTGGATCCGCACGGCAACGTGAGGACCGTGCACAGTCGGCTCGACGACACCACGCTGGAGCCGGGATCGACGCAGACCTGCTTCCTGGCCCACCTGGACTTCTACGTCTACCCGGAGATCACGGCCGAGCAGCGCGCCTTCCTGCGCAGCTGCCGTGACGCGATCACGCCCGACGGGCGGGTGGTGGTGCTGCAGTGGATGGGCGTGCAGCCGCCGGGCACCACCGATGCGCTGGTGACACACTTCGAGGCTGCCGGGCTGACGCTGCGGTCCCGTGATCAGCTGACCGGGTACGACACCTGGCTGTTCGCCTTCGCTCAGTCGCCCTGAGCGTCGGCACCGGGCTCGGCCGGCGTGGCGATCCCCTGCTCCACGAAGAAATCGAACAGGATCCTCGCGGTCTCGGCGTGGCCCCGCTCGTTGGGGTGCACGCCGTCGATCATGGTGGCCTGGTCCACGATGTGCGTGTCGAGGAACTCGTACACGTCCGGTGACACGGACTGACGCCCGGGGACTTCCTCGTAGGCCACCTCGTACACCACCTCGAGCTCGCCGTCGGTGTAGCGCACCACCTGCTGCCGCCCACGCTCGCGCTCCAGCCGCAGCCCGTCCTGCATCTCGATCTCGTCGAACAGCGCCGGCAGGTCGATCACGGGCCGGTCCGGGTGGCCGCCGCCCACGATCTCGTCGAACCGCGCCCGGTACTCGGCGTACGGCCACGGGTAGAAGCTGGAACGCGGCTCGACCAGGTACAGCATCTCCACGCCGTTGTTCTTCTGGATCTCCACCAGCCGCTGCAGGGTGTGCGAGTACTCCTGCACAGAGCGGTTGAACATGGGCAGGCCGTCGTTGACCCCGTAGCAGAACACCAGGAAGTCGAACTGCAGCTCCCGCACGATGCGCTCGGTGAGGTCCACGCCGATGTCCGTGGGCGAACCAGGCACGGCCATGTTGTAGACCTCGAACCGCTCTCCGTCGGGGCCGCGGTGATCGGCGAGGTGCTGCTCCAGCAGGTGGCTGTAGACCTCGTCGTCGTCTACGCCGTTGCCGAAGCTCACCCCGGTCCCCTGCACGATGATGCGGTAGACGTCGTCGTCCCTGGCTGCGGTGTACTCGCGGGTGCCCCGGTACATCAACGCGTTGGTGCTGTAGCGGTACGAGATCACGCGGCGACAGCCTGGCACCGAGCCGTCGAGCTCGACGATGTGCGGGATGGCCGGCAGCACGCTGACCACGTCGCGCAGGTCGGCCTCGCGCCGGGGCACGAGGTCGCCCCGTTCGGCGATGTGGAACGCGTAGAATTCGCCGTGATAGGGGGTGACGTCCGCGGCCACGTCCCCGCCCACGATCCCGTCGACCGCGTCGGGCAACGACGGCAACCCCCGGTCGGAGAACGACAGCCACACGAACAGCACGATCGCGCCCAGACCGGCGGCCACCACGACGGCGGGCACGAGCCGCACCACCAGCGAACCAGATGGCCTCAGTGTACGGTTGGGGCTCAACGCGGTCCTCTCCGCATCACTCCGCCGACGTCGCTCCGGCATCGGGCAGCAGGCCGGCCCGGTCCAGGGCGTCGGCCAGCAGTTCGGCCAGCAGCTGGTGGCCCTCCACGTTGGGGTGGTTGCCGTCGATGAACAGCTTCTGGGCCACGTCGTGGTCACGGTCGAACAGCTCGTACACCTCGGGCGCCACCCGCTGCTGGTTGGCCTCGTCCGTGTACCTGACCTTCAGCAGCACGTCGTCGCCGCCGGGGCCGTGCTGTACGACCCGCTGCACGCCGTCGTCGAGTTCCAGGGTCAGGCCTTCACGCGCCTCGACCTCGCGGAAGGCGGTGGTTGTGTCCAGGTAGGCGATACCCCGCTCGTCCGCGACCTCCACCAGCGCCGCGTTGTACAGCAGGCCATCGTCGAACCCGAAGAACGTGCTGAACGTCGGCGTGATCAGGTACCGGGACCACCCCTTCTTGTCGGCGAAGCGCAGCATGGACCTCAGCTGCTGCCGGTACTCGTCGAGGTAGCGCGCGTACTCCGGCTCGGTCAGCTGGACGCGCAGCGGCTCGACGCCGGTGTGCTCGGGAAGCTCGATGGTGGCCGCGCCCGGGGCCAGCACCAGCAGGTCCGGGTCCGCGCGTACGACCTCGTCCTCGAGGGGGATGGCCAGCAGCTTGGGGGTCCCCCCCATGTACCCCATGTTGACCACCTCGATCGCGTCCGTGCCGAGCCGCTCCCGCAGCAGGCCCTGCAGCAGGGCCGGATAGGCCTCGTCGTCGGCCACGCCCACGCCGAAGGTCACGCATTCACCCAGGATCACGACGCGGAACCGTCCCGGGGGCTTGGGCACGGTCACGTGCCCGCCACGGCCGCCGAGGTTGTTGCGGCTGTACTCGTACGTGACGGTGCGCCGCATCTGCCGCATGGCCTCGACCGGGTTGTGCACGATCAGGTAGTGGGGCCGGGCCGGCGCCGTGGTCTGGAACATGCCGTTGGGCAGCTGCTGCATGAACACGGGCTCGGGCATGGTGTTGCGATCGCGCAGGTTGCGGATGGCCTGGGGCCCGAACACCACGATCACGCCCAGCAGCACGATGGCCGCCCCCCAGTAGGCCACCGACGCCACGGTCACGGTCGAGCGCGGCTTGCGGCTTCGTCTCCGTCGCTTGCGGGCCACCGCGGTCCCACCTCCTTTGCCTGCCCTGGTCGACAGCATAATGTCGGCGTTCTTAGAATCATAGACTGCCGGGGTGGTCGCCCCGGCTGCAGGAAGGACGTGACGTGGCTGCCGAGTCCACCGCAGCGGTGCTGTTCTCCGGGGGGTCGGACTCGACCTTGACCGCGGCCCTGGCCGCGGACGAGTTCGAGCACATCCACCTGCTGACGTTCTCCCGCTTCGGCATCTTCAACATCGAGAACTCGGCGATCAACGTGGACAAGCTCAAGGCGCGCTACGGCGGCCACCGCTTCGAGCATCACCTGATCGACATCAACGACCTGTTCAAGCGGGTCTCCTACGACCGCTACCTCTCCACGCTGCGCCGCCACGGGTTCTTCGTGCTGTCCACCTGCGGCATGTGCAAGCTGGCCATGCACCTGCGCGCCCTGCTGTTCTGCCTCGACCACGGCATCGAGGTGCTGTGCGACGGCGCCAACCAGGCCATGGACATCTACCCGGCGCAGATGAAGGCGGTGATCGAGCGCATGCAGGGCATGTACGCCCACTTCGGCATCGAGTACCGCACGCCGGTCTTCGACTACGACGGGCCGTCGGAGATGTCGTTCATGGCCGAGGACGGCGACGAGAACATGCCCGGCTTCTGGAACAAGGAGGAGCGGGAGGCCGACGACAAGGAGACCACGGACCGCAAGCTGTACGAGATGGGGATCTTCGACTCGCCCCGGACCAAGGGCACCCAGACCGACCTGGCCATGCAGCCGCGCTGCTTCCAGTTCATCCTCTTCCGCATCTTCGTGCACTGGTACTATCTGCCGTACAAGGAGTACGGGCAGTACGAGTCGCAGACCGTGGCGTTCTACGACGAGAAGATCGCCCGCTTCACCGAGCTGGCCGAGCAGCACGTGAAGGATCCCGCGTCCAGCCCGCTGGCCCGCTACCTGTGACGAGGAGCCGATGCGCCGAGCCCTGGCCTTCCTGATCTGCCTGCTGGGTGCGCTGTTGCCGCTGCGCCTGCGGGTGCTGTACTCCGAGGCCCTGGGCTGGTTCGCCCAGTACTACCACGCCATGTTCCGTTCGCTGGTGACGTTCATCGTCAACGAGGTGGAGAAGGACAAGGACAAGGACAGGGCCGAGCAGTCCGAAGGGGACGACCCCGAGACGAGGTGAACCCGTGGCCGAGCAGGCCCCAGGTGGACGGCTACGGCGCGGCGTCGTGCCGCTGCTGATCCTCGCCGTGTTCGCGATCCTGGAGATCGCCCCACGCGCGCACCCGGACATCGCCCTCATGCTGGAAGGCGACGACCGGCTGGCGGACATCCTGCGCCTGTTCCGCCGCGACGCCACCCGTATCTGGACCCTGAAGCCCGGCCTGGACACCGAGTTCCAGGGCGGCCGCGTGCAGGTCAACTCGGCGTACTTCCGCGGCCCGGAGATCGCGACCGAGCGGCCGGACCTGCGCGTGCTGTGCCTGGGCGAGTCGCTGTGCTTCGGCTGGGGTGTGGACTACGCCGAGACCTACTCCGCCCAGCTGCAGCAGCTGCTGGCCGAGCGATCCGGCCTGGACGTGGAGGTGATCGACACCGGCACCCCCGGGTACACCACCCACCAGGGGCTGACCGTGCTGGACGAGATCGGCCTGGAGCTGCAGCCGGACATCGTGACCGTGCCCTACGTGGTCAACGACCTCGACCGGCTGCGGTTCTTTCGCAACGACGGACTTCCCGACCACGAGATGCCGCCGGACTCGCCGTGGCGGGTGAAGCTGACCAACGGGACGGCCCGCAGCTACTCGTTCATGCTCTACAAGCGCGGCGTGCTGGCCCTGCTGCGCCGGCTGGCTGGCCCCCGGGCCGAGGCCCACGGCCTGTCCCTGGGGTTCGAGGCGCGCGTGCCTGCCGACCGCTACGAGGCCAACCTGCACCGCTTCGTACAGGTGTGCGCCGAGCACGACATCGCGCTGCTGCTGGTGGTCCAGCCGCTGCACCTGCCCCTGCCCGCCGCCGATGGCGAGCCCGCGGTCGTACAGCCGGCGCTGACCGCGCTGCACGAGGGGGCGTGGACCCTGCCGGAGGATGACGCCGCCGCGGCCATGGAGCACGCCTGCGAGCGGCTGAAGGGCGTGCTGGCCGCGGCCATCGACGGCCCGGCCGAGGAGGTGGAGGGCAACCTCGCCGACTCGCGAGTCTGGGACGCCTACCGCTGCCGGGCCCAGAGCGTGCGCTACAACCACGTCATGCGGCGGGTCGCGGCCGAGACCGGGACGCCGATCGCGGACGTGGCCGCCGCCGTCAACTCGCGCGGGAGGGCGTGCCTCTCCGACGAAGCGCGCGATCCCGCGGGCGAGGGGCAGGCCTGCGTGGCCGGGTTGTACCGGGGCGACGCCGACGACCCGATCCACCCCAGCCCGGCCGGCCACCGGCTCTATGCCCAGACCATGGCCGAGGCCATCGTGGCCGCGGGGTGGCTCCCCGGGGTGGCACCACCGATCGACGAAGGAGACGACGACTCGGCGGAGGGCGGAGAGGGGCCTGGCGAGGAGGGGTGACACGGGCGTGACGAGGGGACGAGCCGAGCCGACGCGCACGTGGCGCCACACGCTGGCATGGACCGGTGTGGGCCTGGCCATCGGCCTGGCCGGCGCGCTGGTGCTGTGCAGCAACGCGCTGCGCCCGTCGCCCATCGACGACGCGGTGGCGTACGTGGGCGGCGACGCCGCGGACTCCACCGGCACCCAGTGGTACTACTGGATCATCCACTCGGCCCTGGCCGAGGGCCACGCCCCCCTGCACACGGACATGGCCTACCATCCGTGGGGCCTCGACCTCGGCGCGCAGACCGGGGCCAACTTCCTCGACGCGATCCTCGCCTACCCCCTGTGGCGCCTGTTCGGCTGGCCCGCCTCGTTCAACCTGCTGTGCGTGCTGATCCTGGCGCTCAACGTGGCCACCTTCGTGCCGCTGGGGCTGCACCTGTTCCGCGGCAGGGCCGCGCCCGCGCTGCTCGGCGCGCTGGTGTGGGCGTTCAACCCCTACGTGCTGCTGCAGGCGGCCACCGGCCAGATCAAGAACGACATGCTCTGGCCGATCCCGTTGATGGTGCTGGGCCTGTCGCTGACCCGGCGCCGCCCGGGTTGGGGCTGGCCCGTGCTCGCCGGCGTGGGCACGGCCCTGACCGCGCTGTCGTACTGGTACTACGGCCTGTTCATGTTGCCGCCGGTGCTGGCGTGGCTGCTACTGGTCCGACGCCCGGCGGGTGGCTGGAAGCGCTTCGCGGCCCGGCTCGCCGTGGCCGGAGTCGTCTGCACGGTGCTGGTGCTGCCGCTGCTGGCGCCCATCCTCGGCGGCTTCGGCAGCGACGAGCCCATGCCCGGGTTCGTGCACGGGCCCGGGTTCTCCACCCTGGAGGAGCAGTACTCCCCGCCCGGCACCGCGATCTACGACTACTTCGGGCGCACGCCCATGATGCGCGGCGTGCTGCACCCGCTGAAGCGCTCGGTCGATCCGTACGAGACCGGGGACGTCGTCATGCTGCCGTGGGGGGCGCTGGTGCTGGTGGCGGCGTTCCTGTGGCTGGGCCGGCGGCGCCGGCTGCTGCTCGGTGGGGGCATGGGTGTAGCCTGGGTGATGAGCCTGGGTCCGCTGATCCACATGGGTGAGGCGAACCCCGTCCTGGCGCCGTACATGGCCGCGTTCGTGGGCGTGCCGTTCATGTCCCGGCTGAACTTCCCCTACCAGCAGCTGGTGGTGTTCTACCTCGGCCTGGCCCTGGCCACCGGGTACCTGTGGATGGCCCTGCAGCGCCGCAAGGGCCACGCCGCGTGGCGGCTGCTGCCGGCCGCGGGCGTGCTGCTGCTGCTGGCCGAGACCCTGCGGTCCGGCATGGTGCCCCTGCCCGTGGGCGCCCACCGCCAGCCTGCGGTGTACGAGGTCCTCGATGCCCTGGGTGAGGGGCACCTCGTGGTGCTGCCGTTCGAGGGCTGCTCGTCACACCGCATCGAGCAGACCTTCCACGGCCGCAAGCTGCTGGTGGGCGGCCACGGCTTCGACCCGGTCCGGCTGCAGCCGCTCGGGTTCCAGGATTTCGCGGCCCGCAACCGGCTGGTGGCCTCGATGCACGACCTGAGCCGGGGCCGCCGTTCCACCGTGGCCTGGGCGGAGGAGGACCTGGCCGAGCTGCGGGAGCTCGGCTACCGCTTCGTGGTCGTGTTTCAGGAGGAGACCGTCAGCGTGGCTGCCTTCCCCCTGGCCGTGCAGGAGCTGGCACGACACTTCACCGTCGTGCACCGCGAGCCGATGTGCGCGGCCTTCGACCTCGACCGGCCGGTGGCGGATCCCACCTTCACGCAGGACCCGCCCTGACCTGGAAGAAGATGGAACGCGCGATCCAGTTCTGCTCGGGTGCACGCGTGCCACCGCCCCCTCAAACCTCAATTTCCACAGGAGCCTCAAAACCCTCATGGGACTTTGGTTTTACAGCGTTTTTTTTGCTTGGATATGACGAGCTCGGACAGGTAGCTTCATGAACGCGGGAGCGGAGAGTCGACGGTTGCACCAGGCGTTCGGACTCCGCTTCGGAGACCTCTCGCACCCCGGGTAGGGTTCCCCGGTGCGGGAGGAGGGTTCGCGGAATCGACGCAGTTTCAGCGACGGAGATCGACCACTGTGTGTGGGGATGGGCACGTGTGTTCGGTTCTCGAGGGGGGTTGGGTAGCAACCTCGAGGCCTCGGAGGAGCCATGAACGCGAGTTTCACCTGTCCCTGTCCATCCAAGAACGGGATCCAACGCATGCACCAGCGGGGCGCAGCCCTGCTCGTCGCGGTGGTGATGCTCGCGTTCACGCTGCCGGCGAACGCCCAGCTCCAGCTCTCGCCCGCGCCCGTGATCGACGGCTACGTGGCCGACCCGGTCACCGGCGTCGTGGAGGAGCCGTACCTGATCAGCGGCATCACGTACACGCTGGACTCGATGACAGGTGACTTCGCGGGCCTGCTGTACTTCTACGAGGACGCGGACTACGTGTACTTCGCCTTCGCGCAGTCCGTGCACCTCAGCGACAACTCGTACGGCGTCAACGGCATCGGCTGGACCCTCGGCCGCGACCACGTGCTCAAGGACCTGTACCAGAGCGACCACATCGAGGTGCAGCTGTACGACACGAACGGCACCCTGGCCCTGGACTTCTTCCTCGACTACGCCACGTTCGCCAACGACGACATCGTCTGTGACGGCATCGACGGCGCGGACGGGTACCTGGTCGCTGGCGACGGCACGTACATCGTGGACGCCTCCTCCTCCCTGGAGTGGAACTTCCAGACCACCCCGTACCTCTACCCGGATCGGCTCATCGAGAGCCCGGCGCGCACGCCCACCAACACCTATGACGAGGGTACGACCGCGGACCCGGCTTCCCCGTGGATCTACGAGCAGGTCTACGAGTTCCAGATCGACAAGGCGGCCTTCGGCGGCCTGGGATTCGGTGACATCCAGATCCTGGAGGTGCACAACTCCCCACTGAAGAGCGGCGCGATCAACCCGGTACCCACGCCGCTGCTGTCCGGCAGCAAGCTGGCCGCCCCGGCCAGCGGGACCGACGTGAGCAACGGCGACCTGATCGACTACACCCTGACCTTCGAGAACGTGGGGCTGGTGTCGTTGACCTCGGTGGTCGTGACCGACGTGGTCGATCCCTCCCTGGTCGACGCGGTGCCCCTGGACGGTGGCGTGTGCGACGCCATTCCCTGCGACGCTGGCAGCACCATCACCTGGAACGTGGGCACCATGAGCCCCGGCGACATGGCCGAGGTGCGATTCAGCGCGATCGTGGACTTCGAACTCGACGCGGACGCCGTGTACAACTTCGGCGTGCTGGACTCGCCGGACCTGCCGGCCCCGTTCCAGACCAACACCACCGAGCACCCGTGCACGGACGGCGACTTCGACGGCGTGTGCGACGACTTCGACAACTGCCCGGACGACGCCAACACCGACCAGGCCGACACCGACGGCGACGGCACCGGTGACGTGTGCGACGTGTGCCCGACCGGCGACGACTCGCTGGACGCGGACGCGGACGGCATGCCCGACGCCTGCGACGACTGCCCCTTCGACGCGGACGACGACATCGACGGCGACGGCGTCTGCGGAGACGTGGACAACTGC
>CAZXHG010000003.1:0-103177 GCA_964639985.1 uncultured Rickettsiales bacterium
CGGACATGGTCAAGCCCGGCGCCGTGGTCGTGGACGTGGGCATCCACCGCGTCGAGGACGCCACCGCGCCCCGCGGCACCCGCCTGGTCGGGGACGTGGACTTCGACGCCGTGAGCGAGATCGCCTCGGCCATCACCCCGGTCCCGGGCGGGGTCGGGCCGATGACCGTGGCCATGCTGATGCACAACACCGTGACCTCGGCCGAGGCCAAGGTCACCGATTGACACCCGGTCGAATGGGGACGCCGCCGCACCGTCCATGGTCTACACTGCGCGCGTGGAGCAAAGAACACCGATGACACGACTCCTGTGGTTGCTGACGACCGCCCCGATCGCCCTGTTCCTGGCCCTCCCCGCGCTGGCGGGCATCCCCACCTCACCGCCCACGCCGCCAGACCTGAGCGAGGAGGACGAGACCAAGCTGCTGGCCGGCAAGATCGTGATCCACACCGACCTCGATTCGGAGATGGTGCTGGGCTTCATCGAGATCGACGCACCCCCGTCGCGCGTGTGGGAGGAGATCCTCGACCTCGAGGCGCGGCTGGCCGAGAACAAGCCGGCCAAGGCGATGGAGGTCTACTACGACGCCACCGAAGGCGATTGGCGCCAGATCAAGGCGCGGTGGGACATCCAGGTGCTGGGCATGGACATCACCTGGTACAACCACTACCGCTACAACGCGTCCACGTCGTACTTCTGGTTCTCGCTCGACCCGGACGAGGACTCGGACATCGTCAAGGCCGACGGCTACTACCACGTGATCCCGTCGGACCTGATCGAGGGAGGCTCGCGTTTCATCTACCTGGCGGACACCGACTCCGGCCGCCGCATGCCCGAGGCCATCCGCGAGTACCTGGCGAAGAGCGGCCTGAAGGACATGCTCAAGGCGATCAAGAAACGCGCCGAGCAGTAGCCGCCGGGATCACTCCGCGCCGAAGATCTGCGCGCAGGTGTCGGCCACCGACACCCCCATGGACATCACGAAGGCGATCTCGATCTCGGTCTCCGAGTCCGGCACGACGCCGGTGACCTTGACGCTCGGCAGCAGCTTGCCGTCGCCGATGTAGTCGGTGAGGTCCACGTCGTCGTGCACGCTCAGGGGCACCCACTCGGAGTTGAGCGGGATCTCCTCGGCCTGGGCCAGCAGCACCTTGTCGCCGCCGGGCTGCTCCAGGTAGAAGGCGATGAAGTCCAGCCAGTCGAGGTTGGGCTCCCCGGCGATCACCGTCAGCGACGCCTCCACCAGGGTGACGTCGGCCACGGCCGCGGCCGCGCCGCCGTACTTGTCCAGCTCCTCGGACTCCATGGGGTCGAACCCGTCGCCGGCCGGCAGCTCCAGGTCGTCGATCGGCTGGCCGGGGAGGGTGTTGGGCACGGTCAGCTGTTCGGCGTGCTCGATCTCCACCAGGTCGATCTCGGCCGCGCAGGCCAGCACCACGACGCCCGCCAGCATCGACATCCACCAGATCCCTCGCCGCCAGCCCTGTCGTCTACGCATCACAGCTCTCCTGTTCCGTGTCGGACCAGGGTAGCAGATCCCCGGCCGTCTCCCTATGGAACCCGGCCGGGCCGAGGTTGGTGAACCCCGGCGCGCGTTCTGCTATAAGCCCGGGCATCGTGGCTACCGTCGAATTCAGTAACGTGGTGAAGCGCTACGGCGAGGTGGAGGTGATCCACGGCGCCGACCTGCGCATCGGTGATGGCGAGTTCCTGGTCCTGGTCGGCCCGTCCGGCTGCGGCAAGTCCACCCTGCTGCGCATGGTCGCCGGCCTCGAGACCGTGACCGAGGGCGAGCTGTGCATCGACGACCGCCGGGTCAACGACGTGCACCCGCGCGACCGCGACGTGGCCATGGTGTTCCAGTCGTACGCCCTGTACCCGCACATGACCGTGGCCGAGAACATCTCGTTCGGGCTGAAGGTGCGCAAGATGCCCGCCGACGAGATCCAGCGGCGGGTGGGCGAGGCGGCCGAGCTGCTGGACCTGACCGAGCTGCTCGACCGGCTGCCCAAGCAGCTCTCCGGTGGCCAGCGCCAGCGGGTGGCCATGGGCCGCGCCATCGTGCGGCGGCCCAAGGTGTTCCTGTTCGACGAGCCGCTGAGCAACCTCGACGCGGCCCTGCGCGCCCGCATGCGGGTGGAGCTGAAGAAGCTGCACGAGCGGCTCGGCGCGACCATGATCTACGTCACCCACGACCAGGTGGAGGCCATGACCCTGGCCGACCGCATCGCGGTCACCCACCAGGGCTGGCTGCAGCAGGTGGGCACCCCGGACGAGCTGTACTCCAGGCCGGCCAACGTGTTCGTGGCCGGGTTCATCGGCGCGCCGCAGATGAACTTCGTGCCGGCCGAGGCCGCGGACGGCCACGTGACCGGTGACGGATTCCAGCTGTTCGTCGACCGCACGATCCCGGCCGGCCCGATCATCGCCGGGATCCGGCCCCACGACCTGCACCGGGTGGACGGCGACGACGCGCCCATCCGCGCGACCGTGGACGTGATCGAGCCCCTGGGCTGGGAGAGCCACCTGCACTGCCGCCTGGGCGACACCACCATCCTGGCCCAGCTCCAGGCCGAGGAGGCCGCAGGCGTGGCCACCGGGGACACCATCGGCCTGCGCGCCGAGCCGGACCGCATCCACCTGTTCGATCCCGACACCGAGCAGGCGATCCGGGAGTAGCGCCGTGTCACGGCTCATCCGACTGCTCGCTGCCGTCGCAATGCTCGGCCAGATCGGCTGTGGCGGCGAGGAGCGCGCCGCGGACGAACTGCTGATGTGGCACGCCTACAGCGGCTCGGAGCAGGAGGGGCTGCTCGAGGCGGTCGAGCGCTACAACGCCGCCCACCCGGACCTGCCGCTCAACCCGCAGTTCATCCCCTACGGCAACTACAGCTCCAAGCTGCGCTCGGCCATCCCCCGCGACAACGGCCCGGACCTGTTCATCTACCCGGCCCACGAGCCCATCGGCGGCTGGGTGGACGCGGGCCTGCTCGCCCCGGTGGACCTGCCCGAGGGCTACCTCCCCCGCGCGGTCGAGGGCGTGCGCTACCAGGACCAGGACTGGGGCCTGCCCGTGGCCTGCAAGGTGCCGGCGCTGTTCTACAACCCCGAGCTGGTGCAGACCCCGCCGCAGACCCGCGACGAGATGGTGGCCCTGGCCCGGGAGCTGACGGACGACCCGGTCTATGGCCTGGCCTACGAGGTCACGGACTTCTTCTACAGCTCGGCGTGGTTCCTCGGCGCAGGGGGGGAGTTCTTCGACGACGACGGCGCGATCACGCTGGACACCCCGGCCATGGCCGAGATGCTCCGCTTCGCCCACGCGCTGGTGATGGAGGAGCGCGTCGCCCCGGAGGAGGCCACCTCGGTGCTGGTGGCCCAGCTATTCAACGAGGGCCACGCGGCCATGGTCATCAGCGGGCCGTGGTTCCTCAGCCAACTCGACGACGACACGCCCCGCGCGGTCTCGCCGCTGCCCGACGGCGCGAGCCCGCTGATGGGCGTGGAGACCGTGTACGTGTCGGCGCACGCCCGCCACCCCGAGGCGGCCATGGCCGCCGCCCGGGAGCTGTCGAGCCCGGCATACGACGCGCTGCGCGTGGAGGTGGGCAAGCAGGTGCTGGCCCGGCCCCACGACTACGACGACCCGGTGCTGGCGGCCTTTGCCCAGGGGCTGGATCGCGGGACCCCGATCCCAAACCGCCCGCAGATGAGCTTCATCTGGGAGCCCTCGGCCTCGGCCCTGCGCAAGGTGATGCGCGGCGCGGCCACGCCCGAGGAGGGCGCGGAGTTCGCCCAGCGGCGCGCCGAGATCCTCAACCGCCCGTTGCCGGAGCGGGCCAACCCCGTGCCGCTGATGGCGATCGCGGCCCTGCTGTGCATCGCCGGGGTCTGGTGGGCCGGCCACCGCGTGCGCCGCGACAACGTGATCGCGCGGGCGAAGGAGTCGCGCACCGCCTACTACTACCTGGCACCGGCCGTGCTCGCGATGCTGCTGCTGGTGGTGCTGCCGTTCGTCACTGGATCGGGGTTGAGCCTGTTCGCCCACCGGGCGGGCGAGTACCGCTTCGTGGGGCTGAGCAACTTCATCTCGATCCTGTTCGCCCGCGACTACTCGATCACCGATCCGCTGAGCTTCTGGTTCACCCTGGGCGTGACCCTGCTGTGGACCGGGCTCAACGTGGCCCTGCACGTCTCGATCGGCATGGCGCTGGCGCTGCTGCTGCGGGACCCGTGGATGAAGCTGCGCGGCATCTACCGGGTGCTGCTGATCATCCCGTGGGCCGTGCCCAACTACATCACCGCCCTGATCTGGAAGGGCATGTTCAACAAGCAGTTCGGCGCGATCAACGCGATCCTGGAGGGCCTCGGACTGGAACCGGTGAGCTGGTTCTCCAGCTTCTGGACCGCGCTGGCGGCCAACGTCTGCACCAACACCTGGCTGGGCTTCCCGTTCATGATGGTGGTCACCCTCGGCGCGCTGCAGGCCGTCCCGCGCGACCTCGAGGAGGCGGCCGAGGTGGACGGCGCCAGCCGCTGGCAGCGGTTCCGCCACGTGACCCTGCCCCTGCTCAAGCCCGCGCTGCTGCCCGCGGTGATCCTCGGCTCGGTGTGGACGTTCAACATGTTCAACATCGTGTACCTGGTCAGCGCGGGCGAGCCGGACGGCGGCACCGAGATCCTGATCAGCGAGGCCTATCGCTGGGCGTTCACCCGCGAGGCCCAGTACGGCTATGCCGCGGCCTACGCGGTGCTGATCTTCGTGGTGCTGCTGGGCTTCACCAGGCTGACCGGCCGCATCACGTCGCGCGGGAAGGGGGCCTGAGCGTGCGCACCCCATCCCTTTGGAAGCGGCTGCTGATTCACGGCGTGCTGATCGTGCTGACCATGGCCACCCTGTACCCGGTGCTGTGGGTGGTGAAGATGGCGCTGACCAGCTCCCAGGGGTTCTCCCTGACGGCCATGCCCATCCCGTGGCCGCCGTCGGAGATCACGCTGGACAACTTCCGCCACGTGCTCACCACCCACGACATGGCCGACCGCTGGCTGTTCGGCCACCAGCTGCTCAACTCGGTGATCGTGTCGGCCGCCACCATGGTGGTGGGCATCGTGCTGGCCTGCACGGCAGCCTACGCCTTCTCCCGGTTCTCCTTCCCCGGCCAGCAAGCAGGCCTCAAGGGCATGCTGATCACCCAGATGTTCCCCGGCGTGGTGATGGCCATCCCGCTGTACATCCTGCTGGACAGCCTGCACCTGCTGAACAACCTCGTCGGGCTGTGCTTCGTGTACTCCACCACCGCGATCCCGTTCTGCGTGTGGAACCTCAAGGGCTACTTCGACACCATCCCCAAGGACCTCGAGGAGGCCGCGGTGATGGACGGCGCGTCCCAGTGGACGATCTTCATCAAGGTGATCCTCCCGCTGAGCCGCCCGGCGATCGCGGTCACGGCCCTGTTCTGCTTCATGACCGCCTGGAACGAGTTCATCCTCGCGGCCACCTTCATGAACTCCGAGACCGCCTACACGCTGCCCGTGGCCCTGCAGCACTACGTGGGCGACTACTCCACCGAGTGGGGCCACTTCGCGGCCGGCGCGATCATCGTGTCGATCCCGGTGATGGCCCTGTTCCTGGTCCTGCAACGCCACCTGGTCGAGGGCCTGACCGCCGGGGGCGTCAAGGGCTGACCCCCACTCGCGCCCATGCTCCAGCATGGGCGCTCCGTGAGGGCCGAGGGGAGATCGATGATGCGCCTGGTCCTTCCACTGCTCACCCTGGCCGGCCTGCTGTTCACCGCCTGCCAGGCCCGCCCCGACATCCACGACATCGACCCCGAGACCGTGGTCGTGCACGTGATCGCCATGGACGGCACCGAGACCGCGGTCGAGCTCAACGGTCCCCGCCGCAAGCGCGTCGCCTCCTGCATCCCCAAGGGCCGCGTGGTCAAGATCGAGAACCTGGCCAAGGAGGTGCTGAAGGAGGGCGAGTACCGGATCCGCTTCACGGACGCGGCCGGCGACCACGAGTGGCTCCTGCACAACTCGGTCAACGCCACGGACGGGGACCGCTACTACCGGGTGGACTGCCTGTACGACACGGTGGGGCCGCAGTGATCCTCCTGCGGCCGCGCGTTCCCGCGGCCGCTACGGTGCCGCCCGAACCCCCTCGATCGTCACGTCGAGCTCCATCCTGCGCTTGAACAGCAGGAAGCCGCCCACACCCTCGGTGTAGGAGCGGGAGGGGTAGATCCGGTCGCCGTCGACGGTGAATTCCAGCAGGCTGGCCATGGACTTCACGAACCGCGGGTTGCGCACGAACGTGAACCTGACCCACGCCGGCTCCCCGCTGTCGGCGTGCCAGGCGAGCTTGCCGGTGCTGATGCCGTCGTCCTTGTCGTGGCCCGGCGCCGGTCCGAACTCGGCCACCATCTGGCCGCCCTCGAGCACGGCGTCGCCGATGGTGTACGCCGCTGCGTCCTCGCCGAAGGGCAGCGTCAGCGACAGGTTGAAGCCGCCGCCCTCGGCCTCCCCCTCGGCCTCGGCCGACTCCTCGCCGGAGGCCTTGCCGAACGCGACCTGGGCCTCCTCGTCGTCGGTCACGTCCACCCCGTCCTGCACCACCTGCAGCGTGGTGGAGGTGCGCTCGCCGTCCGCGGACACCACCACCTCGGTGACCCGTAGCTGCTCCTCGCGGTCCGAGCCGTTGGGCTTGGAGATCACCACGTTGGAGCGGGCGGTGTAGGTGGTGCCGTGATCGCCGCCGTCGAAGAAGCGCAGCGCCTCCTCGAACCGTTCCAGCGTACGCTGCGGTGGGGCGGCCAGGGCAGGGGTGGTCAGCGCCAGCGCCGTCACGGCGCTGGCCAGCAAGGTGGCGTGTCTCATGGTCAGAACCCCGACAGGATGGCCATGATCACGGGCCTGCCCGCGATCAGCCAGAAGGCCCCGCAGACCCCGGTCAGCGCGGCCAGCTGGGTGGCGGTGCCCACCCAGTAGGACTTCTTGCGGTGCGAACGCCGCGGCACGTAGCTCAGCCGGTCGCATACCAGCCCATCACTCCGCCGCCGCACGTGGGCGAACAGCTGGCTGCCCGCCTCGGGCAGGTAGTCCCTGGCCGCGCGGAAGGTCTTGCGATCGAAGCGAACCCGGAGGTTGCCGCTGTCGCCGTACAGGATCGGTCCATGCTCGTCATCGCCCAGCTCCACGGCCAGCCAACCCTCATCCACGCGCCCGGATTCCAGCCGATGTGGATCGACGGTCTCGGGGCGCCGATACTTCACCGGCCAGTACGGTGCCACGGGCAGGATGAACCCCAGCCCCCGGCCGCCGATGCCGGCCATGGCCGTGCCGTGCAGCACCCCCACCGCGCCCATGCCCACGGCCACGATTCCGATCGCGCCCTGGCCGATGGCGATGAACCCGCGCGCGCCCTGGCCAATGGCGATCACCCCGGTGGCCACCTGTCCGATGGCCACCACGCCGGTGGCGATCTGCCCCAGCGCGATGACCCCCTTGGCCTCCTGGCCGACGTCGAAGAACCAGCCCATGGTCGGACCAGTATACTGGTGCGGCAATGGCCGATGCGCTGAAGACCTGCCCCACCTGCGGGGTCGTCGCCCCCACCGCCATGCGGCACTGCCGGGTGTGCGACGGCGACCTGGCCGATCGGCGCGAGGTGCCGCCCAACGCGGACGGCACCTTCTGGGTCGCGGTGCGGGCCCACTTCCAGTGCCGCTCGTGCGGCCACCTCTCGCCCCTGAATCAGCTGGACATGGACGGCACGGTGCAGTGCGGCCACTGCGGCCTCGAACAGGCCTTCGACGTGGGCTCGTGGGACGAGGCTCTGGCCCACGCGCACGCCTGCGGTGACCTGGCCGGGCCCGCGCAGGAGGGGCGGCACCCGCACCCGCGCATCTCCATGATGGGCGACAACCCCATGGCCAGGCTGGGAGTGGACCAGGCGCTGCGCGAGCACACCCAAACCGGCATGGTCGAGCGGGACGGCATGATCCTCAGCCGCTCCCTGCGGGTCGACAGCGGTTCGGGGCACCCGCCCTGTGACGCCTGCGGAGAGCCCCTGGACCACGCCCATCGCAACGGCAAGGTGTCCACCCGCTGCACCCGCTGCGGCGCGACCACGGCCTGCGAACTGCCCCCGGGCGCGGCCGATCGCTGCGACGGCCTGCGGGGCGTGCTCGCCGACGACCTGCGCACCGATCGACCCCAGGTGAAGATCGAGCGCACCGCCGGCGCCATCGCCCTGGCCTGCCCGGGGTGCGGGGCGGCCCTGGCCGAGGCGGCCGAGGGCAAGGTGGTGACCTGCAACTTCTGCAACGCCGTGTCCCTGATCCCCGACCGCCTGCTGCTGCGCTACCTCGACCGCAAGCCCCCCACCGAGACCTGGTGGCTGCTGTTCGAGGGCCCGTCCGCGCTGCGCGGCGAGCTCGAGCAGTGCTGGTTCGAGGACAAGGACAAGCCCGCGGTCAGCAAGGCCGACGAGCTGCCCCGCCCCCTGTTCGCCCGGGTCTTCACCACGGTCGTGATCCCACTGGTGATCCTGGCCGTGGTCGGCGTGGTGGCCTTCGCCGACCTGCTGCCGGGAATCATGATCCCGTGGATCTACGCGATCTACGACTCGATCCTGTCGGGGTTCTGACCATGAGACATCTGCCCTTGCTGGCCGGCGCCGCGGCGCTGGCGCTGACCTCACCTGCCATGGCCGCTCCCCCGGAGCGCACCCTGCAGCGGTTCGAAGAGGCGCTGGCGTTCTTCGACGGCGGCGACCACGGCACCACCTACACCATGCGAGTGAAGTTGGTGATCTCCGGGCCCGACGACTCCGACCGCACGGAGCAACTGCGGGTCGCCGAGATGGTCGTTTCCGCCGATGGCGAGAGCTCCAGCACCACCTTCCAGCAGGTGATCCAGGACGGGGTGGACGTCACCGACGACTGGGAGGCCCAGGACGCGTTCGGCCAGGTATCCGAAGAGGAGTCGGCCGCGGCCGAGGCCCTGAACGTCGACGGCAGTTTCAGCCAGGCGCTGATCCCGCCCTTCGGCGATGACGCAGCCGCGTACACCGTCGGCGACGGCGCCCCGGAGGGCGGCCTGATGGTGGCGGACTTCGGCCCGGCCCCAGGCCATGAGGAGGATGCCGGCATCTGCACCGGGCGGCTGGCGTGGCACGCCCACAGCGGGGAGCCGGCGTGGATGGAGTGCACGCTCGCCCGCAACCCGCAATTCGTGAAGTCCAGGACCGGCGTGATGGAATTCACGGTCGAGGGTGACCGGATCTATCCATCGCGCTCCTACAGCGACAAGGTCGCCGAGTTCCTCCAGTTCAAGCGGCGGGCCGAGCTCGAGGTGACCATCGCTGGCGTAAGGGACAATCCCTGACGCGTGTCAAGGCCGAAAGGCTCGCACCGCGTCGATCACCTCGTCCTGCTGCGCCTCGGCCATGCCCTCGAAGATCGGCAACGACAGGCAGGTGCGCGCCAACTCCTCCGCGCCCGGGAAGCTGCCCGGACCGTGCCCCAGGTGGGTGTAGGCGGGCTGCAGGTGCAGGGGGATCGGGTAGTGCAGGCCCACGCCGATGCCGCCCGACCGCAGGTGGTCGGCGAGCGCGTCGCGTCGCGCGCTGCGCACCACGTACAGGTGCCACACCGGGTCGTCCCACGCGCCAGCCCGCGGCAGCCCCAGCCACGGCAGGTCCGCGAACCCCTCGGCGTAGCGGGACGCCTGGGCCACGCGCAGTTCGTTCCACGCGTCGAGGTGCGGCAGCTTGACCGCCAGCACCGCGCCCTGCAGCTCGTCCATGCGCTGGTTGGCGGCCGAGAAGCGGTGCTCGTACTTGTCGGACCGGCCGTGGTTGCGGCGCATGGCCATGCGCGCGGCCAGGCCCGGATCGTCGGTCACGGCCACGCCCGCGTCCCCGAACGCGCCCAGGTTCTTGGCCGGGTAGAACGAGTAGCAGGTCACGTCCGCCCGCTGCGCCAGCGGGCGGCCACCGGTGCGCGCGCCGTGCGCCTGGGCCGCGTCGCCCACCACGTGCAGGCCGTGCGCGTCCGCCAGCGCGCGCACGGCGTCACAGTCCGCGGGGTGGCCGTACAGGTGCACCGGCACGATGGCCCGTGTGCGACTCGTGACACCTTCGCGCGCCGCGTCCACATCCAGCAGGCCGGTGCCGGGGTCCACGTCCACGAACACCGGCGTCGCCCCGACCAGGTCCACGGCCTCGGCCGTGGCCACGAAGGTCATGGCCGGCACCAGCACCTCGTGGCCCGGCCCCACGCCCAGCGCCTCCAGCGCCAGCACGAGCGCATCCGTGCCCGAACCGCAGCCCACGGCGTGCTGCACGCCGCAGTACGCGGCGAACGCCTGCTCGAACGCGGCCACGCGCGTGCCCTGTACGAACGCGGTGTGGTCCACGCAGTCGGCCACGGCCGCGTCGAGATCGTCGCGCAGCTGGCCGATCTGCCAGCCCAGGTCGCGGAACGGTACGGTCAAGGGGTCACTCCTGGCCCAGCCGGAAGCGGGAGGGCTGGTAGCGCAACTGCACCGGCTGGCCGGTCT
Organism: uncultured Rickettsiales bacterium; assembly: GCA_964639985.1. Taxonomy (GTDB): domain Bacteria; phylum Myxococcota_A; class UBA796; order UBA9615; family CAYRNR01; genus CAZXHG01. The sequence goes on from CAZXHG010000003.1 coordinate 10,566, forward strand.
CGATGGACTCGTACAGGGCCGTGACCAGCCGCAGCGACTTGATCCCCTCGAATCCGTCCACCAGCGCCCGGCGGTCGTGCACCAGCGCGTTGCACACGTTGCGGATCACGGCCCGGTGGCCGAACCCGTACACGTCGGGCGGCTCCACGGACAGCTCACGCTTGACGACCTCGTCGTCCTCCCGGTCGGCGAACTGCCAGGTGTCCACCCGGTTGACCGCGAACCCGCCGATCACGGCCGAGCCACGCGACCCCAGCAGCGAAAGGCTGCCCTCCAGGTCGGCCGGCCGGGTGGCGACCGTGGCCTCCACGATGCCGATGGCGCCGCCGGCGAAGTCGATCACGGCCGCGGCCGTGTCCTCCACCTCCACGTCGACCAGCGCGGTGCGGGCCGTGGCGTACACCCGCTCGGGCTCGCCGAGGAACCACTGCAGCAGGTCGATGTGGTGGCTGGCCTGGTTGGCCAGCACGCCGCCGTCCCAGCGCCAGGTCCCCCGCCACGCGTCCTGGTCGTAGTAGGCCTGGCGGCGGCACCAGCGTACCCGCACCGTGCCCATCAGCAGCTTGCCGAGCTCGCCGGCCGCGAAGTACTCCCGCAGCCGGGCCACGGGTCGGTTGTGGCGGTTCTGCTTGACCACGAACAGGCGCCGGTCCTGCGCGTCCGCGATCAGGATCATGCGCTCGGCGTCGTCCACGGTCAGGGCCATGGGCTTCTCGACCAGGACGTGCCGGCCCTCCTGCAGCGCCGCGATGGAAGTGGCCGCGTGGTCCCCGGACGGGGTGAGCACGGACACCACGTCGATGCCGGGCTGGGCCAGCAGCATCTCCTCCATCGAGCGGTAGGCGGGCGCGGCGTGCTTCACGCCCACGGCCCGGGCCCGCTCCACCTGAGTGTCGCACACGGCTACCAGCCGGGCGCCGTCCACGTCCGCGATCGCCTGCAGGTGCTTGTGCACGATGCGCCCGCAGCCGACCAGGCCGAAGCCGATGGTGTCCATCGCGCCTCCTAGATGCAGTCCGTCCAGCTCGTGGCCGTGGCGTCGACCGTGCCCTGGTTGTTGTAGATGTCGCACCCGCCGCCGGCGTGGCTGAAGGTGACGTGCTCCAGGGTCACCCCCGCGTCGTAGCTCAGCGACAGCTGGCCGAACGGCGCGCTGCCGCCGTAGCTGATGTCGGTGTTGCGGAACACGTTGTGCGCGGCCAGGGAGTCGCCGCGCAGCTCGATGTGGCTCCAGTCCCCGGCCGCGGGCGTGTCGAACATGGAGCTGACCGTGACCCGGTTGCCCTGGGTCCCGTCCAGGGTCAGGCCGCCGCCGTCCCACACCACGATCGAGGCCTCCTCGCCCAGCAGCAGCGAGGTGCCCGCCTCGAGCGTCAGGATCGCATCGCTGCCGCCGCCCTCCACGTCGAAGCCGTTGTCGGCCGCGTAGGGCACGCCCAGGTCCGCCCAGGTGGCGGTGTGGTCCACGTCGTCCAGCACCACCAGCACACCCTCGGCGTCGTTGGGGCCGTAGGTGCCCGGACCGAGCTGGTCCACGCCGTTGGCGCCGAGGCTCAGCGCGCCGTCGGCGTTGCCCGTCAGCGTGTTGTCGCTGAAGTCGCGCAGCTCGGCGTCCACGTCGACCTGGATGCCCACGTCCGAGCACTGCTGGATCGTGCTGTCGGTGATGGCCACGGACGCGTCGAACCACACCTCCACGCAGCCGAACAGGGTGGAGCCGCCATACTCGATGATCGCGAAGTCGAAGTCGTTGTGCTCGGAGTTCGAGTCCACGCGCACCTCGATGTTGCCCCAATCCCCGGGCTGGGGCACGTCCGCGGACGAGGTGATGGTGACCGGATCGGTGGCCGTGCCCGCCAGGGTCAGGCCACCGTTGCGATCCACGCGCACGCTCGAATTCTCGCCGAGTTCCAGTACCACGCCGGCCGACAGGGTGAGCAGGGCGCTGCCCTCGTAGTCGATGATGGTGAAGCCGTTGTCCGACACGTAGGGCGCATCGTGGGCCAGCCAGGTCTGGTCCTGGGTGACCTCCAGGCCCACCAGCTCGATACCCTCCACGTCGTTGGGCGCGTACGTGCCCACCCCCAGCATGCCCGCCTGGTCGTGGGGCAGCTCGATGGGCCCCAGCGCGTTGTCGATCAGCTCGTTGCCGTCGAAGGCGGTCAGCTCGGCGGTGAAGGCCATGGACACGCCGCGGTCGGCCGAGTGGCGGACCGTGGTGTCGGTCATGCTCAGCGACACCCCGTCCTCCACCCGCACCGCGCCGAAGGGCGAGCTCCCGCCGTACTCGATGATCGCGTGACGGATCACGTTGGCGCCCGCCTCGGCGGCGTGGGCCAGCTCGAGGTTGTCCCAGTCCCCGGGCTCGGGCGTTCCCGCGGACGAGGTCACGGTCACCGGGTGCTGGGGCTCACCCAGGATCTGCAGCGCGCCGCCGTTGTTGGTGTGCAGGGCCTTGCCGTCCCCCATCTCGATGCGGGCGCACGGCTCGACGGTGAGCAGCCCCTCGATCCACACGTCGCCGGTCACCCGGTGCAGGGCCTCGGCCCAGGTCTCGCTGCCGACGGTGCCCGAGTGCTCGACCTCGCTCAGGGAGCCCGGGTCCGGGCACAGGGACGGGTCGTCGCTGTCGTCGTCGTCGGCCGGGCCGTCGTCGTCGTCGCTCCACGTGCTGCCCTCGGGGCAGCCCAGCAGCAGCGTCGCGCCCAGGGCGGCCAGGATCCACGTCCACCTCATCGGGTGACCTCCTCTCAATCTTCCATCCAGTACAGAAGCCAGCGGCCATCCCGCTTGTGCAGCAGGAACGAGGCCTCTTCGAAGCCGGGGATGAACACCCGCGCCTGGTCCCCGGTCACCTGCACGTCCAGCAGCTTGCAGAAGATGGCCGCCTCGGCCTCGGTCAGCTCCGCCTCCCGGACCATGTCGGCCTTCATCGCCGTGGCGAACTCCTCCACGGTCTGGCCCGCGACCACCGCGTCCTCGGCCGAGACCTTCTCGTGCAGGGCGGCCCAGTCGAAGATGTCGTCCAGGGTCGCAGGATCCGCCTGGGCGGCCATCACCATCACCAGCTGCTCCACGACCGCGCGCGCAGCGATCACGTCCGGGTCCATGCTGGCCGCGGTCGGGATGTCCCGGGAGCACTCATCCAGGGTGCCGGCGATCATGCGGATCGGCACGTCCTCGGACTCGGGCCACAGCGCGAGGATCCGGTGATCCGGGGCCACGGCCAGCACGGTCAGCTCGCCGTCCTGGTCCACCCGCACCAGGTGGGCGTCGACCATGCGGCCGCGGAACTCGAACGGCATCCGGGGCTCGACCACCACCGTCACCGGAGCGTGGTACAGGCGCGTCTCGCCGCCCTCCCGCTCGTGGAACACGCCCCGCAGGTCGTACGTGGCCGGCGTCAGGGCCAGCGCGCGCACCATGGGGAACAGGTTGGTCAGCTCGCCGTGGTTGGGACCCTCCGCGGCGAGGCTGGCCTTGACGTCACCCTGCGTGCCCGAGCGCGTGTACTTCCACTTCTTCCCGGCTAGACGCAGCGTGTCGACGTTGCGGGAGGTCTCCTCCCCGCCGGTGATCTCCACGTCGGTGTTCTCGATCGACAGGGTGGCGAAGTCCGCGTCGAGCTCGGCGTGCTCGGTCATGCCGAACGACGCGGGTCCCACCTCCATACCCACGGTGGTGTCCACCACCCAGCCGCCATGGTCGCCGGGCGTCACCGTGACCGTCATCGAGCCCAGGGCGGTGTGACCGTCGAAGTACACACCGAAGTGGGACGTGCCGGCGAGCGCGGCGGGATCGACATCGACCGCGCGCGCGATCCCGACGCCGCCTGCCCCGCCGGAGGTGTTGAGTCTCTCCGCCCAGGCAGGCGACGCGGACAGCGCCAGCAGGGTGATCAGGGCGAGGCGCGAGAGCGGGACCATGGGGCCTCCTGGCAGGAATGCCCGAGGATCATCCCATGGACGGGGTCACGGCCGCCATCCGTGTGAGAACTACGGCCCGATGCGGCGCATCACGTCCGGGCCTGCCGTGTGCTGGTTCATCCAGCTGACGTACACCACGTCCTGGGTGATCTGGGTCGTCTCCGAACGCACCACGTAGCCGGTGGACGGCACCGAGAACGTCCAGGTGAAGACCCCGTCCTTGAAGTCGAAGTGCTGGATGGGGAACACCTCGCCGTCCGAGTCGATCACCGACACCACGGCGATGCCGTCGTCGGACTCGCGGATGGTGGTCACGGCCCCGCCCGAGTCGTCCTCCCACACGCCGATCAGCGTGCGCTCCTCGGCGGAGAGCTTCACCGGGCCACCCCGGTGCGAGGAGGATGTGGTCTTGCAGGCGCAGAACAGCACCAGCAGCGGCAGCAGTACGAGTACGCGTCTCATCTCGTTCACCCCGGTGAAGACAGGTTCCAGGGTACCAGGACACCCCGGGAGGGGCACGAAGTCCGGTTCAGGGCTGGATCTCCTCGAGGGTGTACGCCCGGCTCCCCAGCCCCAGCTCCTCGGCGTACCTCACCTGCACGGTCGCGTCGTGTCCCGGCCAGGCCAGCTCCTCGATGGTGCGGCCCGCCCGCTCCTGCACCAGGTCCATCACGGCCTGATCCAGGGCCACGGGGTCGAACGAGGCCAGCAGCCCGATGTCCTCGACCAGCGCAGGCTGGGCCACGCCCATGCAGTCGCAGTCCTTGGTGATCCGCTGCGCGGCGGTGACGCAGGCAACCCGCCCCTCCTTGCCCCGGGTCACGGCCACGGCGTGCTCCACCACCCGCTCCTGCAGCTCCGGCCCCATCACGGTCCAGTCGAAGGACACGGCCCCGTCGCGGCAGCGGGCGATGCACTCGGCGCAGCCGATGCACAGGTTCGTGTCGATCACCGCGGTGTCGTCCACCGCGATGGCGTCGGACGGGCAGTGATCGGCGCACACGCCGCAGGCGATGCAGGTGTCGGGGTCGATGCGCGGGGTCTGGCCGAAGTGCTGGCGAAGCTTGGCCTTCTTGGAGCAGCAGCCCATGCCCAGGTTCTTCAGCGCGCCGCCCATGCCGGTGACCAGGTGGCCGGTGGCGTGGGTCAGCAGCAGCATGGAGCGCGCCTGGGCGATGGCCGTGGCCACCGTGGCCACGGCGTGATGTCGGCCGCCCACCTCCACCTCCACCTCGTCCGAGCCGATCAGCCCGTCCGCGGGCACGAACGGCGCGCCCATGGCCTCGAGGCCGAAGCCGTGGTCGTGGGCCACTCGCGCGTGACTGACCGCGTTGTCCCGCGGACTGCGGTAGAGCACGGCGGTGTCCGTGAGGAACGGTGAACAGCCCACCCCCGCGATCAGCTCCACCAGGGTGCGCGCGATGGCCGGGCGCACGAAGGTCGTGGTGCCCGGCTCGCCCACATGCAGCTTGATCGGCACCAGGTCGTGCTCGGTGAAGGCCGACGCCAGCTCGGCCCGGGTCCACAGCGTGCGGACCGCGGCGGCGAGATCGGCGTCATCGACGTCGGCGGAGATGGGGAGGAGGTACACGGTGCTCATGTCGCCGGTGTAGCAGCCGTCATGGGAAATGTCGATCCGGCGTGCCCCGCATTGACCGCTGGCGAGCCGCGCCCCTACGATGCTCTGTGCGATGCCAGCACACGAGGACCAGCTCGACCTGAGGGTCGACTTCACCACCGACGAACGCCAGCCCCTGGAGCACGTGGCGGTCGCGCCCCGACCGGACTCGCCCTTCCTGCTCCCCGACGAGCTGCGCGACCTGGTGGTGATCGACGTGATCCACTCCGGCAACGTGATCCCCGCGGTCTTCCTCGAGAGCCGCACCGGCGCGGTCATCCCGCCCGAGGCATTCGAGGACGCCTACCTGCGGGAGCGGGACTGGGGCGCGCCCCTGCTGGCCCGGGCCCTGGCCGAGATGCTGGGCCTGCCCGGGTACAACCGCGTCACGCTGGCGCGCACGCTGATGGACTTCGGCAGGTTCCCCGGGTCCACCCCGCACGGCGCGTCTCACGAAGAGCGGCTGGCCATCAACCGGCCGTTCTCCACCCTGCTGACCCACGCCCAGAAGCGCCACCTGCTGATCGACTACTACGACGCCATCTCCGACGCCATGGAGCAGGCCATCCAGGGCCGGTTGATCAAGATCGCGGTGCACACCTATGACCGCTACAGCCCCCACGGCGCGGAGCGCCCCGAGTTCAGCATCATCACCCGCTCCCAGGCGCTGGAGCGGGAGGCGCCCGGATTCATGGACGCATTCGACGAGCTGTACCCCCAGGAGCTCGGCGAGTTCACCGCCGACCCGGTGCTGCGGGACCGCATCTCGCTGACGCTGCAGAAGAAGGGCCTGTTCGTGGAGCCCAACTACCCGTACTCCCTGCCCGAGGGCAGCCTGGAGGTGCGGGCGGAGGTGTGGTCGTTCTTCTACGAGCTGCGCGCCGCGTTCCTCGAGCGGTACCCGGACACACGGGACGATCCGTCCTACCAGCTGGTGTGGGAGATGCTGCTGGACACCAACCTGCGCCGGGCCGACGCCGAGGTGCTCCGCTCCTACCTGCACCGCTACTGCCGAGTCCCGCCCGACCGGGTGGACGAGTTCGAGAGGACGCGCGCGGCCTACGTGGCGATCGGCGAGTTCCTGCGCGGCAACCGCCACGCCATCATCGAGGGCTACCGCGACTCCCCTCACCGGCTCAACGCGCTGGCCCTGGAGGTGCGCAAGGACCTGCTGTGGGACTTCGACCGCCGCGGCCGCCCCCTGCGGCCCCACCCGGAGGAGGCGCTGATGTTCGCCGGCGCCATCGCCGAGGGGGTGGTCACCTACCTGCTGAGGGATCGCCCCACCCGGGGCACGTGACCCCCGCCCGACCGTGATACCGTGATCTCCCTGGAGGTGGGAGATGCGAAGATCCCTGTTTGCCATCCTGCTCGCGTCGCTGTTGCTGTGCTGGGGCTGCGACCCCGGCGACGACGACGACTCGGCCTCTCCCCCGGGGGATGACGACACCGCGGCGGGGGACGACGACACCACGCCGACCGACGACGACGACACCACGCCGACCGACGACGACGACTCGGCCACGGACGACGACGACGACACCACGGCCGGCGATGACGACGACACCAGCAATCCCGCCCAGCTCGATGCCGAGATCTCGTGGGTCGACACCGGCGTGCCCGGCGACGCCCTGCCCACCCTGGTGCTGACCGACCTCGGCGGCGGCGACCTGCAGGTGGACCTCACGGCGTGGCACCTCAACTGCTGCGTCGACCTGATCGTGGGCGCGGCCCAGCCCGCGGCCGGCATCTGCCGGATCAACATCGACGACATCGGCAAGCCCTGCTACTGCGAGTCGGGCATGGAGGTGCAGGTGATGGTGCACGGTCTGGACTCGGGCGCCACGGACGTCACCGTGATCTATGGCGTGGACACCGTGGCCCAGGGTTCGATCGAGATGGCCCCCTGATCCCACCGCGGCCCCCCGGGTCGTTTCCTGCACGATCGGAATAGCCGCCGCCGACCCCCGGGTTGGTCGACCTGCACGCAGGGAGGTGCGGCTGCCATGCGACGATTCCACGCGGTCTTCTGGAGTGCCCTGCTCCTGTTCACCCTCGCCCCGGGGTCCGCCCTGGCCGAGGACACCCTGCCCCACGACCTGCGGTCCCTGTACGAGCAGGTCCGGCCCGCGGTGGTGCGCATCGCCGCGGGCGGTGCCTACGGCAGCGGGTTCGTGATCGAGGACGGCGCGCAGGTGGCCACGGCCTGGCACGTGGTCGAGGGAGCACAGACCGTGTTCATCGAGACCGAGGACGGCACCGAGCTGAAGGCCACGGTACTCGACTGGGACCGCGAGGCGGACACGGCCATCCTGCAGCTCGAGCAGCCCGTCGAGGTCACGCCGCTGACGCTGTCGGATCGCGTGCCCCAGGTGGGGGACGCCCTGTTCGCCGTGGGCCACCCCCTGATCGGCCCGGAGAAGCTCGAAGACCGCCACGAGGGCCTGCTGGAGTGGTCGTTCACCTCGGGCATGGTCTCCGTGGTCGGCGCACAGCAGATCCAGACCACGGTGATGCTCCACCCGGGCAACTCGGGCTGCCCGGTGTTCGACGAGCAGGGGCAGGTGGTGGGCATCGCCGTGGAGACCGCGGGCGCGTTCGGGCTGGTTCGCAAGGTCGACGTGCTGCAGGACCTGCTCGCCGAGGACCGCGTGCCGCCGAAGGGGCGGGTGCACGTGGCTCCCTACCTCGCCTTCCGCGGCGGCGGCGCCTTTCACCCGGGCCTGGCCGAAGACAGACAGGGTTTCGCGGGTGTGGGCGCGGAGCTGGGCATGACCCTGGGTCACCGGCTGGTGCTGGCCGCCCGCCTGGACCACGGCTGGCTGACGAGCCGCGACGAGCGCGAGGCGGGCCGACCGGGCCGCCACGGCGAGCTGTCGTTCCTGGTCGGCCCCTCCTTCGACCTCGCCCGCAATGCCAACATCCCGGTACGGCTGCGACTGCAGCCCTACTTCACCATCGGCTACGCAGCCAACCGCACCGGCCAGCGCACCGAGACCATCGAGCTGCTCGATCCCGACTGCGACCCGGGCCAGGGCCCGTGCGCCATGACCCTGGACGAGGACACCACCTGGCGGGACCACGAGTACCTGATGATGGGCGGCGGCCTGCGCCTGGACCTGGGCCCCGGCTTCTTCGATCTCGGCACCACCTTCGACCCCGCCGACCCGGCTGGTACGTTCTCGGTCGGGTTGAGGGTGGGGTTGAGGTTTGGTCGGCCCTGAGGACCTCCCGGGCCGCGCGCCCGCGCGAGCCTGGGAGGTCAGATGCTCTCGTCCACGAACCCGTAGTACCGCGCCATCCAGTACGCCAGCAGGTACTCCCCCGGCTGGAACACCAGCCAGGGCTGCTCGCTGCACACGTCCCGCTGGTAGGGATTGGACCAGTACAGGAAGGTGTCCATGCACTGGTCGTATGGCGGGATCGGTTCGTCCGCCAGGCTGTTGTCCAGCCGTCCGGTGCAGTCGTGGTCGTACAGCGCGGTCGCGTCCACGCCGCGGCGCGCCTCCGAGGCGGGGAACCGTCGCAGCGCGCACACCGCGTCCTCCACGGCCTGGTAGTCCGGCCCGTCGCTGGTCGGCCCCAGCGCCTTGTGCGCGGCCCACATCACGTCGTACCAGGGGTTGTGCTGCTCGATCAGCGCCCGATCCTGGTCGGCGAACATCACCTCGGTGGCCAGCGCGTCCTGCAGCAGCGTGCGCACGTCGGCGTCCCGCTCGTACCACAGCAGGTGGTGGAAGTTGGCCATGGCCATGGAGAAGTTGTTCCAGTTGCTCTCGCACGACCCCTCGCCCATGTACAGCAGCAGCGCGGGCAGGTAGTCGGTGAAGGGCTGGGGCTCCTGGCCCGGCCAGGTCCAGCACTCGTGGGGCCCGTCCACCTGCAGCAGGCACTGCTCGTAGTACTGCCGCAGGTCGTCGCGGCCGCTGCCCTCGGCGGCCACGGCCATGAAGCTCATGGCCATCACCGCCAGGTAGCCGGGCGTGTCGGTCAGGGCCATGGGGTACAGCCGCCCGTGCTCGGTGTACCGGCCATCCCAGTCCACGAACGTCAGCTCGTTGTCCACCAGGTGCTCGCCGATCGCGCCGAGCATCTCGGACACGGTCTGCTGCACGGCCACGTCGTCCACCAGCCTCGCCAGCGCGCCCAGGGCGAACATGTGGCCCACGTACTCGTCCTGGGACACGTTGTCCAGGAAGCACCAGCCTGCGTACGCGTCCAGCCCGCAGTGGGTGGTCGGCGCCCACTCGTGGTCGTCCGTGACCGTCACCCAGGCGCAGCCGTCGTCGCCGATGCGAACCCAGCGGTTGTCGTCCTTGTCGTCGTCCACCGCGTAGGAGGCCGGATCGTCGGGGCAGGCGATCCCGGCCACGCCCGGCGGGATCAGCTGCCGGGTGAACAGCCCGTCGATGCCGGTGATGGCCATGCGATCCGCCTCGCCGGTCAGCAGCAGGTAGATCGCCATCAGGGCCTCGTCCGACCCGGTCACCGCGTAGCGGTAGGCCTGGGATGCCAGGTACAGCCCGCTCCACAGGCCGTCGTTCTCCCCGGACCGCCACGTCTCCACGTCGTTCCAGGTCGCCTGGTCTTCCGGCGTGACCGGCTCGTAGCAAGGCGGCGACTGGCCCCCGCTGCAGCTCACCTCCTGCTTGTGCAGGTAGACGTCCGAGGCCCACCTCAGCTCCGGGTGCACGTGCAGGCGCCGGGCGATGTCGTCGTAGTAGGCGGCCTTGTCCGCCAGGCTCTCGGCCGTGCCGTCGGCCAGGCCGTCGCAGGTGCTCCAGGCAGGGTCACCGTACCGCCAGGGATCCACGCAGCCCCCGTCCTCGCACAGCTGCCCGGCCGTGGCCATGCAGTCGGTCTCGACCCAGGCGCCGCCCTCGCAGGTCCCCAGCACCTGCCCGTCCTCGGAGCAGGTCGCGGGTTCGTCGCCGCTGCAGCTGTCTCCGGGTTCCGTCTCGCCGTCACAGCCGGCCAGCACCACCACCGCGATCAGCAGCGCCAGCCGTTCACCGTTCGTCCGCCATGTCCGATGCATCCGGGCCCTCCCGTGCCTCGTCGATCCGCTGCAGCAGCGTATCGCTTCGGTAGGGCTTGTGCAGGAATGCCACCCGCGCGTGTCCGGCGAAGCGCTGGGGGAACTCGTGCTCGCTGTACCCGCTGGACAGCACCACGGGCACGTCCGCCCGCGCGTCCCGCAGCAGGTGGAAGGCCTGCTCACCGCCCATGGTGGGCATGGTCATGTCCAGCACCACGCAGGCCACGTCATCGGTCCGCGCGTCGAACAGCTCCACCGCCTCCAGGCCGTTGACCGCGGTCAGCACGTCATAGCCCGCGTCGGCCAGCATCTCGCCCACGGTCTGCAGTACCAGCTCCTCGTCGTCCACCAGCAGCACCGTGCCGGCGCGGCCCGAGCGCTGCCGCGCGGGGATCTGCAGGGTGTGGTCGCTGGCCGCGTCCTCCTCGCTGGCTGGCAACAGCACGCAGAACCGGCTCCCCTGCCCGGGCGCGCTGCTCACCTCGATGGCACCGAGGTGGGCGCGCACGATGCCCAGCACCGCGGCCATGCCCAGCCCGCGACCCGCGAACTTGGTGGTGAAGAATGGTTCGAACAGCCGCGCCAGCGTGCCATCGTCCATGCCGCAGCCCGTGTCCTGGACCTCCACGAACACGTACTCCCCGGCCTCGCCCGCCGCATACCAGGTCTGCAGCAGGTCCTCCCGGCTGCAGGTCCGCGTGCCGGTGCGCATCGTGATCGTGCCCGGCTGGTCGTCGAGGGCCTCGGACGCATTCGTCAGCAGGTTCATCAGCACCTGCCGCACCTGGGTGGCATCCCCCTGCACGGCGGGCAGGTCCCCGGCGAACTCGTAGCGCAGCTCGGCCGAGCGCGCCACGGTCACCTCGAGCAGCTGCGCCACCTCGGCCACGATCCCCTCGAGGTCCAGCGCCTCCACCTCGAACCGGCCGCGGCCCGAGTAGGCCAGCAGCTGGTCACACAGTCGGGCGGCCCGTCGGCCCGCCACCTCGATGGACTCCACGTCGAGCCTGCCGGCCGCGTCCTCGGGCATCTGCGCCAGGGCCAGGTCGGCGCGACCGAGGATCCCCACCAGCAGGTTGTTGAAGTCGTGCGCGATCCCACCGGCCAGCACCCCCAGGCTCTCCAGCTTCTGGGCCTGCCGCAGGCGCGTCTCCATCTCCTCGCGCTCGCGCATGGCGCGATCCCGCTCGCGCTGCTCCGCGGACAGCCGCCCCAGGAAATACGCCAGCGTGACGAACACCAGCACCGCCGACCCCACCACGTTGGCCACGAAGAACGAGCTGCGCAGCACGTCTGGCAACGGCTCGGCGGGCAGGGGCAGGGGAGCTGCCGACAGCAGCATGGTGCCTACGAACGCCACGAACGCCGCGATCCTGCCGCGGTGCTGCAGGAAGATCATCGCGGCCAGCGGGCTGATCAGGCTCCACGCCACGAATCCGCCCGAGCCGACGATCCCGCCCAGGCGGGTCGTGATCGCCAGGGTCACCACCAGCACGGCCACCACGTGGAAGGTGGCCACCGCGCGCACACCTGTCCCCCGGATGTGCAGCCACGCCAGCGAGCCCAGGGTCACGACCAGGTAGAGCAGCTCGATGCCCATGGCCACCGGTCTTCCCACCATGGCGAACAGCATCGCGAACACCGCGACCGATACGGCGCCGGCCACGTGCAGAATCTTCAACAGGTCCAGGTTGGACCCCAGCTGGGGGACGTAGGGCATGCTCAGCAGCCTCTCCTCCGGCTCCCAAGATCCCACATCCAGCCGCTCCTGCGCAAAACCTGGGCGATACTGAACGTGGTTCTGCGGACAATCGCCGGGTTCTCGAGCGAATGTCGATCGAGGCTACGTCGTCCACGGAACCGTGTCTTGTGGCGCTCCACGTGTCGCCGTGTGGACGCAGAAAGGCGATCGAATGAGATGTCTCGCGATTCTCCTGGCTCTCGCGCTGTCGAGCTGGCCTGCTTCGGTGGTGACCGCGACCGAACCCATCGGCCCGACCATGGCCGACGCCCTGGGCCAGCCCTGCACCCTGGACTCCCAGACGTCGGACGGCTTCCACACCTACTGCAATGCCGATGGCCTGGTTTTCGGGGTCGTCGTGCAGCTCGACCACTGGAGCGCGTGGAATCGTTCGCACCACTCTCTTTGTTCCCGTCGCGGATTGCAGGCGTTCGTGCGAGGGGCCTGGTCCCCGCCCGCCCCGCCCCGTTCCGACGGTGGTGTCATCGACCGCTGCGTGGAGGAGTTCGATCGGGGGAGCCGTCACTGGAGCGTATCGGCCTGCCCCCACTGTCGCCGGCCGGTTCTCGCGGTCACGGTCACCGACACCAGCCTCGAGCCGGTGGAGGACCAGGTCCCGGACGCGGACCACCGCCAGCGCTGGGGTGACGCCTCGGTTCGCGCGATGACCCACTACCGCAATGCCAGCGAGGACGAGCTCGCCCTGTTCGACCACGACGATCCCCTGTTCAGGGCTGCCGCCATCACGGAGTTCCCTTCCGGTGAGGCCGTCCCGGCCGTAGTACTATCCCGCCTGGCCGAGGACGCCGATCCGACGGTGGCCCGCCTCGCATTCCAGCACGGGCTTCAATATTACGACCCATCCCGTTCGACATGGATGCTCCGGGCCCTCCAGGAGGGCGGTTATGGTGATCTCCTCGTGGCCCTCACGGCGCTCGAGGAGGACGAACGATGGCTGCAGCACGACGACGTGCGTTCCGCGCTCGACGGATTCCCGGACTCGTGCCGAGAACCGGGACTCGCGAGCCAGGCCACTTCCATCGCCGAGTGAGTCACTACAACTCGCCCGCACCTCTCCGCAGCGCCTCAGCAGCCCCTTCACGTCGTCCTACAACATCGTCATTGGATCTCGATGCTCACAGGTGCGAGATCACGATTCCCACGATGATGGCCACGCCGCCGAGGAGGAATGCCCCACCAATCACCCCTCGCAAGGCGAACTGGAGTTGGAATGGCGTCGAAGCGTGCTCGTCCGGCGGCTCGATACCTCTCCCGGTCACCGCGGAACGCACCATCGCCACGCCCACCGTGACCATGGCGACAGCCGGGCAGGCGATCAGGGATGTCATGATGATCTTCTCGCCGATCTCCTGCCATCCACCCATGTCCAATCCTCCTGCAACAACGCGGTGCCAAGCCCTCAGCACGCGCTTCAAGTCCGACAACCGCGCTGGATCTGATGTCAGTGATCAGACCCGTACCGCGTGGCCGATGTAGTTGATCAGCAGCGGTCCACCGACACGAAACATCATGGTCCTGCCGAACGCATCGTGGTCCATCTGCCCGCGCTTCAGCCGCCGGACGTTCCACAGCCTTCGCAGGCTCGCGACAGGCCCCATGTCCGTGGTCAACCCGGCCCTGGCCGCGGACTCCAACCCCGCCTCGTCGAGGGCTTCGTCCATCTCCGCGGGCGTGATGAACATGTCTGCGTCGTGTAACCCTGTTGGCGCAATGCCGAGCCACTCCTGGAACAGGGTCACGGCCACGAACCGGCTGAGCCAGTTGCGGTTCAACGTGTCGTACAGGTAGATCCCACCGGGCTTCAACACCCTTGCACCTTCGGCGACCACCACACCCACATCGTCCACGTGCTCCAGCACGTCGCAGCAGCTGACCAGGTCGAACGTTCCGTCGTCGAACGGGATCTGCTCTCCTGCAGCCACTTCGTAGCGGATGGTGTGCCCACCGTCAGCAGCGTGCTGCCGCGCGACATCGATGCTCTTCTGTGACGGTTCCACGCCCACCACATCGCATCCCAGCTGTGCGAGCCGCTCGGTGAACAGGCCTCCGCCACACCCTATGTCGAGAACACTCGAGCCGGGCAACGTGAAGCTGTCCAGCTGCTTTTCGAGGCGTTGCAGATAGTCGATCCTCGCCGGGATCATGGCCTGCAGCAGGGACAGGTGGCCCTGGCCCGACCACCAGTGCTCGGCGTCCCGGTCGTAGATGGTGTTGTCCACTGCCATGAATCGACCTCTGTAGGCAGCTTACCACCCACCGGCCGCGCGGGTCCTCAAGAGCTCGCCCGGTGGCTTGTTGTGGCGACAACAACAACGCCACCGAACCACTGGATCACGTCTCCGCACCCCCTTTTCCCGTTGTACCTCAGCGAGCCAGCATGAAGTCGACGTGATAGTGCTCGTCGTGCCGTACCCACGCCTCGTGCTCCATGAACGGGACCTTGCGGTCTTTCCCGAGACACCCCCTCACCTCGTCGAGGTAGTCGGTTGCGATGATGACACGGTCGATCCTCAGCCCATGCGCTTCGGCGCCAACCGAGAGGGCATCCAGATGGCGTGCAACAGCGTTGAAGTCGATGCTCAGGTCACCACACACACCCTTCTCGTCGAAATCCAGGTCGTAGCCGAACCGTGTGTGAGGCCAGGTAGGGAGCCGCCCGGGCTCACCGTGCGGGTCCAGCACAGGCACCATGAAGTCGACGCTCATGCCATTCTGGTGGGTACGGTGGGGAGGGAAGTGCCCACCACCCCGCCACCCGGTCTCCCCGTAGATCCAACGGTGCTGTTGTCCAGCGTCTTCGAGGGACTGGTAGGCATCGACCACCGTATCCCGCACCGCGTGATGCACGGTGTTGCGCCCCAGCAGCGCCCCTGTTCGCGAGTACGCGCGGTAGTTCCGGCCCCCCGCGGGCAACCGCTTGCCGTTCTCCAGCGATCCGCTGGAGGGCGTTCCCCGGCTGACGCTCGGTTCGTCGTTCTCCAGCAGCCGGATCAGCCCGTTGCCACACCACACCAAGGCAAGAGAGAGCAGACCCGCGCCGCCCACCAGGATCAGGCACGATCGGACGCGGGCACGCAGGATGGGTCGCCGCCTCGACATCATGGACAGAACACGCCCCTACGCGAGACATTCCCTCCGTCGGATCGCAGCTACAACAACGACGTCATTGGATCTCAGCTGCCCGGTCGCCCGACCACCGGCCTGATGGACGCGCGGCGGCACCCGATGCAGTCGTGGGCCACGCGTATCCCCGCCTCCACCAGCGCAACGGCGAGATCGCGGTCCATCAGGCCGGACTGGAACCACACCAGGGGTGGCTTCAGTGCGAGGATGTCGTTCCGATACTCCGTGCTCCGGTCGGCCCGGACGAACACACTCAATATGTCCGGCACCTCCGGCAGTGCCCGCAGGTTCCGCATTACTGGCTCACCCAGGATCTCGTGCACGTCCTCGTAATAGAGAGGGACGGGCTGGATGCGGTATCCCGCCTGCTGCAGATAGGCCGGAATCGCGTGCGCAGCGCGCTGCTCCCGGGATTCGGGCTTGATGCCCAGCACGGCGATGGTCCGCGCCTCCCGCAGCGCCTGCTCGAGTTCGTCGGGGGAGAGCAGCGGCAGGCGGCTCATTCCGACTCCGGAGTCTCGAGCAGATCGTCGAGCGAGACAGAGCCGGAAATCATCGGACCTCCGCGGCTCTCCACGCGCAGGTCGTCGGGCCGCACGCACAGCCTCAGGCTGCGCTCGGACCCGGGCGCGAGCAGTTCGTCCGCGTACCCGATCAGGCGTTCCCGGCACCACAGCGCTCCGTCGCCCGTCGTCTCGAATTCGCCTTCGTACACGACATACTCATGATACGAACGGCCAGCCTGCCTGCCGTCGATGAAGTACACAGCACTCCCCGGCGGCAGCACGTGCACCTCGTGCTCGCCCATGCCCCCTTCCCCCATCGTGCCGATCAGCGCCAGCAGGCCCTCGCTGGACACCACGTCCTTCAGCGCGTCCTCGGCCACGGCCACGCGGGCCTCCACGCAGGACGACCTCATCGTGAGCAGCGCGCCCCGCTCGTGCGAGGCCTGCACCGATGGCCGGGCGGGCGCGAACTCGTGGTACCGCTCGACCCGTGAGCCGTCCCCCAGCCGCATCTCCGCCTCGGGGTCCAGCTGCACGCCCAGCCAGCCGCCTCCTTCGGGCAGCGGGCCGGGCGCATACTCCCGGCCGATCCCGGCCGCGGGCATGCTCACCGTGAAGGCCAGCCCGTCCACGCCCACGCGGAACTGCCGCATCCGCCCGTCTCCGCCCGTGGGCAGCAGGGCCACCCCCGGCTGCAGGGTCACGCCGGTGCCGTCCTCGAACGGCACGTGCAACCTGCCGGTGGTCACGTGGGCCAGGTCGGCGCGCTGCACGAACAGGTGGACCTCGAACGGCCACACGTCCCCGAGGGTGGGGTAGCAGTGGCCCGGCGGGTCTCCCACCGTGGTGGCCACCTCCACGAACCCCTCGTGCTCGGCCACCAGCCGCATGCTCACCAGCTGACCCGGGTGATCGAGCCGTTCCGATGGCTCCCAGCCGAACACGCGCGCGCGGTCGGCATCGAGGTCGGGCGCGGTGTACAGCCACGCGTCCTGCCACACCAGCACGAAGCGGTCCGGCTCGTCGGCCGCGGCCGGTGCCGCGGCGATCGCACCCGCCAGCAGCAGGGCGCACGTCAAGGTCGTTCGTCGATGGTTCATCACGTGGCTATCATGGCAGAACCCTGACTCCGTGGAGGTCCGATGCGGCGATGGTCGTTGCTGGTTGCGCTGGCGGTGGTGCTCGGCTGCCCGGCGGCGGACGACGACGACACGGCAACGGACGACGACGTCACCGCGGACGACGACGATGTCACCGCGGACGACGACAGTGCGGGCGACGACGACAGCGCGGGTGACGACGACAGCGCGGACGATGACGACGACACGGAGTTCCGGCCCCTCTACTCGAGGGTATACGGCGACGTGGACGCGGACCGGGCCTACGCGGTGGACGCGCTGCCCGGCGGCGGCCTGGTCGCGGCCGGCAACCTGGACAGCGCGGGCGCGGGCAGCAGCGACGTGGCCGTGTTCGAGGTGGACGCCGAGGGCGCGCTGCAGTGGTCGTGGACGTACGGCGGCGCGGATATCGACGGCGCCTTCTCCATCGAGCAGACCATGGACGGCGGCTTCGCCCTGGCGGGCCAGACCTACAGCTTCGGTGCGGGCAGCAGCGACGCGCTGGCGCTCAAGCTCGACGCGGGGGGCCTGGTGGAGTTCGCTCGCACCCTGGGCGGGGACGACATCGACTGGGCCGAGGTGATGGTGCAGACCACGGACGGCGGCTACCTGCTGGCGGGCGAGACCTACTACACGGGCAACGGCATCACGGACATGGCCGTGATCAAGCTGGACGCGGCCGGGGACGTGGTGTGGGCCCGCGCCTTCGGCGGCGCCTCGGGCGAAGGCGCCGAGGACGCGATCCAGACCACGGACGGCGGCTTCCTGGTGGTGGGCTACACCCAGAGCTGGGGATCGGGCAGCGCCAGCGCCCTGGTACTGAAGCTGGACGGCGCGGGCCTGGTCCAGTGGGCCGGGGCCTACGGCGGCAACGGCTTCGACACGGCCAACGCCGTGCTCGAGCCGAGCACCGGGGGCTACGTGGTCGCGGGCCGCACCGACTCGTCGGGCGCAGGCGACGACGACGTGCTCGTGCTGCGGCTGGACACCAGCGGCGCGATCCAGTGGGCACGCACCGTGGGCGGTCCGAACTGGGAGAGCGTCAACCAGGTGGTGGAGACGCCGGCCCAGGGTCTGGCCATGGTGGGCACCACCCTGGGCAGCTGGGGCAACGGCGGCTGGGAGCTGATCGCGTTCGAGCTCAACACGTCGGCCTCGCTGATGTGGTTCCACTCCTTTGGCGGCTCCGGCGACGACGCGGGCCTGGGCCTGGACGTGCTCGACGACGGCCGGCTGGCCTTCGCTGGCTACTCGGCCAGCTTCGGCGCGGGCGAGACCGACGCGCTGCTGCTGGTGACCGACGACGACGGCGACTACCTCGGCTGCGTGGACTATCCCTGGCCGACCGTGGGCGATCCCCCCCTGGAGGTGGAGGGGGCCGAGGTCACGGTCACCACGCTGGGGTGGGTGGCCGAGGAGGCGCCAGTGCAGAACGGGGATCCCCACATGTCCATCGATCAGCCCTGCCCGCCCGTGGAGTGGTGATGGAAGGCGACGCGCCCTGGGACGAGGCTCCGGCCATGCCCGACGGCCCGATCATCGGACTGGCCGTGCTCCAGCTTGTGTACGGCGTGGCCTGTGGAAGCATGGCCCTGCTGATGCCCGTGGGTGGCATGGTGGGCGCGGCCAACGACCCGGAGTTCGCCGGCATCCCCTACAACTGGGCGGTTGGGGGCTGCATGGGGTGCGTAGCCGCGGGCTTCCTGGGGGTGTTCGCCGCCGTCTTCCTGGTGGGGGCCATCGGCCTGGTGCGGCGGTGGCGCGTGGGCTGGATCGTCGCGCTGGTCGGCTGCGCGCTGTGGTGCACCAGCTGCATGGCGCCCGCGGGTGCGTTCGGGTTCTACGCGCTGCTGCGTGATCACGCACGCACGGCCTACATGGTGCCGCGAGAGCCGGATCCGTTCGCCGATCCAGACCTGCAGTGACACGAATGTCCCTTGACCCTGCCCCCCGCGGCCGGCGACCTTCATCAGGCACTCATGTCCCTGGAGAAGGCGATGACCCGCACGCTGCACGCCCTGACCCTGGCCCTGCTGCTCACCCTGGCCGCCCCGGCGGCCGCTGACTGGCTCGACGACGGCGGCACGATCGCGACCTCGCTCGAGGCGGGCGCGGTCGACGAGACCGAGGCGCTGTTCCTCACCTACCTCGCCCACTTCGAGCCCGAGGCGCTGCCCTCCGAGTACACCGGGCAGTGGACCGAGGGCTGGCGCTGCTCCACCGGCCTGGTGATGCAGCTGCGCGACCAGTGGCACCGCTTCACGCCCGAGCGCCGCGAGCGCATGACCTCCCACATCGCGCCGTTCAAGACCGACCTGCTGGACGTGCCCACCGAGCTGGACACCCGGCCCGACGACACCTGCTGGGGCCAGTACGGCGACCACCGCGTCACGGGCGAGCACTGGGTGGTGGAGTGGGACGGCAACACCATCACCGAGTCCACGGCCGAGGACTTCCTCGAGGCGCTGGAGTACTCGTGGGAGGTGGAGGTCGACGAGCTGGGCTGGCGCGCGCCCGACGGCGCGGACGACTACCTGATGCTGGCCTACGTGGCGGAGGGCAACTACGGCGGAGCCTACACCACGGTCGATCACTGCGGTGGGCAGTACATCCCCTACGTGGTCGCCTACGAGGGCAGCTTCGCGCCGGGCAGCACCTGGTACCAGGACATGGCCTGCCACGAGTTCAACCACGCCATGCAGTTCGGCTACGGGTTCGCCCACGAGTTCTGGTGGTGGGAGGCCACGGCCACCTACATCGAGGAGGCGGTCTACCCGTCGCACAACGGCTGGGCGCCGTACATCACCGGCTACTCCGACCAGCCGTGGCTGGCGATGAACGCCTCCTCCCAGGAGGACTACGACATCTTCATGCACATGTACGGCATGGCGATCATGGGCTTCTTCCTCGAGCAGTACGTGGGCGACGAGGACCTGGTGCGCCAGACCTGGTCGGAGTCGTCGAGCTACGGCGGCCAGTACAGCCTGTACCTGCCCGACCTGCTCGAGGACATGGGCCACGACTTCTACGCGGCCTACCCCTCGTTCATGGCCGCCAACACGGTCATGGAGTACGCCGATCAGTCCGCATACCCGGACGTCGCCGTGCAGAGCGCGGTGCATTCGCTGCCCGACGAGGGGGGCAACGGCGCCGGCACCAGCCCCGAGACCCTGGGGCAGAACTACATCCGCTTCGACACGGGCGAGGCCACGGCCGAGCTGCCCGACCTGCTCGTGACCTTCGAGGGACAGGGCGGAGGCGAGTGGATCGCGCTGCTGGTGGGCACGACCGACGACACGGTGCTCGAGGTGGTGTCCCTGGAGCTGACCGACGACGCGGGCGAGGGCCGGCTGGCCGACATCGAGCAGTTCGACGACGCCTGGCTGGTGGTCTCCCCGACCCGGGAGTCGGGCAACGCGTTCGACTACAGCTGGAGCGCCGAGCTGGTGGAGGCCGATCCGGCCGCGGGCGACGACGACGATGACGATGACGACGACGACGACCTGCAGGCCATGGGCGATGACGACGACGGCATCGCGATCACAGGTGGGGACTGCACCTGCCGTCACGACGGCCACGCCAACCGGGCCACGGCCGCGGTGCTGTCCCTGGCCGCCCTGCTGCTGATCATCCGCCGCCGCTGAGCGGAACACTCCCCCACCGACCGGTGTTCGCGGTACCGTTCAACGGAGCGGGGATTCCATGCGCCACTTCGCGATCCTGACGATCCTGAGCATCATCCTCCTCCCCGGCTGCCGGACCACCCGGCCCGGGCCCACGCGCACGACCACGCCCATGGGCTCGCTGGTACAGGACCCGGACACCGGTCGGGTCTGGTCGCCGTGGAGCCCCACCGAGCTGACCGGCGACCAGGCCGAGACCTGGTGTGAGCAGATGCCACCCGCGGGGCACTGGCGGCTGCCCTACCGCGCCGAACTCGAGGCGCTGTTCGACGAGGACACCCTGCGGTCGGTGATGCGGCCCCTGGAGCCGGGGGTGCAGATCATGCACGGCGGCGAGGTGGTGCCCGGGCGTGACCCGGATCACCGCTGGGTGGTCAACGTGTTCAACGGACACGTGTTCAACGGGGGCGACCGCGCGGGCCACGCCCGCTGCGTGCGGGCGCTGGGGCGGACCGAGGAGCAGGCGCTGGCCGACGCGGCGCAGGCGCGCTGGGAGGCCGGCCTGGACCACGTGCGGCCGCACCTGTTGGCCGAGGACCGGGCCTACAGCGTGGGCGATCCGGACGCGCCCGTGACGATCGTGCTGTTCTACGACTTCCAGTGTCCCTTCTGTCAGCGGCTCAACCACACCCTGCTGGAGCTCCTGGAGCTGGATCCCGATGTGCGGCTGGTGTACAAGGCCGCGCCCATCATCCCGTTCCACGCGCACGAGGTGGAGGCGCACAGCGCAGCCTACGCGGCCGGCGCCCAGGGCCGGTTCTTCGAGATGCAGCAGCGGCTGTTCGCCGAGGCACGCGCCTTTGGCGCCGCCCCGGAGGAGACCGCGTTCGCGCTCGCCGCGGAGCTGGGCCTGGATCTACCCACGTTCGAGCTGGACTACCGCTCCGAGGCGATCCGCGAGCGGGTGACCGCGGAGACCGCCCAGGCACGGGCCCTGAACGTGTCCGGTCTGCCCACCTGCTTCGTCAACGGCACCCGCATCTCCGGGGCGCGCTCGCTGGAGGACCTGCAGGCCGCGGTGGAGGAGGCGATCCAGGCGCGCGACTAGCGCACGTACCGACCCCAGCAGCGGATCCCGGTGGCGGTGGTCACCCCGCAGAGCCACTGCCCGGCCGCAGAAAGCTGGGTGAAGGCGTCCTCCGGAGGCTCCGGGGTCCCCTCCTGGAGCTGGCCCCAGCAGGCGACCACGCCGCCATCACCCACGCCGCAGCTGTACGCCGATCCGGCGGCCACCTGGGTGTAGGTGCCGCTCGGCGGGGAGGATTCCCCGAACACGTCCGTGCCCCAGCACTGCGCCGTGCCCTCGTCGTCCACGCCACAGCTGTGGGTCTCGCCCGCGGACACCTGCACGAAGGTCACGCCCTCGGGCGGGCTGGACTGGCCCTGCTCGTCGTCCCCCCAGCACACACCCTCGCCGTCCGTGGTCACGCCGCAGCTGTGCTGGCGGCTGGCGCTGACCTGCGTGAAGGCCTGCTCGGGAGGCAGCACCTCGGTCCACTCCTCGTCTCCGAAGCACGTGGCCGATCCGTCGTCCAGCACGCCGCAGGCGTGGTGCCGGCCCGCGTCCATCTGGGCGTAGCTGCCGGCCGCCGGGTTCAGGCCACCGTAGTCGTCCACCCCCCAGCAGCTGGCGCCGCCGCTACCGTCGATGGCGCAGCTGTGATCCCCGCCCGCGGTCACGGCCGCGAACGCCCCGGTGGGTGGCGTGGACTGGTCCCAGTCGTCGTTGCCCCAGCACTCCAGCGAGCCGTCGTTCCGCAGCGCACACGCGTGCTCCAGGCCCACGCCGACCTCCACGTACCCCGTGGCCGGGGCCGCGGCCTGGCCACGGCCGTTCTCGCCCCAGCAGCGCAGGTCACCGTCGGTGGTCACGCCGCAGCTGTAGTACGACCCGCAGCTGACCGAACGGAAGGTCTCCTGGGGCGGCGTGACCTCGCCGCTGCTGTCCCAACCCCAGCAGGCGACCGCGTCGTCGCTGCCGGCGGCACAGCAATGGGAGGCGCCGCACGACAGCTGGCTGAACGCGCCCTCGGGAGGATCGAGCCGGCCGTCCTCGTCCAGTCCCCAGCAGGCGATGGTGCCGTCGCCCTGCAGGCCGCAGCTGTGACTGCCGCCCGCGTCCACGGCGATGAAGGCGCCGTCCGGCGGGCTGGCCTGGCCGTGCTCGTCGTCGCCCCAGCACTTCACGGTCTGGTCCTCGAACACGCCGCAGGTGTGCTCTGGCCCGGCCGAGACCTGCAGGAAGGTGCCGCCCGGGGGCGAGGACTCCAGGGACTCGTTGTCGCCCCAGCACTCGGCCGTGCCGTTGGTGCGCAGGCCGCAGGTGTGCTCGTTGCCCGCGCTCACGTGGCGGAAGGTCAGGTCCGGCGGGCTGGCCTGGCCGTCGTCGTCCAGGCCCCAGCAGTGCACCGCACCGGACGTGGTCACCGCGCAGCCGTGCCGGTAGTGCACCGACACCTGCAGGAAGGACGCGCCCGCGGGAGGCTCGGACTCCCCCTCGCGGTTGTAGCCCCAGCAGCGCAGCTCGCCGCCGCTGGACACCGCACACGAGTGGTCCGAGCCCGCGGCCACGCTGTCCCACGCGCCCGGGTCGACCGCGTCGTCGTCGCCGGTGTCGTCGTCCGCGGTGTCGTCGTCCGCGGTGTCGTCGTCGTCCCCAGGACAGCCCAGCAGCAGCATCGCCGCGGCCGTCAGGGCCAGCATTTCTCGCATGTCACCCTCCGTGACGGTCTCCGTGAGCATACCGGATGGACGGTCGGGCGGCGCGGGGCTACGGTGACGGCCATGACGTTCTCCGCCTGTGCCCACGGCTGCCCGGGCTGCCCGTTCGACGACACGCAGCCGCCGGTGCTGCCCGGGGTCGAGGGTGGGCCACCCCTGCCGCTGCGGGGCAACGCACCCACCGGCGGGGGCCCCTGGGCCGCCTGCATCCCGTGGCCGGCGCAGGGCCGCGCAGACCTACCTGCAGGCTCCCCGGCCCGCGTCGTCAGCTGGCTGGACATCGAGCGTGTGCCCCCGGAGCACGTCGCGGCCGGACTCCGATCCCTGATCGAGCTGACCACCGTGGGCGCGACCATGAACCCACTGCTGCCCCTCGCGCAGCTGGTGGGGCTGGCCCGACAGGACCCCTCCTGGACCGGCGTCAGCCATGGACTGCAACTGCTGGGCCTGGGCAACGCCGCGAGGGACCAGGCCGGCCCGTGGGACCGGCTCGCCGCGTACGACGCGACCAGCGGACACCAGGTCGAGCGGTTCGCGGGTCGGGGCTTCGCCGTGCTGCACGTGCGGCCACCCGCGCCGCCCACCTCCACGCCGGATGATCCCGTGCCCCCCACGCCCGATCGCGAGCCGGACGCCCCATGGATCGACGTGCTGGACTGGCCGGACCGCCGCCAGCTGGTGCTGCGCGCCACCGGGGCGTGCAACCTGGCCTGCCCCCACTGCTTCGTGCCCCGGTTCGGCGAGCCGGACCTCGAGGCGCTCGACGAGGCGCTGGACCAGGTGCTGGAGCCGGGTGACGACCGCCCTGTGGACTTGACCCTGTCCGGGGGCGAGCCCCTGCTCGCCGCGGCCCTGCCGCACCTGGTCGCCCGGCTGAACCACGCGCAACCGCTGCCCGCGCTGCGCGTGTCCCTGCAGACCAACGCCACCGTGACCGCGCAGCACGAGGCGCTGCTGGCCGACCTCGCCCGGGGCGAGCAGCCGGCCGCGCTGGTCAACCTGGCCTCGTTCGACCCGGACACCTGGCGCGCCATGGCCGGGGACACCGGCTCGTTCGACGACGTGCTGGCGGGGATCGAGGTCCTGCACCGCACGGGCTGGACCGTGACAGTCAACCAGGTTCTGACCCGCCGCAACCGCGCCGAGACCGGCGCGTACCTGCGCGAGGTGGCCGACCGCTGGGGCGGTGACGTGCGGGTCACGATCTCGTCCCTGTCCCCGGACACGCCCACCGATGTACTGCGCGACCAGGGTCTGTCGTACGCCGAGGTGGGAGCGGCCATCGCCGAGGCCGTACACATTGCGCGGCGACTGGGCCTGGTGCTGGTGTTCGCCGGCGGGGACTGCGCACCGCCCGCGTGCTGCATGCCGTCCGAGCTGGTGGATCCCGCAACGTGGTTCGGGGCCCCACGGGAGCCCGTGGAGATCCGCGGCCCCGAGGGCCCGTTCGAGCGCGGAACTCGCTACCAGGCCCCCACCTGCCGCGACTGCCGCCACACAGGGGCCTGCCCTGGCATCCCCGCCAGCTACGCGGGGACCTTCAGCCTGGACGACCTGCGGCCGGTCCGTTGATTTCAGGGATCCTCGGGCTTCTCCATCACGATCCAGCCTGCCGCGCCCTCCTCGTCCACGAACCGCGCCGAGACAACGCCCGCGCCCTGCAACCGCGGCACCAGGTCGACCTCCAGCGGATGCCAGCCCGCGGGCGGCTGGGACTGCAGGCGCAGGGCGTAGCGCTGCACCAGGTCCTCGCGGAGGGCAGGATCGAGGGCGCGGGGGAACCCGCCGCCCACGCACGCCACCCCACCCGGGGCCAGGATCCGGTAGCACTCCAGCAGGCCGGCGAGCTGGTCGGGCCAGAAGAAGATCGAGCCGCGGCTGACCACCAGGTTGGCCAGGCGGGTGCGTAGCGGCAGGTCCACGACGTCCCCCTCCAGCGGGATCACGCGCCCGGTCAGGCCCGCCTCGTCCACGCGCAGGCCGCACAGTCGCGCGGCCGCCGGGTTGATGTCCACCATGTACACGGTCAGCTCGGTGATGCGGGCCAGGGCCATGGCCAGCGAGCCCCCCCCGCCGCCCACGTCGACCGCGACCCCCTGGCGCACGCCGAAGTCCTCGACGAGTTGCTCGGCGAGGACCGGGTACATGGGCGCGAAGTCCCCGACCTCGACCTCGTAGGCCGGGACCTGCGCGACCAGCCGCGCCCGGATGTCGGCCGCGGCCAGGGCGGTCAGGGCCAGCGCACACAGGGCGGCCGGGGTGATGACGCGGCGGGTCATGGGAGCCTCCTCGGTGACCGGCGCAATCTACCGGAGGCGGAGGCGAGCACGAAGGCCCGCTGCGATCAGGTCTGCAGCCCGCCCGTCTCGCGACGGTGCTCGCGCACGGCCAGCACCGCATACACCGCCAGGGTCACGGCCACCGCGCCGGTGACGAGCCACAGGGGGCGCGTGTCCAGCGTCAGCGCGCGGAAGGTGGCCACCTCGAGCATGCCCACGATCATCAGGTTGAGCAGGGCGGCGAATTCCAGGGCCACCCACAGCAGCAGCGACCGCGCCAGCATCACCTGCCGGTCGTTGCGCGCGAGCCACTCCTCGGTGGCGTGGGGCCGCAGCCGGTCGATGAAGCGAGTGGGCAGCCACAGCATGACGAACAGCAGCGCCATCACCCCCAGCAACACCCACAGCTCGACCTTGCTGGCGTAGCGATCCGGGGTGCCGTCCGCGCCGAAGTGCATGGGCATCTGCTCGGGCGCGACCATGGTGCCCACGGCCACAAGCACCACGCAGCCAACCATGGCGACCAGGCCCATGGCCTCCACGATCCGG
Organism: uncultured Rickettsiales bacterium; assembly: GCA_964639985.1. Classification (GTDB taxonomy): domain Bacteria; phylum Myxococcota_A; class UBA796; order UBA9615; family CAYRNR01; genus CAZXHG01. Next base: position 36,889 of record CAZXHG010000003.1, read on the forward strand.
TCGATCGGGGACATCGGGGGGATGGGTTCGAACTTCTTGCCGCTGGTCCTGTCCATCACGCTCCCTCCCTCGCTCCGAGCACCACCCCCGGTACGGCCTGGCCCGGACTCTATTCCTGGGGCGGCCGCACGGCGATGTACACCGTGCTCCACAGCTGCACCGCGTTGGACTCGCTGTGGTGATCCGCGTCCCGGCCGAAGGGCACGGCCACGATCGCGCCGTCGCGCACCTCCCACGACCACAGCTCCGAGCGCCGCAGGTCGGCCGTGGCCTCGATCCCCTCCCACAGCGCGGCCTGGGCCGCGGCCAGGCGCTCGCGGGTGGTCACGGGCACGTCACCCCGGTGCAGCTGCCAGGCCAGCCCATCGGCCAGCAGGGCCTGCTGCCACGACCAGACCACCGTGCCGTGGTAGTGGCCGGCGGTGAACAGGGCCCGCAGGGCGTCGTCGTCCGCGTAGGCCGGGCTCGCCACCACGATCCCGGCAGGCGTGCGCAGCCCCGCCGGGAACGGCCGCAGGAGCCGGTCCGCGATCCGGTCCAGCTGGTCGGCCGTGGGTTTTCCGAACAGCAGGGCGAAGCCGTCGTCGGAATGCATCACCGGGATGGGCTGGCCCTCGCCGTCCAGGGCCACGGCCGGGAACACCACCGGCCCGTCCAGGGCGGCCACGGCCGCGGCCGGATCCAGGCCCAGCTCGTCCGCGTACGCGGCCACCCGGCCGCTGGCGACCCCCGCCGGGATCGTCACCTCGAAGTGCCGGCCCGCGTCCGTCCACGCCACGGCCAGCTGCTCGGCCCGCGCAGCGGCGTCGGCATCGGCGAGCAGCGGGCTCGCCAGTAGCTCGTGGGCCGCACGCAGGGCTGCGGGCACGAGCACGGCGTTGACGTTGTAAGGGGTGCGCCCGCCGCCCAGCCCCTCCTCGCTGTCCCGCCACTCGCCCGTGTTGCGCTCGGGGCGCAGCGCGATCAGGTTGGCGGCCACCGGCTCGGCCGCGTACGGCGCGGCCTGGTCGAGCACGTACTGCAGGTTGAGCCGCGTCCACTCGCGATAGCTCCTGCCGTTGAACTCGCGCGCGAGGAACACCTCGGCCCGCTCCCGCCCGCCGGGCGTGTCCAGCAGGTAGTGGGCCAGCACCGGCGCGAACAGGAAGTCGTCGTCGACCATGGTGTAGTCGAGGCGCAGCTCGCCGTGCCACAGCCCGGGAGGCGGCATGGCGTCGGGCAGCTCGTCCCACTCCGCCTGCGCGCTCAACATCGCCCAGTCGCCGATATCCTCCTCGTGGGCCACCTCGCCGTTGGCGCCCATGCGGGCCATCACCGACCCCAGCGCGGCCTCGACCACGGCCGGCTCCAGCGCGGGCATCAGCAGCATGGTCGACAGCAGGGTGTCGCGGCCGAAATAGGTCAGGAAGCGCCACGATCCGGCCAGCAGCTTCTCCTCGTAGGCCAGGAACGCCAGCGCCTGCAGGTCGCGCTCGTCCGCCTCCACCCCGGGCTGCAGGATGTCCCCCTCGGGGATCGCGATCAGCGGCTGCGCCTCGGTCAGGGCCGTCACTCGCAGCTGCAGCGGCGCCGTGCCCACGATCTCCACCTCGCCCCCGGTCGGCTCGTGCTCCTGGCCATCGCCGGCCACGGCCACGTGCCCGTCCCCCAGCACCTCGATCTGCAGCTCCAGGCGCCGGCCGTCGAGCAGGGGGCGGTGCATCAACAGCTCGTCGTGCCCCACCTCCATCAGCACGATCATCTCGTCGGCGAATGCGGCGGGATAGGTACGGATCTGCTCCACGCCCCGCAGCAACCGCACGCTACCCAGGGCCAGCTGGCCGAGGCGCAGGCGATCGGTGTCCGCGGTCACCACGCCCCGCACACCCCATGGTTCGTCCGTGGTCCAGATCCCCTCCAGCGGACCGGCGACCGCCAGGTCCACCTCGCCGCCATCCGGAACCTCGAACCAGACCCCGGCGCCTTCGTTCTCCGCCGGGAATGCCACCAGCAGCCGAGGATCGGGGCCGGAACGCACCAGCAGGTGTGCCGCCACTGGCCCACGTCGGTAGAAGCGGTTGTGGATCCGCCCCTCGTCCACGGCGAACTGCAGCTCGGTCGAAGTGCCGAACAGGGACTCGTCCACCGGTCCGTACTCCCGTCCGCCCGGGCCGCCGGGCAGGTCCACGGCGGCCGCGGTCCCGGCCACGGCCGTCACCAGCAGCGCGGCCAGCAAGGTCTTGTTCATCATGGGGACGACCGTACCACGCGGCGCGTGGCAGTCGGTCAGCGAGAGGTCAGGGAGGCGTCAGGCGCGCTCGAACGCCGTCTTCGTGTCCGGGTTGAGCCAGCAGACCCACAACGCGTACAGGCCGTAGGCCGCGCCCACGGGCGGGTTGTTGCCGATGCAGAGCACGGCCCAGACCGTCTGCAGCCACCGCCAGCGGCCCTCGGCCACCCGGCTGCCCATGGCGATGGCCATCACCGCGAAGAAGAAGCACATCAGCACACCCACGGTCATGGCGCCGAGCAGCATGGACGTGTCCACGGTCTCCACATCGCCGGCGATCCGCATCGCGGTCAGGCACAACGGCACCAGCGTCACGCCGATCACCGCGTAGAACGCGGCGGCCATGTAGTTGAACAACCTCAGCAGGCCCAGGTGGTCGATCCGGTCCCAGCTCATCTCGATCCCTCTCCGCGCCCCGTGGCGCCGCCCGTCTGCCCTGTCTCGCCCGTCACCTACGGTGGCGAGGTGAGCCTATTCCGTCGGGATGGCGATCCGGCCGTGCTAGCCTGGGACAGCCATGCGTCCGTCGTTCCTCCTGCTCACCGCGCTCGCCCTGGTCCCGCTGGGCTGCCCTTCGGACGACGACGACGATACCTCCCCGCCGGCGGACGACGACGTCACCTCGGACGACGACACCACGGACGACGACGACTCGGCGGATGACGACGACTCGGCAGACGACGACTCGGCGTGTGACGACGACGACTGGCCGGCCTTCGCCGTGGGCGTGGAGTACGCCGAGCTGGGCCTGGCCCCGACCTATGCCGCGTCCGGCGTCACCTGGACCAAGACCCGGCTCGAGGCGTTCGCCTGGGGCGCGACCGAACCGGCACCGCCGGTGGGGGGGGGGCACACCTACGACTTCTCCTGCACCGACGCCTACGTCACGGAGTACCAGGCCGCGGGCATCACCGACGTCCAGTCCTACCTGCACCCCCGCTCCACCTGGGGCAGCGCAGGCGCCTCGGACACGGCCGAGGACACCGACCTGTCCCCCGCCCCCGAGCACCTGGAGGACTACCGCGCCTGGGTCCGCGCCCTGCTCGAGCGCTACGACGGCGACGGCGTGGACGACATGCCCGGCCTGATCGCGCCCGTGCGCTACTGGGTGGTGGGCGGCGAGTGGTCCGGGTTCTGGCCTGGCGGTGACCACGAGGCCTACATCCACACCCTCGAGGTCACGGCCGAGGAGGCGCGCGACGCCTACCCGGACGTACGACTGGGCACGATCCCCTTCCTGCTGTGGGAGGTGTTCGAGGGCAACGAGCCCACGGACGAACAGATCGAGGAGCGGCTGGCCGGCGAGCCGTTGATGCACAACCCAGTGGAGGGAATCCACGCGATCCTCGACCGGCCCGACCTGTTCGACTACGTGTGCGTGCATTCCCTGGGCCACTACACCGAGATCGGCCCCACCCTGGAGTGGTTCTCCGAGCAGATGTGGGCCCGCGGCTACCAGGTCCCGATCTGGCTGGACGACGCCTTCCCCGTGGGCGGCCTGGCCAACTTCTGGGGCTACCCGGCCCTGTACCCGGTGACCGACGACCAGCAGGGCGCCATCTGGGACGCTCTCGAGGCCATGGCCCTGGGCACCGAGCCCGCGGCCTCCGAGGCCACCGAGTGGCTCTACGCCCTGACCGCGTCGGACACGATCAAGAAGGTGGTCACGGCCGCGGGTGAGGGCGCGGCCGGGATCCAGATCGGCAACACCGAGGACTGGGTCCCGGACGACGAGCCCGCCCTGCGCCACGCCATGGCCGGCGTGCTGGGCGCGGCGTCCTTCTTCGGCATGGTCGACGTGACCCACGACGCGGGCGAGCAGGTGTGTGACGTACGCACCGCGGGCACACCCCGCCCCGCCTACCGCAACCTGCAGATCCTCACCGACAAGCTCGACCCCGGCTGGGACTGCGCCGCCCGCCTCGGTGACACCACCGGCGTGCGCGGCTGGCGCTTCGAGCGCCCGGGCTACACCCTGTGGGTGCTGTGGAACGAGGACGGCGTGCTCGAGCTCCCCGGCGAGACCGAGACCCCGGTCGAGTACGACCTCGCCCTCGCCTGCACCATCGCCGACCTGGTCGTCACCCACGCGGTCACCGAGTACGGCGCCTACGGCCCCGAGGTCGAGGAGATCTCCACCACCGACTGCGGCATCCACCTCGAGCTCACATCCGTCCCGGTGTTCGTCGAGCACCAGCTCTGAAAAGGGACGTTCATGAATTGTTGAGTTGTTCGCGGCCTGGACCGGGTCCACCTGCACACGGTCTGCACGATCTCTACGCCCCTTGTCCTCGCGCCCTCCCCACGCACTCAACGTTCCCCGGTCACGGTGCTGAGTGACCGTGGCGCCCAGGTCCCGTTGGATCAAGCAACGCCGTGGAGGAACCATGAGGTCTCGCACAACAACTGGGACCGCGACGCGCTGGCTGCTCCGCGCTGCCATCTCCTTGCTGTTCGCCGTCGCCATATGGGTCGGGACTGCCCGCGCGCTATTCCGACCGGACCTCGAGAATTGGGCCAGCGACGAGACAATCTCCCCCAGGGCGGAGCAGCTGGCCACTCGCTACCTCGACCTGTGGTCCGATCCGGATCGACTCACGGCCGAGCAGAAACACGTGCGCACCTCCAACCCGGAGTGGGACTTCATGGGCCGCACCTTCCTGGTGCTGGCCCTGGCCGACATGGCCATGCACGAGCCCGCGCGGCAGGAGGAATACCTCATCACGATCGACGCGATCCTGGAGGACACGCTGGCCCAGGAGGCCGAGGGGGGCCTGCACCACTTCCTGATGGCCTACTCCGAGTCCGCACCGTTCGTGGTGCAGCCCGCGCGCAGCCAGTTCGTGGACGGGGAGATCGCCCTGATGCTGGGGGCTCGCCGGCTGGTCGAGGACGATGCCCACTGGGCCCGACTGCACCGGCAGCGTGTGGAGACCATCGCGCCGCGCATGATGCTCAGCCCGGTGCTGTCCGCGGAGAGCTACCCGGACGAGTGCTGGACGTTCTGCAACGTGCTGGCGCTGGCCGGGATCCGCATGGCCGACGTGCTCGACGGCAGCGATCACAGCCACTTGCTTCGTGCATGGGTGGCGTCGGCGCAGGCCAACCTGGTCGACGAGCAGACCGGGTTGCTGGTCTCCTCCTACACGGTGGACGGCCAGGTGATGGACGGTCCGGAAGGATCGACCATCTTCATGGTGGCGAGCTGCCTGCGGCTGATCGACGAGCCGTTCGCCCGTGACCAGTACGCGCGGGCCCGCGCCGAGCTGGGACGAACGCCGCTGGGGTTCGGCTACGCGCGCGAATGGCCGGTCACCTGGGAGGGACCCCAGGACGTGGACTCCGGCCCGACCGTACCGCTGCTGGAGGCCAACGCCGGTGCCAGCGGGCTGGCCCTGGTTGGCGCGGCCGCGTTCGACGACGACGAGTACCTGACCGCGCTGCTGGCGTCGCTGCGGCTGGGAGCATTCCCGGTGCGCGATGACGAGGACCTGGCGTTCGCTGCGAGCAACCACGTGGGGGACGCGGTGCTGCTGTACGCCCTGGTCGAGGGGCCGCTGATGGCCAGCGTGCTGCCGCTGGAGGCGTCATGACGATCCGAGTCCCCTGGTTCTCCAGGCTCCTGCTGGCCCTGGCCGGAGCGTGCGTGGTGCCGTTCGCCGCGGTCCACGTGGCCGGCTGGCGCGCCCACACCACCATCCTCAGCGGGACCTGGCCCGAGGGGGGAGAGGCCGCGGTCACGGCCGGCCTGACGTACGTGCTGCTGTACGCCCTGGTGGTGACCGTCGCCCCCGTGGCCGGGCTGTGGGGTGTGTTCAATGCCGCAATGGCCTCATGGGCGAGAGAAGACCGATCGACTTGAAGGCCTGCCCGGGCCGCGTTCTCCAACAACGCACACACGTCCTCCCGGCCCGGGCAGGCCCTTCCCTCGGCGCGCAACAACTCAACAATTCATGAACGTCAATTTTCTCGCGTCCCTTTTATCGCTATGGCTCGACCAGCGTGATGGTCGTGCGCCCCTGCTGGCAGACCGGCTCGCAGTCCTCGCCGTTGGGGAAGACCTCGTCGTACTCGGGATCGAGGGTGCCGCTGTAGGTGAGGGTCCCGTCGATCGTCTCCACGGACAGCTCGATCGAGGAGTCGGTGTGGGGCAGCACGATCACGCCGCCGCCGCAGTCGAAGTCGCCGTGGGTCGGGGACGTGTCGGCCGGGCAGTCCGCGTCCAGGGTCTGGCCATCGACCACGGCGCTCACCACCAGGTCGCCAGGCGCGCTGCCGTCCTGGTCGACCACGGTGATCTCGTAGAAGTCGTAGCAGCCGATCTCCGTGCACAGGTCGCCCGCGAACGGGCAGCCGAGAACGAGCAGGGAGAGTGCGAAGAACAGGGGATGGCGCATGTCGACCTCCGTCCCCAGCCTACCAGTCCGGCAGAGAGACGCTTGACTCATCATCATGAGTGATAAAGACTACACTCATGACAAAGCGCATGCAGGTCCTCTTCGAGGAGAAGGAGTACGCCCGGTACCAGCGCCGCGCCCACGAGCGCGGGCTGACCATGGCCCAGTGGGTTCGTGAGGCGGTGAGGGAGGCCTACCGCAGCCAGCCGTCCGGTGCTCTCGAGCGCAAGCTCGGCGCCGTGCGCGCTGCCGTGAAGCACGACTTCCCGACCGCGGACATCGACGAGATGCTCGACGAGATCGAGCGCGGCTACCTGGGGGGGGGCGCGCCGTGATCCTCGTGGACTCCAACATCCCCATGTACCTGGTGGGCGCGGACCACCCACACAAGAACGACGCCCAGCGGCTGGTCGAGCGGTGCCTGCTGGACGGCCAGCGACTGGTGACCGACGCGGAGGTGCTGCTGGAGATCCTGCACCGCTACGTGGCCATCCGCCGGCGGGACGCGATCCAGCCGACGCTCGAGGTGCTGCTCGAGGTGACGGATGAGGTGCTGCCGATCACGGCCGAGGCCGTGCTGCGGGCCCGTGAGATCGTGCTGGCCCACGACCGCCTGTCCGCGCGGGATGCGGTGCACCTGGCCGTGATGGAGGCACACGGCATCGACCGGGTGCTGTCCTTCGACCGGGGATTCGACGGATATCCGGGGGTGACGCGGATCGCGTGAGTTTCTTGGGGGTTACAGCTCTTCCAGCTCGATCTCGCCCCCACCCTGGTAGCACATGGGCTCGCAGTCGACCCCGTTGGGGTACACCCGGGTGTACTCGGGGTGCAGGGTGCCGCTCCAGCCCAGGGTGCCCACGACGTTGGTCACGGTCAGCTCGATGGGCTCCTCGGTGTAGGGGAAGACGATCGTGCCGCCTCCGCAGCCGGCCTCGCCGAGCACCACGTCCTCGTCCCCCGGGCACTCCACGTCCCAGGCCTCCCCGTCGATCGCGGAGCTGACGAGCAGGTCACCGATGGCGGATCCCGACGGCGCGATCACGTCCAGGGCGTAGAAGCTGATGCAGCCCATGGCGGTGCACTCGGTGTTCTGGAAGCAGCCCAGGGTCAGGAGCAGGGGGAGCAGGGGGAGGATGCGGTGCATGGGGGGTCTCCTCGTCGACAGGGTACCAGGGGTTGGCGGATCAGGGTGCGGGCTGCGGTGGCGGGGGCCACACGGGCGGTGACCAGGCGTCGCTGAACAGGTCGGGGCCGGTGAGAGCGAGGCGGGCGTCGAGGTCGGCCTGCAGGGGCAGGGAGGGGTGACGCTCGATGCGGACCACGCCGCGGTTGGGATCGCGGGCGATGACGGGGCGAGCCTGGTCGATGACCGTGGCTGCGTCCGGGCCCGTCCAGGTCTCGCCTGTGGGCGAGGTCAGGGTGATCTCGCCGGGGTCGAGGCGAGCGGACCAGGCACGCGCCAGCTGAGTTGACGAGGTGAGCGGGCCCAGGGGGATCGCGCGGATCATGGGCACGTCGCCCCGCAGGCCGGGCAGCAGGGCCGTGGCGTGCAGATCGGTGTACCCGGCTTCCATGGCCAGGCTGCGCACGCAGTCGACGTCGGCGGCTGTGGTGTGCTGGTCAGCGACCAGCTGGAGGATGCCGTTGAAGGGGTGGCTGGGATTGCGGGATTCCAGGGCGCGGGCGTCGTCCACGCTCTCGGTCAGCTCCCGCAGCAACGATGAAGCCCAGTCCGTCTCGCACACAGGGTGCTGAGAGGGCGGTCCGGCTGGCGGCTTCACGGGCCGGCCGAGCCGCCTGACCTCGTCCGGGCCGAGGTAGATGTCGGTCGTGAACGGCTCGGGGCAGGTCGTGGTCTCCACCCGCGGCAGGGTCACGCCCGCCGGCTGCGGATCGATGACCATGAACGGACAGTCGTCGTGGATCATGGCGCGGTTGCTCGGCAGCTTGTGCAGCAGCAGCATGGTGGCCACCACGTCGGTCTTCAGGCACTCGGACGGACAGTCGGGCCGGAACAGGTCGTCGATGGTGGCCGCGACGGTCATCCTCGCTGCGCCGGCGAATCCCAACAGCGCGAGGCACGCCAGCGCCGGCGGGGCCCACTGTCTCGGACGCCGCACCACCAGCACGAGCAGCGGCGTCACGAGCAGTAGTGTCAGCAGGATCAATCCGATCGAGGGGACGTTGGCCGCGTGGAATGCACGGAACGGCTCCAGCGCCTGGCCGTTGTACACGGCCTTGCCCCACGCGCCCATGGTGTTCATCGGGGTGACCGGAGCCCAGGCCATCCAGAACGCGACCTGGGCCGAGGTCCACACCCAGGAACCGAAGGCGAGGCAGACGGCGGCTGCGACGCTCGCTGTCGCAGCGGTGGCGCGTGCGCACGTGACTGCGTCCTGGGAGCGCTCCTCGAGATCCGACCGGACCGGGCGCAGCCCCAGCGCGAGGAACGCGAGCATGCACAGCCAGAGCAGACCTACCAGCTGGGGGAGGAGGACCGGGACGCCGCCCACGTGGGCCAGGTGGTCGACGAGGAGCTGGGGGACACGCTCGATCCGACCGAACTGCCCGTCGAACAGGTAGCGGAAGACACGACCGTAGGCCGCGAGGTAGAGCGCGCCGAATAGCCCCAAGGCGGCCACGCCGGCCAGTGGCCACGCCCACCGGAAGGTGTCTGGTCGCGCCGGTCGTGTGCCCCGGGGCACACACGCGGCTACGGCGACGGATACGGCAAAGGCGATGCCCGACCACAGCAGCCCCAGCGCGAGCACGAACTGCACGTGGGCACCCTGCCAGGCCAGCCACGCCGCGCGCCCTTCGATCACGCGACGCTGCACTTCGTGGTTGCCGTACAGCTCCAGGGTGTGCTGCGCCTGCAGGTAGCCGCCAAGCGCAGCGACCACCAGCGCGGCGCCGGCCAGCAGCAGGGTCACGCTGGCCACGGGGTGGCGGCGGCGGGCGGCCAGGAAGCACAGGGGCACGCCCAGCACGCAGGCGAACGTGCCGAGGATCGCCGGGCTCCAGGCCCAGGGACCGAGCGGTTCGAGCTTGTCGAACGGATACCCCGCACTCACCTGCGTGGCCCAGCCGAGGGCGAGCAGCAGCAGGCAGAAGCCGGCGTTGAACCAGGGTCTCATCGTCCCCTCCCATGTGTACTCAATCATACGCCCGGGGGGAGGGGGCATTTCCAGGGGCGAATTGGGGATGGACTTGGGGTGGATCGGAGTTGGATCCGCGGCGGATCCCGGTGGGGATTCGGGTTACCAGGGGACCTCGGCGGCGGTGACCTGGATGTAGCCGTCCTGGGCGTCGCTGGTGCGGACCTTGTAGTAGGCGCCCAGGGCGTCGTAGCCGTACCAGTCGATCAGGTCGCCCTGGTTGTAGGTCCTCAGCGCGGTGGAGCTGGTGTCCGGGGACTCGTACATGCTGGCCGTCGTCGAGGTCACCCGGATCTGGCCCAGGTAGACCTCCATCTCGGCCTCGGAGTAGTTGACATAGCCGAAGGTGCCGGCCTCGGTCTTGACCTTGTAGTAGAAGCCGGTGTCGTCGTAGCCGAAGTAGTCGATCTTGGTGCCCTTGGCCTTGGTCTCCAGCACCACCGAGGCGGTCGAACCGCTCGTGTACACGTTGGTCGGGTCGGCGGTCACCCGGACCTCGCCCCAGGCCATCTCCTCGTAGGCGACCGCGGGCGTGGGGTAGGCCGGGTAGGCGGGCTGGGTCCAGCCGCCCCAGTCGTAGGCGTAGTACGCGGCCTGGCGCTTCTGCCACACGTACATGCCGGTGGCGCCCATGATCGGCACGAACCCGCACACCAGCAGCAGCAGGCAGCCCAGGGACGCCAGGCCGATGTACAGGCCCGAGTACGCGGCGTCGTGCTGCTGGGTCATGGTCAGGCCGCGCCCTGCAGCATGTCGTCGAGGACGACCCGCGCGTAGCGGTCCAGCACCTCGTCGATGCGCGGCCGGAACACCTGCAGCAGCCGCGGCAGCCGGGAACGCACCTCGATGCGGTCCGTGTGGACCCACAGCTCCACCACCTGCTCGTGGTTGACCAGCGGCACGTGGAACTGGACGCGGGCCCGGTAGGGGCCGCTCCAGCGGTAGAACGGCCGCAGGCGCGGGAAGCGGCGGGCGTGCAGGGCCATGGCCTCGTCCACGCGGCGGCGGGCCTCGTCGCGGTTGCCCACGTATCGGTAGGTGCGGTGCATGGGGTCGTCAAAGTCTAGCCGCTGGGAGGTCGCCGTCAACCAGGGTTAAGATCCGGCCATGAGGGCGTTTTCCACCAGGCTGGCCGTGGCGCTGGCGATCGTCACGCTGCTGGCGGCGTGCCGGACCGCGACCGGCGTGGACACAGGGGAGGCTGCCGTGACCGAGTCCGATCCCCCGACCCCGGCGCCGACCGAGGAGGAGCGCCGGCGCGACCAGCGCCGGCGCATGGTCAGCCAGCACATCGCGTCGCGGGACGTGACCGACGAGCGGGTGCTCGAGGCCATGCGGACCGTGCCCCGGCACCGCTTCGTGCCCGCGTCCCTCCTGGACAAGGCCTACGCCGACCACCCCCTGCCCATCGGCCACGACCAGACCATCAGCCAGCCGTACATCGTGGCGCTGATGAGCCAGTACCTGCGGCTGGACGGGTCGGAGACCGTGCTGGAGATCGGCACCGGGTCGGGCTACCAGGCCGCGGTGCTGGGCGAGCTGGCCGCCACGGTGCACACCATCGAGATCGTGGAGCCGCTGTGCGCGTCGTCCTCCGCGCTGCTGGCCGAGCTGGGCCACGCCAACGTGCACGTGCACTGCGGAGACGGCTACCAGGGCTGGCCCGAGGCCGCGCCCTTCGGCGCGATCATGGTCACGGCCGCGCCCGACCACGTGCCCCAGCCGCTGGTGGACCAGTTGGCCCCGGGCGGGGTGATGGTGCTGCCCGTGGGGCCGGCGGGCTGGGCCCAGGAGCTGACGCTGATCAGCAAGGCCGAGGACGGGTCGGTGACCACGCGCACCGTGGCCGCGGTGGCGTTCGTGCCGATGACGGGGGAGGCGGAGCGGCGGTAGCTACTCGGCGCGCGCGATGCGCAGCTCGGCGCCCACGCCGTAGTGGTCGGACAGCTCGAACTGCACGTCCCAGCCCCAGTCGATGGGCTCCACGAACTGCAACTCGGAACTCATCACTCGCACGCCGTCGCTGTGGTCGCGCACCATCAGGTGATCGAGGCGGGCCGGGTACTCGGTGCCGGCGTAGTTGTCGAAGTACAGGCTGTTGCAGTCCGAGCCGGTGAAGGTGTCGTTGGGGGTCCCGGCACACCACTCCACGTTGCCGTAGGGCTGCACGGTCATGCCCGGCACGCCGTTGGGCACGGTGTCGCCGCGCACCACGTCCTGCAGGATCTGGGCGGCGCCGTGCACGTCCCACAGCTCGCCGTAGTGCATCAGCAGGGGGTAGGCGCGGGCGTTGTCCCACCAGCCCTCCACGTCGCCCTCCGGCGCAGCCCACACGTCTTCGGCGTAGTAGGGGCCGGCGTTCATGTCGCCGCCCACCAGCAGGATGGTGTCGTCGTCCACCTGGCGCATGCCCTGGCCCATCTCGCGCATCTGCAGGTCACGGCGCAGCCACTGCTCGGGGAAGGCCGAGGCGTGGGCGCAGTAGATGCGGATGCGGCGGCCGTTGTCGGCCAGGGTGAACTCCCACTCCAGCCAGCCGCGCTTGATGTTGGGGCCCGGGCTCTCCTCGGCCTTGTACTGGCTCTCGAACTGGAACTCGTACTTGTCCTGCTCCTCGCCGTCGTCGATCAGCGACTCGCGCACGGCCATGAACACGCCGTACTGCACGTGGGTCTCCTCGCCGCCGTACCAGGTGGCGAAACCAAAACCCTCGGCCACCTCGGCGATGGCCAGGGCGTCCTCCCACTCCCACACCTCCTGCAGCAGCAGCACGTCGAAGCCGCTCAGCACCACCCGGTGGGGCATGATCTCGCGCCGCGCCTCGTACTCCGGCACCTCGACCAGGTTGCCGAGGTAGGTGCGGCTGAGCAGCCCGGTGTTGTAGGTCAGCACCTTCATCGTGGTGAAGGAGGTGGCCGATGGCAGCAGCTGGTGCTCCCAGTAGCGATCCTCGAACAGCTGGCTGGGGTCGGGCGAGGACACGAAGTGCAGCTCGTCGTCGAGGAACAGGTCGGCCACGGTCACGTCCGCGCTGCGGCTCAGCGCATCGGCCAGGTGCACGAGGTGGGGCTTGTCCTCGAGCACGCCGAGGTCGCCGTCCCCCTCGCCGATGCCGTCGGGCAGGGGCACGTTGCCCGGGCAACCCAGGAGGCCCAGGATCAGCAGGAACGTCGGGGGCAGCTGAACGATGATGCGGACGGTCATGGTCACCTCGGTGGAGGGCAGGTTCCGACGCCGTGCACGCACGTGTCAAGGAACGTCAGCGGTTGACGACCCGGGACGATAGGATGGCCGCCATGCAAGACGACGCGTTGGCTCCCTTCCACCCGCTGATCCGGCGGTGGTTCGACGAGGCAGTGGGCTCGCCCACCGAGGTGCAACGCAGGGCGTGGCCCCGCATCGCCGCAGGCGAGCACGTGCTGGCCACCGCTCCCACGGGCAGCGGCAAGACCCTGGCGGCGTTCCTGTGGGCGCTGGACCGCCTGATCACCGGCGACTGGCCCCTCGGCGCTGTGCGGGTGCTGTACGTGTCGCCCCTGCGCGCGCTGAACAACGACGTGCAGCGCAACCTGCTGCACCCCCTGGCCGAGCTCGAGGAGGTCTTCGCGGCCGCGGGCGAGCCCATGCCGACGATCCGGGTGCTGACCCGGTCGGGGGACACCCCCACCAACGAGCGCCAGCGCATGGCGCGCAAGCCGCCCGAGATCCTGATCACCACCCCGGAGAGCCTCAACATCCTGCTGACGTCCAGGCGGGGCCGCTCCATGCTCGACGGGCTGGCCTCGGTGGTGCTGGACGAGGTGCACGCCGTGGCCGGCAGCAAGCGCGGAGTGCACCTGGTGACCGCGCTTGAGCGGCTGGCCCTGCTGGCCGGCGAGTTCCAGCGGGTGGCCCTGTCGGCCACGGTCGAGCCGCCCGAGCGCATCGCCCGCTGGGTGGGCGGCCGGGAGCTGCGCACCCACGCGGGCCACGCCTCGTTCCAGCCGCGGGACGTGTCGCTGGTGCGCTCCACCGAGCCCAAGGCCTACGACTTCAAGGTGAGGATGGCCGGCCCCACGGCCAACGACCGCGGCGAGTTCGACACCATCTGGCCGTACCTGGCCGACGAACTGCGCGCCACGATCAAGGCCAACCGCTCGACGCTGGTGTTCACCAACTCCAAGCGCAAGGTGGAGTTCGTGGCCCGGCTGCTCAACGACGGCGAGCCCGAGGAGCTGGTGTGGTCCCACCACGGCGCCCTGTCACGGGAGCTGCGGGCCGTGGTCGAGCAGCGGCTCAAGGCGGGCGAGCTGGCCGGCATCATCGCCACCAACTCCCTGGAGCTGGGCATCGACATCGGCGCCCTCGACGAGGTGGCGCTGCTGCAGACGCCGCCGTCGATCGCCTCCACCCTGCAGCGCATCGGCCGCGCCGGCCACGGCGTGGGCGAGACATCGGTGGGCCGGCTGTACCCCCTGTACCCCGTGGACCTGCTGCTGGCCGCGGTGACCGCGCGCAGCGTGATGCGCGGCGAGATCGAGCCGATCCAGCCGATCCGCGGCGCCCTGGACGTACTGGCCCAGGTGCTACTGTCCATGGTGGCGTCGGAGGAGTGGGAGGCGGACGCGCTGTACGACGCGGTGCGCACGGCCGAACCCTACGCGGACCTGTCCCGCACGCACTTCGACCTGGTGCTGGACATGCTGGCCGGCCGCTACGCCACGACGCGGGTGCGTCAGATGCGGCCGATGATCAGCTACGACCGGGTGCGAGGCACGGTCAACGCCCGGCCAGGCTCCGAGCGGCTGGTGTACCTGTCCGGCGGCACCATCCCCGACCGCGGCTACTACCACCTGCGCCGCACCGGCTCGATGGCCAAGATCGGGGAACTGGACGAGGAGTTCGTCTGGGAACGCACCGTGGGCGACACCTTCACCCTGGGCGTGCAGACCTGGCGGGTGGACCGCGTCACCCACAACGACGTGATGGTCTCTCCCGCGCAGTCGGCCGCGTCCATGGCCCCGTTCTGGCGGGCGGACGAACGGGACCGCCGGGGGTTCCTGTCCGAGCGGCTGGCCACGTTCCTCGAGGACGCGGACGGCCGCCTCGACGACGACGACTTCCGCGAGGAGCTGCTGGCCGAGTGTCACCTGGAGTCCAGCGCGGCCGACGCGCTGCTGACCCTGCTGCGGGCCCAGAAGAAGCTCGGCGGCGGTCACCTCCCCCACCGCCACCACCTGGTGGTGGAGCGCATCGCGGAGTCGGACGGCAAGGGCGCCGACGACCAGGTGGTGCTGCACACCCTGTGGGGGGGGCGGGTCAACCGGCCGTTCGCCACCGCGCTGCAGGCGGCGTGGGCCCAGCGCCACGGCTCCAGCCTCGAGGTGATGCACGACGACGAGTGCCTGATCCTGCGGCTGGCGGCGGGCGTGCGAGGGGCCGACCTGCTGGCCATGGTGGACGTGGACGACCTCGACCGGCTGTTGCGCAGCCAGCTGGAGCTGACCGGATTCTTCGGCGGGCGCTTCCGCGAGAGCGCGGGCCGGGCCCTGCTGCTGCCGCGGCAGGGGTTCCGCCACCGCACGCCCCTGTGGGTCACTCGCCAGCGGTCCAAGGAGCTGCTCGAGGCGGTGTCGAAGCACGAGGACTTCCCCATCGTGCTGGAGACATGGCGCACCTGCCTGCAGGACGTGTTCGAGCTCGACCGGCTGCGGCAGTTGCTCGACGAGATCCGCGCCGGCGACATCCGGGTGCGCGAGGTGACCACCTCGTCGCCGTCACCGTTCGCGGCCAACGTGGTGTGGAAGCAGACCAACGACCTGATGTACGCCGACGACGTGCCCGTGGGGGGCAAGCCCACCGGGTTGAAGGCCGACCTGGTGCGGGAGCTGGTGTTCTCGCCCAACCTGCGGCCCCGGATTCCCGCCGCAATCGTGGCCCAGTTCACGGCCAAGCTCCAGCGCGTGTTCCCCGGCTATGCGCCACGCACCGCCCGCGACCTGCTGGACTGGGTGGTGGAGCGGGGGGCGCTGGCCGCGGCCGAGTGGAACGCGCTGCTGGCGGCCATGGCGCGGGACCACGACCTGGACACGGGGGAAGTGGTCGCCGATGTGGCCGACCGGCTGGTGAGCGTGGTGGGTGTGGGCCGTGGTGAGCTGGTCTGCGCGCTGGAGTCCCTGCCGCGGCTGGCCGCGGCCGTCGGCACTCCCGTGGGCGACCTCCACGTGAGCTGCCCCGGTGGCGCCGAGCCCGCGATCCCGCCAGCATCCCTACCCCGGTTCGAGCCCGGCGACCACGGGGACCCGACCGCCGCGCTGGTGGCCGAGATCCTCCAGTTCCACGGACCCGTGGATCCGGCCCTGCCCGGCGACCTGCTGGGCCTGGCCCCGGACCGCCTCGCCGAGCTGCTGGCCGACCTGCAGGCCACCTCCGAGGTGGTGATCGACCAGCTCACCGAGGGGGTGGAGGAGCCGCAGCTGTGCGACGCGGCCAACCTCGAGCGGCTGCTGCGCATCGCCCGGGCCGCGGCCCGGCCCACGTTCGAGCCGCGGCCGCTGGCCGAGCTGCCCCTGTTCCTGGCCAACCACCAGGGTGTGGGCGTCGATCGCAGCGGCATCGAGGCGCTACGGCGCGCCATGGAGCCGCTGTTCGGGGCCGTGGCTCCGGCCGAGCTGTGGGAGACCGATCTGCTCGGCGCGCGTGTGGCCGGCTATGACCCGTCCTGGCTCGATGCGCTGCTCGGGGAGAGCGAGCTGACCTGGATCGGGTGCGGGATGAAGAAGCTCGCGTTCACGCTGGACGGGGACCGGGAGCTGCTGTTCGACGCGGACGATGAACCCGCGGTGCCCGACGACGACCTGCTGCCCGCCGGCCCGGGCCGCTTCACGCTGACCGACCTGGCCGCGACCAGCACCCTGGGCTCGGCCGAGCTGACCCGACGGCTGTGGGAGGGCGCCTGGGCCGGGCAGCTGGGCAACGACGGCTTCGCATCGGTGCGCAAGGGGCTGGAGGTCGGGTTCGAACCCACGGACCTGGACCGGCCGAACCGGGGCCGACGCTCCGGCCGCGGCCGGTTCGGCCGCTGGCAGGCCAGCCGGGCGTTCGCGGGCTCGTGGTACCGGCTGCCGCCGCTGCAGCCGCCACGGGACGCGCTGGACGCCGAGGAGCTACGCCGGGACCGGGTGCGGCTGCTGCTGGACCGCCACGGCGTGCTGTTCCGCGAGCTGGTCGGGCGCGAACTGCCCGCCCTGCGCTGGGGCGCGCTGTTCCGCACCCTGCGGCTGATGGAGCTGTCCGGCGAGGTGCTGACCGGCCAGTTCTTCCTGGACGTGCCCGGCGTGCAGTTCATCTCCCACGCGGCCCTGCGCGCTCTGCAGGCTGGCCTGGATCCAGACCGAGTGTGGTGGCTCTGCGCGGCCGATCCGGCGTCGCCGTGCGGCCTGGGCCTGGACCTGGACACGCCGCGGCGGGTGCCGTCCAACCACCTGGTGTTCCACGGCGCGGAGGTGGTCCTGCGCTCGGAGCGTCGCGGTCGCTCGCTCGACATCCGCGTGGCTCCCGACCACCCCCGCCTGGGCGACCACCTCGCCCTGTTCGACGCCTGGCTGACCCGGGCGGTGCGGCCGGTGCGTTCGGTGACCGTCGAGCAGATCAACGGCGAGCCCGCAGGGGAGAGCCCGTACCGCGAGCCCCTGGCCGAGCGCTTCCACGTGACCGGTGACCGTGGAATGTTGCACGTGGGGATCAGGTTCTAGAGCCGTTACAATCGCACCGCCATGAACCATCGCTGGCCCATCCTGCTGCTCTGCCTGTGCCTCGCGCCCCAGGGTGCGTGGGCCCAGGACGAGGGCGAGGTGGACGTCGATGAGCCATCCGATGAGCCATCCGATGAGCCGACGCCCGCGGAGGAGACCGACGAGGCCGAGCCCCATGACGACGAATCCGTCGAGGAGGGCGAGGAAGAGGGTGACGCGGAGCCGGTCGAGGAGCCTCCACCGCCCCCCGATCCCCGCGTCGAGGCCGAGCAAGCTGCCCTGGAGGCCCTTCGCCTGGGCCGGCACGTGGAAGGAGCCACCGGGCTCGGCGCGCTGATCGACGAGGATCCGCTCGCGCCCGAGGTGCCGCGCTGGCGGGGCCACATGGTCGAGGCCTGGCTGACCCAGGGCCAGGTGGCCGACGCCCTGGCCCAGGCCGCACGCCTGCAGGCGGACACCAGGGGCGACTGGGCTGCGGCCCACGTGGACCAGCCCGATACGCTGACCGAGGCCCAGGCCAGCCTCGAGGCCGTGCTGCTGCTGCTGGCCAACCACTACCGCGACTTCGCCCGCGACAACCCGGCCGAGGCTGCGGACCTGTTCGAGACCGCGGTGCAGTGGTACACGGCCCTGCTCGACCGCATCGAGTCCGGAGATCGCGCCCAGGAGGCGCTGATCGAGCTGGCGCTGGTGCACTACGAGACCGGGCAGCTCGAGCAGGCCTGGACCCGGGCCATGGAGGCGGTGGACGCCTCACCTGGCACCCTGCGCTGCAGGCTGGCCTGCGAGCTGGCGATCCAGGCGGGCCGACGCGCGTCGTACGGCGACGGTGACGAGGCCTGGGCCGGGCGTCAGCTGGCCGCCCTCGACCGCTTCACCGAGCTGTACCCCACCGACTTCCTGGCCCAGGAGATGCTGCTGGAGGCCGCGCTGCTGCGCCACGAGCAGGGCCGGGTGGACGAGGCGCTGCCCCAGCTGCAGCAGGTGGTCGCTCTCGACCCGCGCGCGCCCGCGGCCCAGCAGGCGGCCGAGCTGATGCTGTCGAGCCTGCACGACCGCCGCGAATGGACCGCACTGGCCGCCGCGCTCGACGAGCTGCTCGCGATCGAGATCCTGGGCAACGAGGCGTTCCGCGGCGAGCTGACCGACATGCGTGAGCGCACGGCCTTCCAGATGATCGAGGAGCAGACCATCGCCTCGGAGGACTGGGAGGGTGCGGCTGCGGCCTACGAGCAGTTCTCGGAGGACTACCCGGACAGCTCCCTGGCCGACCGGGCCCTGTTCAACGCCATCGTCTACTACTACAAGGCGGGCCGCTCCCGCACCGCGTCGCAGCTGGCCAAGGCCCTGCGCCGCCGCTTCCCTCGCAGTCCGTACGCCGACCGGCTGCAGCTCTGAGCGCGGCGCCACGCGGAATGCCCGTTCCCACGGGCGCGCGGAGCGCTATGATCCGCCCATGCGACCCACCATCCACCTGAACTCCCTGAGCCGCGCCCTGCTGGCGCTGGTGATGCTGCTGATGCTGCCGTCGGCCTGCCGCGGCGCCAACGACGACCCCCCGGCCGGGATCACGCCGCCTGCGCTGGCGCCGTGCGGCATGGGCGACGCGTCGATCCCGGACTTCACGCTGGCCGACGGCAACGCCATGAGTCCCACGTACACTCAGGAGCTGTCGCTGAGCGACTACAGCGGCAAGGTGCTGCTGATCTTCTGGATGCGCGCGACGTGAGGCCACTGCAGGACGCAGTTCGCGGCCATGCAGACGATCTGGGACGCCAACGCCGAGCGCTGGGGCGACGACGTGGCGTTCATCTCGGTCAACGAGCGCGGCGCCGAGGACGGCGTGGCGTCGATCAACGAAAGCTACCCGGAGGCCGTCCTGCCGGTCCTGCAGGACGAGGGTGAGGTCAGCGCCTTCTACAACAGCGGCGCCAGCGCCTACTACTACTACGTGCTCGACGGCGAGCGAAACGTGATCTACGCCCACTACCGGCTGACCATCGAGGACGCCGAGGGCGAGGGACAGCGCGCGATCGACGAGATCGACGCGGTGCTGGGGAGGTGACGGCATGACGCGCGCGCTCCTTCCCTTGCCCCTGTGGCTGCTGCTGGCCCTGGCCCTGGGCTGCGACAAGCCGGCGGACGACGACACGGCCGGCGACGACGACGCCACCGCGGACGACGACGACACCGTGGGTGACGACGACTCCATCCCCGAGCACCCGTGCGTGGACCTGCCCAACCCGGTGACCCTGGCGGGCACGGTCTGCGCCACGGACGCGGCCTGCCAGCTGTCCGAGACCGGCACGGCCCTGTACCTGGGCTACGACATGGCCGCGGGCGGGGACTTCGACGGCGACGGCATCGAGGACCTGGTGGTGGGCGCGCCCGGGTTCGACGTGATCCAGGACGAGGGCCGGGCCGTGATCTACACCATCGCCTCGTTCGAGCAGGTGATCGTGGCGCCGACCGCGTACGTGGAAGGCCCCGAGCCCCTGGAGAACACCGGCTTCTCCGTGGCCCTGGCCCCGGACATCGACGGCGACGGCATCGACGACCTGCTGGTGGGGGCACGCGGCGACGGCGAACTGGCCGAGGCCGCGGGCGCGATCTACGTGGTGCACGGCCGTACCCTGGCCAACGATCCGACCGCGCCCGAGGCGCTGACGGCGGACACCACGATCCGCGGCACCACCGAGTACAGCCGGGTGGGGGTGAGCTCCACCGGCATCGCGGACGTGACCGGCGACGGGCTCGGTGAGGTCGCCCTGGGCTTCGAGCTGTACTGGGAGTCCAGCTCCTGGGAGTTCGCCGACGACGGCAAGGTGGCGGTGTTCCACGGTCAGGCCGGCGGCCTGGGCGCGGAGACCACCGTGGACGACGCGGACCTGGTGTTCGAGGGGCCGGTGGGCTCGTACCACGTGGGCTACGCGCTGGCATCGGGCGACGTCAGCGGCGACGGCCAGGCCGACCTGCTGGTGGGCGCGCCCGAGGCCAACGCCAGCCGCGGCCGGGTCTACATCGCCACCGGCCCCACCCTGTTGCAGGCCGGCGTGCTGCCCATCGAGGACCACACCGTGATGGTGGAGGGCATGGACGCGGGCGAGGCCATGGGCACGGCCATCGCCATCGTGGGCGACGTGGACGGTGACGGCCTGACCGACTTCGCGGCCGGGTCGCCGGAGAGCGACATGAACTGGGACGACGGCGGGGCCGTGTCCATCTTCGCGGGGTCGGTGGACATCGACACCGGGGTGGAGCCGTTGCGGTTGGCCCAGTTCGGCAGCGAGTGGGACGACTTCGGCTTCGGCACGACCATCGCGGGCAACGCCGACCTGGACGGCGACGGCCTCGACGACGTGCTGGTGGGCGCGGTCTACGCGTACCTCGGCCCGGTGATGAAGGGCGGCCGCGCCTACCTGTTCCACGGCCGCGAGACCGGCTGGGACACCCTGCTGGACGCCACCCAGGCGGACGCGGGCATCGCGGGCATCGGCGTGGGCGACAACCTGTCGGCCGGAGCGGCCCTGCCCGACCTCGATGGCGACGGCTACCCCGAGGTGGTGGTGGCGGCCCCCTACCACGACGCCACCGGCTCGGACTCGGGCGAGCTGTACCTGTTCTGGGGCACGCCCTAGGTCTCCGCCATGGAAGTCGTGATGTTCGGCCTGATGGCCATGGTCACGGTCGGCATCATCGCGGGCGTGATGATCTACCGCCAGGCCCAGATGGACCGCTGGGCCGCGACCGCGGCGGAGCGGGGGCTGCAGTTCGACCGCGGCGGGTTCCTGCAGAAGCCGCGCATGTGGGGCGAGGTGCGCGGGCTGCACGTGGAGGCGACCACCGTGAGCCGCTCCCAGGGCAAGAGCTCGGCCACGTACACGGTGGTGCGGTGCGACATCCCCACGGACATGCCCCGGGGATTCCGGATCAACCGCGAGGGGTTCGAGACCGCGATCTTCAAGGCGTTCGGCGCCCAGGACATCACCATCCCCAACAAGACCCTGGACAGCCGGCTGCGGGTGCGAGGCAAGGACGAGGACGCGATCCGCGCGCTGTTCGTCGAGCCGGAGCTGGAGGACGCGTTCCTGCGCTTCCTGGCCATCGGCCAGTACAGCCGGGTGGAGTCCGGCGCGGTCATCTGCGACCACCGGGGCATCGCCCCGGACCGGCTCGAGGAGATGATCGACACGGCCCAGGGCCTGGCGGCCTCCCTGGCGCGGGCACGGCTGGGGCCCTGGCACAGGTTCGCGGATCAGTACGGCCTGACCTTCCGCGAGCAGGGGGGCCGGTTCGAGCTGGACGGGGAGTTCCGGGGGCTTCCGCTGTCCGTGCGCGCGGGGACGAGCGGAGGCAGCCAGCGCAGCGTGTTCCGCGTACGCATCCCCCGGACCATGCCCGCGGGATTCCGGATCACCGCGGGCGACGGGGGGATCGCGCTGGGGGATCCGGTGCTCGATCCCTACCTGCGGATCGATGGAGACGACCCGGACGCGGTCGAGCGCCTGTTCGGCAACGCTGACATGGACGAGATGCGCGGCGATCTGCTGAGCGTGCTGCACGCGTTCCCGAGGTCGCGGGTGGAGGACGGCGAGGTGGTGCTGATCACCGACGGCGTGCCCGTGGACCGGCTGGAGGAGCTGGCCAACGAGGCGGTCCGGCTGGCGCAAGCCCTGGGAGCGGCCGCCGGGGAGAAGCGGCGGGACAACCGCGAGCCGACTCGCGCGGCGCGAGCTGCGGCCCGGTTCAAGCAGCGATAGGGCGGATCAGCTTCCCTCCCGGCAGGCCTCCCGCACCTGCTGGCAGGCCGCGGGCTCGCAGGCCGGATCGTCCCATGCGGACTCCAGCTCCACCATGGCCTCGAGGTCACGCTCGTGCGAGTCCTTGTTCTCGGCGATCCGCCGCAGGTCGTCCCTGCGGACCACCCAGGCCGCCTGGATTTCTTCGATCTCGGTCAGCGCGTCCCCCTTGCTCATGGACGTGGCGCTGGCCGGCGGCTCCCCCACCGCGGGCCCCTGGCCCTCCGTGTAGTGGGGCGCGTACCTCGCGTCGAGGTGCTCGGCGCAGGGCCCACACCCATCGGTCGCTCCCAGCCTCTCCACCTCGGCCTTCCGCTTGCGCGTGACCTCGGCCGACACGGCCAGGAGCTCGTCCACGTTCACGACGATGAACTCCAGGTTCGCGCACTCGCTCTCCAGCATCTCGATCTCGACGAGCAGCCGCTCGCGCTCCACCCCGAACGGATCCGAACAACCCGCCACGAGCAGCAATACGGGCACCACGCCCACGATCCCTCGGCTCCGCATGAAACCTCCCGCAAGAAAAAGGGACGCTCATAAGTTCATGAGAAACTGTCCCATGCCACCCGCACGTGATGCGAACGCTCGGCCTGAAGAACTTATGAACTTATGAGCGTCCCTTTTTTCTTTTTTCACTCGCAGTCCCAGGGATCGAAGCAGGTCTCGAATCCGACCCAGTCCATGAAGTCCTCGCACAGGACCAGGTCGAGTTCGGCGACGCACTCCCTCGTCATCGCGGCGTCGCCGACGAAGTCGCACGCCTCGTCCCGTGCCTCGGCGTCCTGCTCGTACATCTCCAGCTGCTCGTAGTAGCAGTCGAGCTCGGTTTCCCAGCCCTCGGCCTCGAGGTCTCGACTGCCGTAGCACTCCAGGGCTCGCTCGCACCAGGCCGTACTGTAGGCCTCCAACCAGCCATCCTCGGTGCCGAGACAACCGGCACTCCCGGCCGCGGCGGCCAGGGACAGGTACAGCGCGATGGTCGTCCAACCGAACCGAGACGGTATGACGTGGTGCATCCGGTCGATCACTCCAGGCAGGTGGCGCAGTCGAGCACCCACACGTCGTTGGTGAATCCACCCCCGGGCGGCTGGCCCGAGAACACGATCAGCCGGTCGTGCACCGGGTCGTGCACCACCACAGCGCTGTCCTTGCCCGGCGGGACGTCCCCCTGGGGGAACGCCTCGCGCCAGATCGGCGGGCCGGTCAGGGCGTTGGCGTCGGTCAACACCCAGGTGTCGCCGTAGGCCGTATTGTCGCTGAACTGGCCGCCGAAGAGCACGGCACGGTTGGACGCCGCGTCATAGACCAACCCCGTGCTGATGCGCGGCGGAGGTTCGTCCTCGTTGAAGGGCATGGTCAGCCAGGTGGCGTCCCCGTCGAGCCCGTTGGCGTGGGTCAACATGCGCGTCTTCAGATGGTCGCGGCCGTTCATCACCAGCATGCGGTTGGACGAGGGATCCCGGAACGCCCTTGCCGAGTAGAGATCGTTCGGCGCCGAACCAGTCGTGCTCAACCGGGACCACGTGGGGGTGCCATCCTGCCCGCTGGCGCCGCTCAGGATCCACACCTCGTCCGAGATCCCGTTCCAGGCCCAGTTGCCCCCAAAGGCGATCAAGAGGTCGTTCTCCGGATCGTAGGCCACGGCGTGGTTGGTGCACGCAGGCGGCTCCCCGCCCTCGGGCTGCAGCCGATCCCAGGTCGGATCGTCGCCGGTACCATCGGCGCCCTCCAGCACCCACACGTCGCAGCGGTCGAGGTTCCCGTCGTGGCCCGACACGATCAGCCGGTTGCCCTCTGGATCGTAGACGGCCCCGTGGTCCGTCATTGGCGGTGGGATCGCACCATCGGGTTGGAGCTCCTTCCACTCCGGCTCGCCCCCGAGGCCGTTGGCATGGGTCAGGACGAACGTGCGGTTCTCGGTCTCGCCGTTGGTGTGGCCGCCGAACACGATCAACCGGTTGGTCGCGGCCGCGTAGGCCCCGGCGGCGCCCCACCGCGGGGGCGGCGGCTCACCGGCGGGGAGCAGCTCGACCCAGGCGTGGACGATCGCCGAATCGTCATCATCGGCGATGTCGTCGTCGTCCGCCGGCTCACCCTGACAGAAGTCGTCGTCCCCGGCCGTGTCGTCGTCCGGGACGAACACCTGAGGGGTACAGGAACATGCCGTCAGGAGGCTGATGGCGATCGCGGACAGCAGGCCGGCCCGACACACCCATGCCATCCAAGGCGATACCTGCCCGCTCACGGCTGGGGTATCCCGATCATCACCGTCACGGCGCCGCCGCCGAGGCCGGCGGCGTCCAGCGTTCCGTCACCGTCCAGATCGGCGAGGACCATGGCTCCCATGCCCCCCTCGTCCAGGTACACCTTGGTCTTGCGGGAGAAGTCGCCCTCACCGTCCCCGTGGCGCACATGGATGTCGCTCCCCCCCGCGATCAGATCCAGATGCCCGTCCCGATCGATGTCGGCCACGCACACGTTGTCCCCACCCACGTAGCTGTAGGCTGGCCCCAGGCGAGCCGCCGAGTCGCCGAACGACACGTTCACCCGGCCGTCGCCGGCCGTGACCAGATCGCCGTGACCGTCGTCGTCCAGATCAGCCACCATCCCCTGCCAGTAGGACCGGGTCTTGGCGGTCTCGAGCGACTCTCCGAATCCGCCCTCGCCGTCACCGCGCTTCACCCACCAGCCGGTCGTCAGGTCGAGGTGTCCGTCGCCGTCGATGTCCCCGAGGATCGGCCGCGAGGTGAAGGTGTCCACCGAGATTCGGGTGGTGAAATCCGGGGCCACCAGGATCTCGAGCCCCGACTCCGGCTCGAGGTGATCGCTCCACGGCGCGAACAGGTCCGGCAGCCCGTCCCCGGTCACGTCGCCGCTCGCCATGCCGCCGTACCAGTCGAACCCGCCGATGCTCAGCTCTTCGAAGCTGCCGTCCTCCTGCCCGAACTGCACGTGCACGCCCAGTCCGCCCTGACCGTCCCAGCTGAGCACCGCCAGATCGTCCCGGCCGTCGCCGTCGAAATCGTCCGACAGGGCGGAGTAGGGCACGGGAGCTCCGAGCACCTCCCCGGCCACGAAACGGCCATTGCCCCGGTTGACCAGTACGTCGGCCTGGCCGATGCCGGCCGCGTCGTTGCTGCAGGTGGTCGCCAGATCCACGTCGCCGTCGCCGTCGAAGTCGCCCGCGTCGAGGCTGCCGGGGCCACACTCGATGGGATAGGTGGCCGGCTGCCAGAACAGGGCGCCGGCCTGGCAGCCCGCTACTGCGCAGATGAGCGGGAGAATGCCCGCGCGCAGGTGCCTCGGCCCTACCATGGCACCTCCACACACTGCTCAACCGTCGGTTCGACCGCGTCGCTGCAGCACAACCACACTCGCAGATCCGGGCCCGCCTGCTCGCACACGAACCACGACGCCGTGTCCTCCGGTGGCCAGATCCCGCGATGGTACGGCAGGGTCAGCTCCCACTGATCCCAGTGCCCCTCCGCGGCGTTCCAACCGTACTCCTCGTCGGCCATGGCCCACCCCGGCCGCTCGGTCCCGTCGCTGACGCAGACCTCGCCAGTCGAGGGGTCGACCCCCTCGCAGTACGACCCGTCCGACGCATGCAGCTCGGCCCGGCAGCTCGCGGCCCAGCCCGTCACCTCGATGGAGAACCGGAATTCGCCCGTGCCACCGCCCTCGGCGTCCTCGGGCTGGTCCACGGTGCACCCGACCCACACAATCGACAGGGGCATGTCGAACGGACCTTCGTAGCGGGGCACGACGTCGTCGTCGACGAAGGACTCCTGTGTGGCTGGAGCCCGATCACAGCCGAGGACCAGCAGCGCCGCGACCAGCACCAGGGAACGCCCGGGCATGGGCAATCCTCCCCTCTGTGGACCACGCTATCACAGCGTTTGGCGATGGACAGCGACGGACCCGGGCTGCTACCAGTGAGCGAGGATCGGATCCTGGAGGGGAGACCCGTGCCCGACCACACCATCGCAGTCATCGGCGGAGCGTTGCTCCTGCTCGCCGGCTGCGCGGCCACCCAGGGATCGCTGGAGGTGAGCGGGACGGAGCCGACCTGGCTGGACGTGGACGCCGCGTACGAGAACACCGCGGCGATCACCACGGGGGGCGAGCTCGCAGCCTGGGGCGAGGAGCGCTGGGGCGAGCTCGACGTACCGGCGGGCACGTTCGTCAGCGTCGACGTCGGCACCTTGATCAGCTGCGCCATCCGCACCGAGGGCTGCATCGAGTGCTGGGGGATCCAGCGAGAGGATCTCGAGGACGTACCCCACGGTGAGTTCACGGCCGTCAGCAGCCACGGCGCCCACGCCTGTGCCCTGGACGCGGACGGCGGCCTGCACTGCTGGGGCCTGGCCGACGACGGCCAGCTCGACGTTCCCGACGGCCAGTACATGGACGTGGCGACCGGGTACGGCGCCACCTGTGCCCTGACCGTGCACGGCGAGCTGCGCTGCTGGGGGAGCGACGAGTACGGTCAGCAGTCCTATCCCGAGGGGACCTTCATCGACGTGTCCATGGGCATGAGCCACGGCTGTGCGCTGCGGGACGACGGCACGGTGGACTGCTGGGGGCGGGACGGGTCCGGGCAGACCGCGATCCCTGGCGGAACGTACGCCTCCATTGCCTGCGGCGACTTCCACAACTGCGCCCTGGACGACGAGGGCCACGTCCGTTGCTGGGGCAGGGATCACATGGGTGAGGGCACGCCGCCGGCGGGCACGTTCAGGGCGCTCGGCATGGGGGACTACCACACCTGCGGCATCACCACGGACGACCTGCTGGTGTGCTGGGGAGAGCAGGCGCCGTCGGAATACCGGATCTGACCGTCTGTTCGAGGCGCTACCGTGGCGCCAGCTACTCGTCGTACGCCCAGTCCTCCGAGGAGATCGACCGGGTGTTGGTCAGGATGCGGAAGGACTCCAGACCGTCCAGGCCGTCGTCCGTGACCAGGGCCTGGAAGTCGGTGCCGCGCAGGCCGACCGCGTCCACGACCCAGGTGTTGCCCCGGTCCGGGTCGGCGGGCGGCGTGAAGTCCATGATGGCGTCGGGCAGGACCAGCTCGTCCCCGCCGCCCGGGCCGTACACCTCGATCTTGCGCCAAACATAGGGGTCCATGGCGCCGAGGATCTGCTCGCGGTAGTAGATGAGCGCGTGCGAAGCGTCCACCGCCTCGGACGGGCCGTCCCAGCCGAAGCTGCCCAGGGGCTCGTCCGTGGCCGTGATCTCGTACACGGGCAGGAACGGCGGCAGCACCACGTCCGCGCCGGTCATGGGCGGGCTGAAGGCCATGGTGCCGTTGGGCGACAGGTTGAGCCCGTGGTACGACGCGGTCGCACCGTAGATGGTGAACGGCGTGCCCATGTCGTGGCCCGCGCCCACCTCCAGCACGGGCACCACCTCCCACGGCTCGTCGTCTCGGTCCGGGGGGATGTACTCCCAGGTGCCGTCGTCGTCGTCGTCATCGTCGTCATCGGGCGGGTCCGCGTCCGGGTTCGAGAACGGCTTCGTACCCGCGCCCACGCCCGCCACCACCCAGCCGAGGTCGTCCTCGAGCTCGCGGTAGGCGAACACCGTGGGCGGGTCGATGGAGTAGAAGTCCGGCGGCGGGCTCAGCAGGGTGACCGACACCTCCCGGTCCACGGGCATGTCCAGGGGCACGTGGATGTCCTCCACGATCACGCTGTCGCCCGGGAACTCGTAGGGCACGTCGAACGGACCGTTCAGCCCCAGCACGAGGCGGTCGGCGTACAGGCCGATCACGTTGAACGCGGCCTGCGCGCCCTGGCTCTCCACCTGCGCGGCGATGGCCAGCACCTCGCCCAGGTCGAAGAACCCGCCGGCCACGCTCAGCACGGTCTGGCCCTCGTACACGGGCGCGTAGAAGTCCTCCACGATGCCGCCCACCACCAGGTTCCACGGCAGCTCCACGTCGATGCCGAAGTCGGACACGTCGCGGTTGCCGGGCATGAAGTCGCCGATGGTGGTGTACGCGGGCCCGATGGGGGTCGAGGTCAGGGCGATGGCCAGCGCCATCTGGCCCACGACCGGTTCCTCCTCGAACTCCACTGTGCCGTGGGCGTAGGCCCGCGGCGAATCGCTGCGGTTGTCGTTGACCGCGGCCACCACGTTGCGCGCCCGCACGGACCGCAGCACGGTGTGACGGTGGCTTGCCGCCTGCACCACCAGGTCGACCGGCCCCTGGAAGCCCCCGTCGAGGTGCACGCGGCCGTCCTCGTCCGTGGTGCCGGTGGCGATCGGATCGGGGCAGCCCACCTGCACGGCGGCGCCGGCCAGACCCGCGCCCGACGCCGCGTCGGTCACGCGCACGTCCAGGCCGCCGATCTCGATCACCTCCACGGTCACGGGATGGGAGATGTCGTCGCCGCGGCGCGCGACCAGCGAGGCCGTGCCGCTCTCCCGGGGGGTGACGCGGCCGTCCACGCTGACCTCCACGGCCTCGCCCTCCACCATCTCGAACGAGCAGTCGGTCAGGGTCGCGTAGTAGTGGTCGTCGGTGTAGGCCGCGCAGGTCAGCTCGAACGAGGTGGTGCGGTCCAGCACCAGGGTGCCCGGTCGGATCTCCAGGGCGAGCACCTCGTCACCGGGTTGCACGCCACCGTCGCCCGGGTCGCGGGTGGTCTCCTCGTCCGGGCAGCCCAGCACGAGCAGCAGTCCCATCAGGAGGACGGGCCGGAGCTCAGCCACACCCGTGCTCGATCTCGAACAGGGACAGGATCTGTCCCAGCTCGTAGTACAGGTCGGTCAGGGCCTCGGGCACGTCCCCGGCCTGGTGGAACACCTCGTTGGCGTCCGTGCCGAGCCGGAACTCGACCGCGCAGCGGGGGTCGCCGGCCTCGTCGATGGACGCGCCGAAGAAGCCCTCGGGGTCGATGGCCGCGATCAGCGTGTCGAGCTGTCCCTCGGTCAGGGTGGCCAGCCAGGCCTCGTCCGAGTGGGCGCCGTCCAGGCCGCTCCAGGCGCTGATCGAGCCGTCCTCGGTGATCACGATGCCCTCGTACTGGCCGTCGCCCGTGTCCTGGCCGATGTCGAGGTAGAAGCCGTCCACCTCGTACTCGGGGAACTCGGTGTTGTTGGTGGCGTCGTCGTCGGCGGAGTCGTCCGTGTCGTCGTCCAGGGGTGGCGGCTCGCCCCCGCCGTAGCACAGGCAGCCCGACGCGGTCAGCCAGCCGGCCATGATCCCCAGCAGGGCCCAGCGGTACAGCGTGTCGGTGGTGACGTTCATCGTGGTCCTCATGGGATCGTGATCACGTACTGCTCGTCGAGGAACGTGTTGGGCCACGGCCCCTCGTACGCCTCGTCGTAGTCCTCGTGGTCGTCGCACGCCGACACGCTGAGGAAGTCGTTGAGCAGCTGCACGTTGGACTCGTTGAGGTGCAGGTACAGCCCGTCCAGGGCCTTGGTGCAGGCCACGTGGTCCACGGCCTCGATGCGCAGCACGTCGCCCACGGCCGCGGTCACGGCCACGGGCGGGTGCAGGTTCTGGTTGCCGTCGGTGTCCACGAAGAACGGCACGTCATTGAGGTACAGGGTGATGTCGTCGTCGATCATGAAGTAGTGGTAGGCGGAGTCCCCGCCGCTGATGGTGTACTCGAAGGTCTGGCCCTCCTCCCACACCAGCACCGACACGGTGTCCGTGGTCACGTTGGACTGGTTGTCCACCGCCACCAGCGACACCAGGTGGGTTCCCAGCTCCAGCTCGATGTCCGCCAGCGAGACGTTGCCCTTGGCGTCGGGGAAGACCGTGCCGAGGTTGCCCTGCAGGTCGGACTGGAAGTATGCGACCAGCGTGTCGGCGTCCTGGTCGGCGTCGGTCACGATGCCGACCAGGTCCACGTTCTCCCCCTCCTCCACCGCGTGACCGCTGGACGGCTCGGTGATCTCCACCACGGGCGGCTCGCCGCCGCTGCCCGTGCCGCTGGCAGTGATGACCACGGCCTGGTCCTCGTCGTTGAGGTCGTCGGAGTAGATGTGCAGGTCCGCGCCGTAGGCCCCGCCGATCACCGGCTCGTGGATCACGGTGACCTCCACGGACAGGCCTGGATCCAGGGCGTACGGCAGGGTCACCGACGGAGGCAGGCTGAACGCGAACGCACCCTCGGTGTCCTCCAGCAGCGCGATCTCACCGATCAGGGCCGCGCCGCTGCCCGCGCTCTCCAGCAGCACGGTCTGCGAGCTGGCCTCCGCGCCCTCGCTGGTGTCGAAGTGCAGGGCCGTGGGCGTCACGTCCAGGATCGGGCGCACGCCGGTGCCGTCCACCGGGATGTCCACCACCGGTTGCTCGGCGTCGTTGGAGTACACGCGCACCGATCCGGCCAGGGGCTCCTCGATCGTGGGCGCGAACGACACGCTGAACGACCACTCCTCGGCCCCCACCAGGGTGTAGGGATCGGTGGCCACCCAGAACGAGCCGGACTCCTCCACCACCTCGAACCCGGAGATCTCCAGCCAGCCCGTGCCCGCGTTGGTCACGGTGATCGGTTCGCTGACCAGCGAAAGCAGGTTCACGTCACCGAACGATATCGACTCCGGCGACACCTCGATGCGCACATCGGCGCGCGACAGTTCCGTTTCGTTGCAGCCTGAGCCCAGCAGCGCGACGAGCGCTGTGGCGGCCGCCAGCACGGCCCATGGGGTTCGCATTCGCAATCGTCCTCCCGGGTAGCTACCTGCGGGTTCGACGCCCGACCGCCATGGATTATTGCAGGGTCCGGACCAGTTCGCAGGGCGAGATCGTTCCCTCGGGATTACCGAACTGCAGATCCGTCCACCATTCTCTTCCCCTTGCCGGGAGGCCGGTCCATAATCCCCTGGACGGGGCAGGACCGCGCTGCGCCTGTCCCGGACGGACCATGACCGACCCGGACCTCCCGCCTGGACTCGCCCACCCGGAGCACGCCGAGACGATGGAGGCCATCCTCCGCACGGTGGACGAGCACAACGACGCGCCCGATCTGGAGATGGTGCACGACGCGTTCCGGCTCGCCAGCTACGTGCACGCGTGGCAGGAGCGCAAGTCCGACCGCCAGCCGTACATCGTGCACCCGCTGGCCGTGGCCGAGACCTGCGCCAACCAGCGCATGGACGACGTGTCCGTGGCCGCGGCCATCCTGCACGACTGCATCGAGGACGTGGACGCGTCGTTCGACCTGCGGCCGGCGTTCATGGCCGAGCACCTCGGCCCGCTGCTCGCGGGCATCATCGAGGACCTGCTGTCGTCCGTTCCCGGGGAGGGGCTGTCGCGGGCCGAACCGGACAGCGAGCAACTGCGGCAGCTGATCCACGCGGCCGTGGCCCTGCGCTTCGGACCGGAGGTGGTGCGCATCACCGAGGGGCTGACCAAGCTGCGCGGCCAGGAGGTCGGCCCGGCCTCGGACGCGGAACTCGAGACGCTCAAGCGGCTGCTCAAGGCCACGGCCAGCGAGGACATCCGCACCATCATCATCAAGATCTTCGACCGCTGCGACAACATCCGCACGATCGACGTGTTCCGCGAGTCCAAGCAGCGCCGGATCGCGGAGAAGACCCTGCAGTTCTACGTGCCCATAGCCACCCGCCTCGGCTTCTTCAACGAGGCGCGGCTGATGGAAGACCACGTGATGCGGGTGCTGCAGCCGGACATCTACCACATCATCACCGACTGGCTGCGCACGGCCGAGAAGCGCATCGGCTGGCGGGTCGAGCGGGAGGTCAAGGGGATCCGCACCGCGTTGCGCGACCTGGGGATCCCCTGCCGCTCCAAGCTCTACGCCAAGGGCATCTTCTCCATCTGGCAGGGGCTGCCGGCCAAGGAGCACGTGCGGCGGCGCATCGGCGACGGCTGCAACTTCAACCTGCTGCTGGTGGTGGACGACGAGGACGCCTGCTTTCGCACGCTCAACCTGGTGCACGACAGGTTCGCGCACCTGTCCACGCGTGTACGCGACTTCATCAACAACCCCAAGGTCAACGGCTACCAGTCGATCCACACCATCTGCACCGGCCACAAGCTGCCCAAGATCCAGGTGCTGGTCCGCACCGAGGAGATGGACCTGGAGAATCACCTGGGCGTGATCTCCCGCCTGCGCGGCGGTGAGCTGGAGGACAGCCAGTGGATCGACGAGCTGGTGGAGTCGTTCCAGGCCCTGGGCATGGACGAACTGCTGCGGCTGTCCACGGCCGTGGCCTTCCCCGAGATCGATGTGTTCACTCCCCACGGCGAGGCGCGCAAGCTGCCCGAGGGGGCCACGGCGCTGGACTTCGCCTACGACATCCACACCGAGGTGGGTGACCACGCCCGCGTGGCCGTGATCGACGGCCGCATGAAGTCGCTGGGTACGGTGCTGCGAGACGGCCAGCGCGTCGAGATCGTGACCTCGGGCGAGGTGCGACCCACGTACCAGTGGTTCGGCAAGGTCACCACGGCCAAGGCCAACATCGCCATCCGCAAGGCACTCAAGCGGCTGGAGGAGGACGACAGCCACACCGAGGTGAGGCGCTTCCTGCGGTTCTGCAACCGCAAGCTGCGCGTCAAGCTCAATCCAAAGTCACGGGCCTTCCACGAGTTCCTCGGCAACCTCGGTCTGGCCAACGTCGCCGACCTGGGTCGGGAGCTGATGGCCGGGCGGACCGACTACGACCACCTGTTACCGGCCCTGGTCGAGACCCTGCCGCCCGACTCGTTCGAGCCGCTGATCGAGGTGCTCGCCGAGGAGGGCGTGCTGGACGACGGCGAACTGGAGATCACGGGCGAGCTCGACGACGACGACACGGTACGCACCGCCATCCACGAGGCGATCACCGAGCACGTCCGGCACGACGAACCCCAGGACTCCTCCATCGAGATCGAGGGCCTGCGCCACAACCTGCCCACACGCATCGCCCGCTGCTGCCGGCCCACGTACGGCGACGAGATCATCGCCTACACCTCGCGGGGCCGGGGCGCCTCGATCCACCGCCGCGACTGCAAGGCCGTGCTGCGCATGGTCGAGCAGGGCTCGGCCCACGTGTCGCCCGCCCGCTGGCTGCGGCGCCCGGATCGACAGCTCGTGCGCTACGACATCGCGGGCACGGACCGGCGCGGCCTGTTCCTGTCGGTGTCGGGCAAGCTCGCCGACATGGGGATGGACGCCCAGGCGATCAAGCTCAAGGCCGAGCCGGACGGCTCGGCCCGCGGCTACGCGCGCGTGGAGGTGGACGACCTGACCGACCGCGAGGAGATCGCAGCGCGGCTGCGCGGCGTGCCGGGCATCACCTCGGTCCAGATCCGCGACTCCGGGGCCGCGCCCCGCCGCGGCGTGACCTACGACGACGACTGACACCATGGCGACCGGACGCAAGAAGCCCACGACGCGCAAGAAGGCACGCAAGCCGGCACGCAAACCGGCACGCAAGCCGACCCGCAAGCCGGCACGGGGCGGAGGCCGCTGGTACGAGTCCAACTGGTTCCTGTTGCTGATCGCCGTGGCCGTGGTGGTGGGCGTGCGGTTCTACCGCGCCCGCGACACCGTGCACGACAGCCTGCCCGAGACCACGGGACAGGCGGAGGAGGCGGCCGCCGAGGAGTCCCTGGCCGAGCCGGGCTCCCACGAGCCGGTCACGGTGGCCGTTCGCACGGCCACGGACGACACGGGGCGCGCGGCCGCCATCGGCACGGGCGGCGGCGAGGCGATCCTGCGCCAGACCGGCGACTCCGGCGTGGTCCCGGATGCTCCGCCCGAGACGACCCACGGCGAGGCGACCGCAGGCACGGTCGACCTGGCCGGCGAGGTGACCTACCGCGGCATGCTGATGGACGAGGTGGTCGTGCCGACCCGGGATCGACAGGTCTGCTCCGAGCACCCCTCCGGCGCGATGCTGGTGATGGACGGCGAGCTGGCCGGGGCGCTCGTCTGGGTCGAGGGCCTGGGCCCGGCGGCCGCGGGCGAGGCAGATGCGGCCATGACCGTGAGCGGGTGCCAGCTCCTGCCCCGCGCCGTGGTGGTGGGCACCCGGGGCGCGCTGACCCTGGTCAACGACGACCCGATCGCCCACCCGCTACAGGTGGGCGACACCTCGCAGGAACTCCCGCCGGCGTCCGAACCGGTCGTGCTCGAGGGCCTCGGGCGCGGGCTGCACCGCGTCGTGTGCGCACGCCACGTCTGGGAGGAGGCCTGGGTCCTGGCCGTGGACCACACACACACCGCGGTCACGGACACGGACGGCCGCTTCCACCTCGGTGCGGTCCCCATCCCGCCCGACGGCGGTCTGACCCTGCACGTGTTCCACCCCGTGCTGGGCACCTTCGAGCAGGCCGTGGTCCCAGAGGCCGATCGGCCGATGCACCTGCAGATCGACCTGACCGAACGCGCGCGCTGAGCTGCATAGGCTAGACTTGGGGTGATCGGATCCCTGGAGAGGCACCATGTCCGAACACCAACGGCCCGACCCCGACACCGCGGGCATCCAGCCCGGGTTGCTGGTCGCCTCGCCACAGATGGCCGACCCGTTCTTCGCCGGCACGGTCGTGCTGCTGTGCCGCCACGAGGAGGGCGGCGCGATGGGCATCGTGATCAACCGCTCGGCCGACCTGGCGCTGTCGTCGGTGCTGGAGGACCTGGACGTGGAACTGGCCGGCGGCAAGGAGCGCACGGTGCTGTGGGGCGGCCCCGTGGAACCGGCCAGGGGGACGCTGGTGCTGCGCACGGGCCTGGCCGAGGACGTCGACGAGACGGTCGAGATCACGGACGACATCCGCATCTCTGGCTCGATGGAGGTGCTCACCCACCTCGCCGGCCTGCAGGCCGGCGACTGGTTCCTCACCCTGGGCTATGCGGGCTGGGGGCCGGGTCAGCTCGAAGGGGAGATCGAGGAGGGATCGTGGATCGTGCTGCCCATGGATCCGGCGGCCATCTTCGAGCTGCCCCTGGAGGACCGCTACGACCGCTGTATCGCGTCGCTGGGCGTGGACGCGGCCATGATCTTCATGACCCCGATCGACGAGTAGGCCCCGCCGGCCGTTGACTTCCCCCCCCGTCTGTGCAAGATCCCCCGAGCTCTCGGCCTTCGGGCTGATGAGCATTCCGGGACTCCGGACGGAGGGAGGTGATTTCTCTTGATCACCGTGACAGTGAAGAAGGACGAGCCCTTCGAGCGCGCCCTCCGCAGGTTCAAGCGCAAGGTTGAGCAGGCGGGCATCAAGAAGGAGATCAAGCGGAAGATGTTCTACATCAAGCCGGGCGAAGCGCGGCGCAAGAAGCGTCGCGAAGCCCTACGCCGGCGGCGGAAGCAGGAGCGGCACCGGTAGCGGTACGACTGTCCGTCTGAGTTGAAGAAGCCCCGGCCCCGGCCGGGGCTTCTTGCCTCCGGGGTCGTTGCAAACCCGCGGTGCGTCGTGCCATCTTGGCCCGCGGAGGTTGCCATGACCCGCTCGACCACACCGATCATCGCGATGGCGCTGCTGCTGGGGCTGCTGGCCGGCGGGTGCACGCCCGACGATCCCGCGACCGAGGACGTGGCAGACGCCGCGGAACCGGCCTCAGAGACCGCCGATGCACCGCCCACGGCCGAGACCCCGGGCGACGACGACTCCGGGGCGATCGTCGAGGGCGGCAAGAGCCCGAACCCCGCCCGCCCCGACGACCTGTCGTCCTCGGAGATGGGCTGGGGCGACGAGCCGCTGGAGCTGGGCTTCCCCACCCGTGGCTGGGACGTGTTCTTCGGCCAGGGGATGTGCACCCCGATCGTGGCCTGCCAGGGGCTCAAGGCGGTCAAGGGCGAGGACGAGCGCGAGCTGAAGAGCCGCGCGGACGTGGTCGCGCTGGTGTCCGTGATCGACGAGGGCAGCCAGGCCCAGGCGCTGATGCGCTTCTTCACCATGTACCGCTACGTGCTCACCGACGAGAAGTGCGACGAGATCGACGTGGGCGAGGACGGCGTGATCCCGATCCGCATGCCCAAGGACCTGTCCGCGGACCAGCGCCCGGAGTCCACCCCGGCCAAGGTGGTGGATTTCGAGGGCGGGTTCCGCGTCGAGCGCACCCTGGCCTGCATCGGCGAGGAGACCGACCGGCTGGTCAAGGTCTCCGAGACCGTGTTCGCCCAGGGCAACTGGGAACGCGAGGAGGTGGAGGTGCTGATGGAGCACGAGGGGCTGGTGGTCCGGCAGTACTGAGATCCCAGGAGTGCCCCCTCGCAACCCCGCGCTGCTGGCGCTGCTGATCGCGCTCGCCGGCTGCTCTCCCCCGCCCGAACCGCCGCCCCGGCGAGAGCTAGGTCCGCCCCAGCCCGAGATCAGCGCCCCGCCCATGGAGCCCAACACCGGCGTGCTGATGTTCCGCGGCAGCCCGCAACGGGACCACCACGGCGTGGGCACGCTGCCGCGTGAACCCGTGCAGGTGTTGTGGCGCCAGCCCGTGAGGTGCGCGGGCGTGTGGTGCGGCGTGGGCTGGACCGGTCAGCCGCTGCTGGTGGACTGGAGCGACGACGCCCGGGCCGTGCAGTCCTTCCACACGCCCGGCGGACCGGCGGTGGAGGTGGTGGTGGGCGGCCTGGACGGACGCATCTACTTCATCGACCTGGCCACCGGCGATCAGAGCCGCGGCGTGCTGCGGGCCCAGACCGCGTCGATCAAGGGCACGCCGACCATCGACCCTCGCGGCGCGCCCCTGCTGTACGTGGGCCAGGGCCTGCCCGGGCGGGACGGGGACTGGCACTACAAGGCGATCTCCCTGATCGACGACCAGGTGCTGATGGACATCTCGGGCCGCAAGCGCACGTCGATCGAGGGCCCGTTGACCCCGTCGCGGAGCTGGGGGGCGTTCGACGGCAACGGCATCGTGATGGCCGACGAGGACCGCTTCGTGCTCGGCGGCGAGAACGGGCTGCTGTACCGCGTCGAGCTGAACACCGACTGGGAGGGTCAGCGGATCGGGCTGGACCCGAGGGTCACGGCAGGCACCTACCACACGGCCGTACCCAAGTACGGGGATCCCGAGAGGAAGGACGGCACGGGCCGCTGGTGCGCGGGCATCGAGTCGTCCGGGGCCGTGTACGACGGCGTGGTCTACTGGGCCGACTCCGTGGGCAGCCTGCTGGGCATGCACGTCGAGTCCGGCGCCATCGTGCTGCTGCTCGACCTCGGCGACGACACCGA
Organism: uncultured Rickettsiales bacterium; assembly: GCA_964639985.1. Lineage (GTDB taxonomy): Bacteria > Myxococcota_A > UBA796 > UBA9615 > CAYRNR01 > CAZXHG01. The sequence goes on from CAZXHG010000003.1 coordinate 74,393, forward strand.
CGCCTCACCGGTGATCAGCGTGGAGGACGGCCACCCCTACCTCTACATCGGCTCGGAGGTGGACCGGCAGGTGGTGTGCCGGCCGTGCACGAAGCGCGGCACCCTGCGCTTCGCCAAGGTGGATCTCGAGGCGCGGGACTTCGCCTGGACCCTGGAGCTGAGCGCGCGCACCCGCAAGAAGGTGGACAAGAAGCACGACTTCAACGGCGGCGTGCTGGGCACGGCCGCCATCGGCTCGGGCCCGTCCGCCGACCTGGTGTTCGTGCCCACGGCCCACGAACCGGACCTCAACGAGGGCCGCCTCGTGGCCATGTACAAGCAGCCCGACGAGGAGGGCCAGCCCGTGATCGCCTGGGCCGCGGACCTGCACGGCCCGGCCTGGTCGTCGCCGGCCACGGACGGCACCACCATCGTGGCGGGCGACTCCAGCGGTTGGATCCAGGCATTTGACGCCGCCTCCGGCGAGAAGCTGTGGGAGCTGCAGCTCGAGGGCGCGGTCGAGTCCTCGCCCGTGTTCTGGGACGGCCGGGTGGTGGTCGGCACGCGGGGCGGGGCGATCGTGGCACTGGGTGTGCCCGGAGACTCCTGATCCCCAGAACACGGGTATGCTGGAGATCGGGAGGGATACCATGGCCCACCGGCTCCCCGCGCTGACGCTGACCTGCGCGTTGCTGGGCTGCCCGGAGACCGGCGACTTCGACTTCGACGGTGACGGGTGGCCGGACAACAACGACTGCGAACCCGAGAACGAGTCCATCTATCCAGGCGCCGAGGAGATCTGCACCGACGGCGTGGACAACGACTGCGACCACGCCATCGACGCGGAGGACTACGACTGCGACAGTGACGGCGACGGTTTCCCCGATCCGCTGGACTGCGACGACGAGAATCCTCTGATCCACCTGGGCGCGGACGAGGACTGTCACGACGGCGCGGACAACGACTGTGACGGCGACATCGACGACGTGGACGACGACTGCGACGACATGGACGGGGACGGCTACCCCGCGGGCGTGGACTGCGACGACGACGATCCCCTGGTGCACCCGGGCGCAGGCGAGGACTGCGACAACGGCGCGGACGACGACTGCGACGACCTGCTCGACGGGGACGATCCCGACTGCTGGGACGGCGACGGCGACGGCTACCCCGAAGGCGAGGACTGCGACGACGACGACCCCGACGTGCACCCGGACGCCGAGGAGGTCTGCGACGGCGTGGACAACGACTGCGACGGCACGGTCGACGGTGCGAGCGCCACGGGCGCCACGGCCTGGTACGAGGACACCGATGGCGACGGGTTCGGCGACCCGGCCAGCAGCACGTTCGACTGCGACCCGCCGGACAACAGCTGGGTGAGCGACGACACGGACTGCGACGACACCAGTCCCGACGTGTACCCGGACGCCGAGGAGGACTGCAATGCCGTCGATGACGACTGCGACGGCAGCGTGGACGAGGATTTCGACGCGGACGGGGATGGCGTCACCACCTGCGGCCCGGACGGCACCGAGGGCACGGCCGACGACGACTGCGACGATACCGATCCCGACGTGTACCCGGGCGCGGACGAGTACTGCGACGGCGAGGACGACGACTGCGACGGCGTGGTCGACGAGGACGACGCCGTGGACGCCGCGGTCTGGTACGAGGACGTCGACGGCGACGGCTACGGTGACCCTTCCTCCTGGACGACCGCGTGCTCCCCGGTCGACGCCACCTGGGTGGGCAACGCCGATGACTGCGACGACGGCGAGATGGGCATCGGCCCGGACACGGGCGAGATCTGCGGCGACGAGCTGGACAACAACTGCGACAACGTGGTCGACGAGGGGTGCCATGGATGCATTGGTGTGCCGTCCGACTACGGCACGATCCAGGCCGCGATCGACTCGGCCCCACCCGGCGCGGAGATCTGCGTGGCTCCGGGTACCTACCCCGAGAACCTCGACTTCGGCGGCAAGGACCTGCGGGTGTTCGGTACCGGAGGGCCGCTGGCCACGATCATCGACGGCGGCGGCACTGGACCGGTGGTGACCTTTGCCAGCGGCGAGACCGACGCGGCCATGCTGCAGAGCCTCACGTTGACCAACGGCGCGGCCACTGACGGCGGCGGGATCCACATCGACGGCGCCAGCCCGCAGCTGATCTCGCTGATCGTGACCGACTGCGCGGCCACGGGATCGGGTGGGGGCATCCACGCAACGGGCGGTTCGCCGTCCATGGAGAACCTGCTGGTCGTGCAGAACGAGGCCGACCAGGGCGGGGGCATCGCGCTGGCGGGCTGGAACGCCACCCTGACCCACGTCCGCGTGCTGGGCAACACGGCGGCCTCGTCGGGCGGCGGGATCGCCATCGACGGCGGCGCGCCCACCCTGGAGCACGTGGACGTGGTGGGCAACACGGCCACGGCCTGGCGGGGGGGCGGGATCTACGTGACCGGCAGCGCGACCCCCTCGATGACCAGCTCCTCGGTCTCTGCCAACGCCTCGGCCGCAGGCGGGGGGATCGACGTGGACGGCGCCACGCTGACCTCGGCGAGCAACAACAGCTGGAACAACACGCCCGCCAACTATGGCGGCATCGGCGATCCGACCGGGTACTCGGGCAACATCTCCGCCGACCCGCTGTACCTCACCACGGCCTCACCCGATCCCCTGCTGTGGGACCTGCACCTGGGCGAGCTGTCCCACCTGGTCGACGGTGGCGTGGGCAACACCACGGATCCGGACGGGACCATCGCCGACATCGGCGCCTACGGCGGCGCGGGCGGGGACGATTGGGACCTGGACGGGGACGGCTACCCCGAGTGGTGGCAGCCCGGCGAGTACACCGCGGCCTACGGCGGCCAGGGCTGGGACTGCGAGGACCAGGACGCGGCGGTGTACCCGGGCAGCGGGTGCTGACCCCCACCCGCCCTCCCTACCCCCTCCCTCCGCTAAGATGGCGACACCGTCTGGAGGCCAACCTTGCGGACATGTCTACTCATCTTCCTGTTCCTCCCCCTGTCCTCGCTGTCGGCATGTGACCGCGCGGAGGTCGGGGACGATGACACGACGTTCGACGATGACGACACCGGCGACGACGACACCAGCGGCGACGACGACACCAGCGGCGGCGACGACACGACCGACGACGATGACACGGCGGAGCCCCCGGATCCCGACGACATCGACGGCGACGGCTGGACCGTGGCCGACGGGGATTGCGACGACAGCGATCCGTCGATCACCACAGGTGTGCACGTACCTGCTGACCACGCCACCATCCAGCAGGCCATCGACGCGCTGACCGACGGCGAGGTCATCTGCGTGGACGCCGGCACCTACACGGAGAACCCCACCTTCGCGGGCAAGGAACTGATGGTCGTGGGCGTGGAAGGACCACAGGCCACCATCATCGATGGCGGCATGACGGGCCCGGTCGTCCGGTTTGAACAGGGCGAGGGGGCGGGCGCCGTCCTGCGGGGCTTCACATTGACCAACGGCCGAGCCCCGGCCGGAGGCGGCGTGTTCGTGGACAACAGCTCTCCCACGCTGGCCAACTTGATCGTGACGGGCAACGTCGGGACCTCCAACGGAGGCGGTGTCTACATGAACGCCTCGGCCGCGCTGATGACCAACGTGGCCATCACCGACAACGACGCGCCCAACTTCCACGGTGGCGGCATCTACCTGTGGGAGTCCGTCCCCGTGCTGAGGAACGTCCTGATCGCTGGCAACCACGCACGGTGGTACGGCGGAGGCGCCTGGTTCAGCGACTCGGACGCCGTCCTGGTCAACGTGATCATTGCCGGGAACACGGCCGACGAGGACGGCGGTGGACTCCATCTGGACTACGGGGAACCGACGCTCACCCAGGTGACGATCCGTGGAAACTCGGCCGGCGACGCGGCCGGCGGCATGGTCGTCTGGGGAGCCCATCCGCTGCTCACCAACGTGATCGTCGCGGACAACGAGGCCAGCAGCGGCGGAGGCATCCACTGCGACGCCGATGGCCTGCCCATGCTCTGGTACTGCGACGTGCACGGAAACACGCCCTCCGATTTCAGCGAGATGACGGACCCGACCGGCACCGCTGGAAACGTGTCGATCGATCCGGCCCTGCTCGACACCACAGCGGAAGATCCCAACGACTGGGATCTGCACCTGTCTTTCACGTCGCCGCTCGTGGACGCTGGCGATCCTGCGCTGCACGATCCCGACGGTAGCCCCAGCGACATCGGCGCGTTCGGCGGCACGGACGCGAGCAACTGGGACCTGGACCGCGATGCGTGGCCCTCGTGGTGGCTACCCGGCGACTATGACCCGATCACATCTCCGTGGAAGGACTGCGACGACCAGGACGCGGCGGTGTACCCGGGGAGCGGGTGCTGATCAGTCCGGATCACACGCCCCGTCGCAGAAGTTGAGGATCTCCCCGTCCGACGCGAAGAAGGCGCTGGTCTGCGCCTGGGCGGTGGCCTTGCGGCGCACGCACTCGTGGGCCTCGTTCTCGTCCGGGGGCTCGTTGCCCTCGGGGATGGGGCCGTCACCGCAGTCCCAGTACTGGACCACGCCGGCGTCGCCCGCCGCGTACTCGTCGAGGCCCCACACCTCGTGGTTGGACGGTAGCAGCTGGCTGAATCCGCCTGTTCGCGCGGCCATGTCCGAGGCCAGGTTGCACACCTGCGCGTCGCGATAGCCCACCTGGTAGATGATCTGCTTGGCCGTGGATCCGGGCAGCGGGTCGTGAGTCAGGTGGGGCAGGTAGGTGACCGGGTCGGTCAGCTCCCAGATCGAACCCAGCACGGACCAGAAGAACTCCCGGTCGATGCGGTTGGGGTACCAGGCCGAGTAGATCAGCTCGAACTCGTTGAAGTTGCGCGAGCGGCTCTCCATCACCGGGTAGTTGGCCGCGCCCACGTTGAGCACCGCCCGGTCGATGTCCAGGGACACGGCCATGGTGGTGGCGCCCATGATCGCGCCCTGGCTCATGCCCATGTAGTACCGCTCGTCCGGATCGAAGGCCCGGTGGCCGTTGACCTGGAACGCGTCCTCGTCCGCGCACGCGCCCGCGATTGTGCGGGTCAGCACCAGGAAGTTGGTCACCCCCTGCAGCAGCCGCTCGGGGATCATCGGGAACTCGCTGAGGTCCACCAGCGCGGCCGCGGCATACGCCACGTCGTGCTCGGACATGCCGGCCCAGTCCGTGCCGATGACCACGTAGCCGTAGGTGTCGGCCTGCTCCCGCAGCCAGCCCGAGCCGCACTCGTCGGTGCTGCCGAAGAAGCCGTGGCCGTACGTCAGCAGCCGGCCAGGATCCGCGCCCTCGTTGAGGGAGTGGGGGATGTAGGCCACGAAGTCCACCTCGTGGTCGCCCTGGTACTCGGGCATGCCGTCCGCGCCGCGCACCAGCCGCGCGGGCGCGTACTCGGCGTCCATGTACAGCGGCACGGTGATGGTGCCGGAGATCTGGCGGAAGTACTCGTCGTTGTAGTCGTCGATCACCGACTCGATGGTGCAGCCGATGCCGTCCGCCCCCACCCGATCCATGGCGTCGTCGCGGATGGCCACGAGGTCGCCCCACAGCATCTCGCCGGACGCGGTGTGGAAGTCCCAAGCCTGCACCAGGCCCGTGCGGTCCACGCCCGCAGTCTCCAGGGCCGCGAACATCTCCTCGAATCCCGGGCGCCGCGCCTCCACCTGGGGCGCGTCCGTGACCACGCCGTCGCGCAGCGCGGCGAACACCTCGGACGCCTCGATGGGCTGGCCGCCCTCGTAGGCCAGGTCACGCAGGGCCACGGCGTAGCGGTGGTTCTCCTCGAGCCGCTGGGCCGGCCGGACGTACATCAGGATCTCGGCGGGGTTGTCGAAGCGCACGTCGAACTCCACGAAGTGCGCCACCCGCTCGCCGGTGGTCATGTCCAGCAACACCGACGGGCAGTCCACGTCCAGCGACGCGTCGTAGTCGGTGTGGAAGGGCAGGTTGGAGTCGTCGACCGCCTCGGCGAACAGGGTGAGGATCTGGGCCGACGGCGGGAACCCGTCCATGCGGTTGTACGGCGTTAGGTCGAAGGGGGCCTCCTCGTCGTACTGAGGGAAGGCCTCGGCCACGTAGTCCAGCCGCCAGCCCGTGGCCGCGGCGCTGTCCTCGGCCTGGTAGCGGCTCGAGGGCCACGGCAGCATGCAGTACAGGGGATTGACGTTGTCGCATTCGGCGTCGATCGACACGTGGATCGGATCGGGCCCGGTCGCGCTGTCGTCGTCGTCGTCGTCCCCGGTGTCGCAGCCGACCGCGGCCAGCAGCGCGATCAGCATCCAGGAACCCAACCAGCGGGTCGTGAGGGTCATGGCGGGTCTCCTCCCCCGGCGCCAGGCGCCGGCTGCCGTCTTATATCACGGGGATCGCCTTGACCTGGGTGCTGGACTGCGCTGGAATCCGCGAGCCTGTGAGGAGAAGACCATGCGATATGCCATGACCCTGGCCGTGATCCTGGCCGTGGGCGGCCTGCTCGCCGCCTGCGCCACCGAGACCGACGCCGGTGCGCTGCCGACCGCCGCGGAGGTGGCCGCCCAGCCGGCCAAGCCCGCGTCCGCCCCCGCACTGCTCGACACGGCCGCCGCAGCGACCGACGGCCACGGCGAGGAGGCGCGGCCCGCGCCGGATCCCAACTGGCCGATCCGCCCCTACGACGACCCCCACCTGGTGATCACCATGGTCGGCGGCGGCGAGGTGGTAGTGAAGCTGCACAAGGCCGAGGTGCCCACGACGGTGGAGAACTTCATCCGGCTGGCCGAGCAGAAGTTCTACGACGGCACGGTCTTCCACCGGGTGATCCCCGGCTTCATGGCCCAGGGCGGCAGCCCGGAGGGCAAGGGCCTGGGCGGCCCGGGCTGGGCCATCGACCTGGAGATCCACCCATCGCTGCGGCACGCGCGCGGGGCCATGGCCATGGCCCGCAAGCCCGACCCCAACTCGGCGGGCTCGCAGTTCTACCTCTGCTACGCGCCCAAGGCCTCCCTCGACGACCAGTACGCGGTGTTCGGCACCGTGGTCGCGGGCATGGACGTGGTGGACGACCTCAAGTACGGCTCCACCAACAAGCGCGAGATGAAGCAGCACGGCTGGGACGCGGCCGAGGAGGGCTACCCCTCGGTCATCGAGACGATCCGCGTGGTGGACGGCAGGCCGTAGTCCCGCCCGTCCAGCAGAAAGAGTTTTCCCTCCCCGACTGAATGTCGGACTCCGCCTCATCGACTGGTCCATAGCGGCGCCGCCCGATCCGCGTGGCGGTTGCCAGCACAGCAGAGGACCGGTCGGCCCGGGGGCACGCCTGTCCAGATGGAGGAGATGCAAGCTCATGCACGGGATCCTGAACCGATTCGCCACGGTCGTGCTGCTGGCGACCCTGGGCATGACCGGCCCGTGGAACGAAGCGGCGGCGGCCGACGAGCCGCTCGCCGAGACCTGGGGTGAGGCGAGCTACGGCCGCGACGACGGCGGTGGTGAGTACTACCGGGTCGATGAATCCGTGCGCTTCGAGGGCACGGAGATGGACGCGGTGTCGTGGTTCGACGGCTCGCCGGGCACGGCCCTGTCGGTCGCGGCCACCGGCTCGGCCGCGGAGGTGAGCCGCGCCGCTGGCGACGGCGGCCGCGCGGAGACCTCCGGCATGCTCGTCCGGCGGGAGGGCGATGTGTTCGACGTCTCGCGTTCGTCGGGCATCGTCGAACGGGAGGTGTCCGGCGAGGTCCGCCTCGGGGAGTCCCTGCTCGACGCCACCGTGATGGTGCCCCGCGATCCACGGGCAACGTTCGATTTCACGGTCGGGTTCCGCAGCGCGGGGGATTCCCGCAGCTGGGGACGGTCGGACCAGTGGTCGTTGCCGGCGACGCCGACGGAGCCGCAGCACACGCCGCCCGCACCGCCGCCCGAGTCGTCTCCGGCCCTGCCGCCGGAGTCGCCGGAGCCGGCCGAGCCGTCGGTGCTGGACGTCCTCGGGGCGGCGATCCCGTTGCCCATCGAGGTCCAATGAACCGTTCAATCCCCGCAGAAGGGGTCAGGAGGCTGAAAATGACCTGCTCGAACAACCTGTTGGCAACCACCCTCAGCCTGATGCTCGTCCTGGGCCTCGCCGCCTGGCCGCTCGGCGCGGTCGCCCAGGAGGACGAGGACGGCCGGGCCTGGAACCGGACCCAGCTGAGCCAGCCCTGGGAGGGCTGGGTGAACGCGGGCACGTGGCACTACGTGGAGTCCGGGGACTCGCACGCGCTGGGCTACTCCGGAGCGGTGGGGGTGGTCGCGCCCGGGGGCACCCTGCGCAGCTCGTCCTCGCTGGAGGTGTCGGATGTCGACTCCTCGACCGGGGACACGCGGAGCACGCGCTCGAGCGTGGACATCCACTACGAGCGCGACACGGGACGGTTCGCGATCCACAGTTCCTCGGGTGGCGGCCGCTCCCGCGTCGACGGGAGTGAGGATCGTGGGCGCTCCTTCAGCGAGGTGCGAGGTGATCTCCATCCCGGCGGCCGTGTGTCCACCGGCCACGAAGGCCGGCGTACGAGTCGCCGCAAGCGCTAGTGTTCCCCCAGCGTCGCCCCACGGGCCCCGGGCGGACGAGCGACGGAGGACGCATGACCGCCTTCAGAGCCGTTCGCCGGACGTGATGGTCGCGCTTCAACGTGCGCTTGCTCATGGATTCCTCCCTCGGACAGGGCCCTGGCGGCAGTCTACGCCGGGTGTGCGGAGCCAAGGCCGACTATGTCAGCGAGGAGGCCCTCTCAAACCGGGGCAAGCTCAACTCGGCCATCCCACTACTCGACTCTTGAACGTGCTTGCCCGCTTCGCCTTCGACGACAGCTACTGCTTCGCGCCGCCGCGAGCGGAGGACATCCCATCCACCACCTCCGCGAAGCACCTCAGGAGGACGTCATGAAGCGTGGATGCGTCACACTCCCGCTCCCGCACATCCCAGTGAAGCGCAGGGGCCAGGGCCCGCTGGACCGGCGGGGGGATGCGTTCCAGCGCCTCGTCCGGGTCGAACCACTCGCTCGTCCCATCTTCGACATGGTCCGGTCTCCCCGACGAACGCTCGTCCGTGCGACGACTCCCGGTGGTCGCGACCACGGTCTTCGACGCCCCGCCGCCACCTGCGAGCCGGTCCAGCAACCCCATCACGGCCAGCCGCGCCGTCCGGCCGACGAACAGCTCGACCAGGACGCTCGCCGCCCCGTGGATGTCGGTCTCCGTGTCCCGATGGACGCCGCCTCCCCGCAGCTGCTCGTAGGCCGCGTAGTCCGGCGTGTGTGGATTCGATCCGGACCGCGCCTCGTCGAGGAGCACCGCAGCCCCGAGGTCGACCAGCACCAGCGGCGGGAGGTCCGTCAGCCGTGAAGGATCGTCCTCGGCAGCCCGGATGTCGTCGTCGTCCGGGAACCATCGCACCATCAGGTTCGCCGGCTTGAGGTCGCTGTGCACCACGCCTTGGCGGTGGACGTCGTGCAGGATCTCGAGCAACTGCAACGCCCAGTACAACGCAACAGCGGGAGGGAGGCCGTCAGGAAAGCCATCGAGCACGTCCGAGAGAGTCACGCCGTGCACCTTCTCCAGGACCAGGTACAGGCGTCCCCGCTCCTCGCCGACCTCCAGCAGTTGGACCACATCGTCCACCGGGTGCCGATCCAGCCGCGAGAGCACGGCCTGCTCCCACAGGAAGGCCTCCCGGTTCCTGGGTGCCGCGCCATCCTCGTCTTCGTGCGCCAGCTTCACGACCACGGCCCGCCCGTCCAGCAGGCGGATTCCCCCGTAGACCGCCCCGAACCCCCCGCATCCCAGAGGCTGGCTCCAGTCGATCGTGTACCGCTTCTCCAACCGTCCCGATGTGTACCCGAAGTTGCCACGACGCTCGCGCAGCACGGCCTCCTCGAGCCGGAGGAGCCGGTCCTTCCGGCTGTCGGCTCCCGGGGCCTTCACTCCGAGCCGCTGGGCGGACAGCTCGGACTCGATGTCGACGATCACGTCGAGCACTCGGACCTGGGTCTCGATCCGGCGCAGTTCACGAAGCGCGTCGTCGATGTCCACGCCCCTGCCACCCCAGCTCTGCAGGTCGAGCAACACCTTCTGCAGCTCGGCCCGGCGCTGTTCGGGGTTTGCCAGCTGCCCCAGGGCGCGGATGAGCGCCGACGGGGCATACCGGGCATCTCCCGCTGTCCCCGACGAGGCAGCGTCGTCGCGGCCGGCGCCGGTCAACAGGTCCCCCGGAGGTCACGCCCGCAGCTCGGGCAGAAGCACTCGCCCTGCAGCTGGGTGAGCCCGCACTGCCCACACGGAGGCTGCTCCGGGGCGACCAGCTGGGGGTCCGGACCAAGCTCGTCCGAGTCGGCCGGTACCTCTCCACCCGGAACCAGCCCTCGGCCATCTGCGCCTCGGTCGACCGAGGGAGCGAACTCGCCCATCGCCCGCTGCAGCTGGGCTAGCATCCCCGGAGACGAGTCGAGTCCCTTGGCCTCGAGCTCCTGTAGCTTGTCGGCGATCGACACCATCCGCTGCAGGGCGTCCAGCCACAGCTTCTCGCGAGTGGCGATCTCCTCCCCCACACGCTCGGCGACCTTCCGGGCCTCAAGCTGGGCCATCCGCCGCTTCCGATCCCTCTCCTCGGCGTCGCGATGGTCCCGCTGGGCCTCGCGATCCGCCCGAAGCCGCTCGTGCGCATCCACCCACTGGTTGTCCTGCATGAGGGAACGCAACTGAACCACCTGGACCTGCGTGACCTCCAGGCCGAACACCTCGCATGCGAAGCTCCCCGCGACCAAGGCCTCCTCGGCGATCATGCCCATCCCCGCGGAGAGGTCGTCCAGGATGCCGCGCTCCGTTCGCTGGGCCACCAGCCGGCGGACGCGGGGCTCTACGGCCGTGGCCACCAGCTGCTCCAGGGCGGTCTTCGTGAACCGTCCATCCGCCTCACGCCGCATCGACGACCAGGCCAGCTTCAGCGGCTCCGCCAGCTCGACCCGCATCGCCAGGTCGGCCTCGAACACGCCCGCGTCCTGGGTCATCAGGGCCTTGATCGGGATGGTCAGATCGGCCGCGTCTGCCACCATCAGCAGCACTTCCGGGTAGCTCTCGTCCACCCCGTCGAGCAGCGTGTCGACGCGGTAGATACGCGGATCCCACTCGTGGTGGTCCTTCCCCGGCTTGAGGTGGACGGCGCGGTGCGCGCCCGGGATCTCGATGGTCCGGGGGGCTGGCCACAGCCCCCACAGCGCCTGCCGGCGAGGAAGGCGTTCGATGCGCGCGAATTCGTTGATGCCCAGCTGCCAGATCAGGTCGGTCATGGTTCGTTCCCTCCGGGTGTGTCGACCGTCACCCACCGGGCCCCGGCGGTGACAGGTGCAGCATGACAGGACATCGGCCCGGACTGGATGATGCGAGGTTGCGGTCCCTTGCGCGACCTTTTCGCGGCGTCGCCGGGAGGCCAAGGCGCCCATGTGCACCGACCAGGTCACGCCCACCGAACACCGCCATCCCCCCCTACCAGTCGCCGAGGTAGATCAGCTCGGTGCCCGTGTCGTACCAGCTGCCCACGGGCACGTACACGATGACGTCCTCATCCGACCCGCCCGTCCGGGTTGTACCCCGCCGGTCGGTCGTCGAGCTGGACGTGCGGCTCCGGGTCCGCGTCGTGCCGCCGCTGCCGTCGATGTCCACCCTCGAGCCCGCGCTCGACCGGGTCACGCGCCCGTCGGCGTGGTAGGTGGTCACCTCGAGCTCGGAGGTCACCTCGACCGTGGTGTTGGCCCCCGCGTGCACGTGCACGTCCACGTCGCTGCGGTGCCGGTGCCCGTCCACCTCGACCTGATGGTCGAAGTCCAGGGTCCAGGTGGACCCGGACGGGCGCTGGACGCGCACGCTGGAGCGGGTCTGCGCCTCGGCCGGGATGGTCAGCAGGCACCCCACCACCAGGCAGGAGCCCAGCATCAGGTAGGAAATCGCGCGCGCCATGTCCTCATCTCCTCGCGGGCCCTCGGTCTCGTCCCGCTGTTCGTGTTGTAGTCCGGCCCCGTGGGCCGTCGTCGTCCTCCACCGACTCAGTCGATGGACCAGCACCGGGTCCAGCCGTCGACCTCCTCGCACTCCATGTTGGGCGAGGAGACCACACGCCCGTCCTCGGTGCGCATGTAGTAGTCGCGGCGCTCGGTGGCCGGCCGGTCCGACCAGCGCTTGCCCCACCCCTCGCGCCCGCCCTCGTCCCACTGGAACCCGCGGTCGCGCGGGGGGCAGCCCGGCTGGACCGGCTCGCGCGCGATGCGGGCGCCGCCGCCGACCTGAACCCAGCCGTGGGCCTCGTAGTCCATGCCGTCCGAGACCTCCACCTCGAAGGAGGACGACGGGATGGTGACGTCCTGGGGGATGGGATCGGCGTGCAGCTCGGCGCCGCTCTGCACGCCGGACTCGTCCGCGGGCACGTTCGCCGGAGCGGGCGAGACCACGTCGGCGCCGCCACCGACGCGGAGCCAGCCGCTGGCCTCGTAGTCCATGTCGTCCGAGACCTCGATCTCGAAGGACGAGGACGTGACGACCGGCGCCTCGGCCGGGGGCGTGGCCTGCACGTGGGCACAACCCGCGCCCGGGCGGGCGATCTGGCAGCCGACCAGGCCCATGAAGGCGGCGGCGGTGGTGATCAGCAGGAGCGAACGGTTCATGGGGTCCTCCTCCAAGCGGGACTCGTCCCGGGGTTGTAGGGGGTGGTCGATCGATGTCACTTGGTCATTCAACGGTCCTCCAGGCGTTCTCGGTCTTGCCCGGCGTGCACGGCGGCTTGCGCCCCGGTTCGGGCACCCAGGGCCGGCCCAGCTCCTCCTGCCAGTCGGTGTCCTTGTGCTCCCGGAACCACTCCGACGGAGTCCAGTACCCCTCCGGCTTGTGCTGATCGGCGTTGGGGACCGTGGCCATCCAGGGCATCGGCCCGGGGGTGACGGCGACATCACCCCCACGGTCGACCGCAACCGCGGGCACGACGCCGGGAGAGGGGACCTGCACCGTGCGGTCGGGCACCACCTCACCGCCAGCCGCCACGCCGTCCGACGCCGCGGCGAACATCGAGTCGCCGGACAGGACGATGCCGACATTCCCGTTCATCGGCTGGTAGCTCTTGGTCTCGTCGGTGTCCCCCACGAAGGTTGGGGCATCCGCGACATCACCAGCATTCGAGGGCTGCGCGAGGGCCTCGGCCCCACCGAGGTCCTCGCTCGCCCGGCCCGCAGGCACGCCCAGGAGCACGGCCGCCACGATCGCCAGCCCGGCGACCAGGGCCACGGACACGCCGGCATAGGCCCACCGGCTGCGTTCCCGGTACGGCTCGAAGCCCACGAGATGCAGGTCGATCATCGCAGGGGCCATCGCCTGGCCCGCGGACTGCTCGACCTCGGCGAGCAGCTTGCGGAAGTCCTCGGCCATCAGCGAGACCAGCCGCCCCGAGTCCGTGGTGTTGGCCTCCACGGTCAGCTCGAAGGCGCCCTGGAACCGCCACGTACCCACGTGGGCTTCCTTGTAGGTCACGTCCATCCCGCACCGCAGCGGGCGTCCGGGCTCGACCGGCTTGACGTTCAGCACCGCCCGCTCCGTGGACTGCGGCCCCATCACCGGGATGCAGCGATCGAGCTCGCTGTTGAGCGAGAACAGTCCGCGGTCGTTTTCGATCGCCAGCTCGATGCCGGTCAGGTAGGACGGACCGGTGTTGGCCACGTCGAACCCGACCACCCCGAACTCGCGGTAGTTGAGCGGCCGGCTGGCCTCGCGCACCAGGTCGAGCGGGGCCAGGCGCACCTCGCACGCGGTGCAGTAGACAGCCGGCCCGAGGTCGTTGGGCTCGCCACAGCGCGGGCAGGGGAAGGTCTCGGCGGGCTTCGCCCCGCCAACCAGCGCTCGATGTCCACGTCGGATGCTCTTCATGGTCCCTCCACCGCCACGGCCACCGCCCAGTCGGTCGACCGTCGAACCACATCGACTCTGACAGCTACCCAGTAAAAGACCCATCGATCGGCCTTGTCGGCCCTTGCGCCCCTCCTCCAGGCCTGATGAAGGACTGCTCAGCGAGGCCACCGGGGCGGTGAAACGGCGACCACTCCCTCGTCTTCCTCGGCTGTCTACCCCCTTGTCGCGCGCGATTTACTCTCCATTCAGGTACACCGCGGTTTTCACCGACGTCGAGCAAATCGGGCGGCTGCTGAATCCCCCGGTACCCGTGGACGACAAGGGGTCAGATGCATCGACGTAGGCGCCACGTGACCGGATCGGAGTTGAGGAGAGCCCTCCCAGGGCTCGACGCCAGCGGTCCGGGCTGCAGGGCTGGCGCCACCTCGAACGACATCCCCAGCCTACGCAAGGCCGCACAAGGTCAGACAACCATGCCGAAGGGCCGGCGATGGTCTCCGCACGGATCGGCCGGCAACAATCCAGACCGAGACGACGCGATGCCACCGACGCCAGTCCGGCGGGTCGACCCCGGAGGAACCATGACACCGGCAACCACTCACCCCATCGACGAGCACAGCAACCCCGATACGGACGTCATCACCGACCTGGTCTCCCGCGTGGTGGCCTTGTTCGCAGCGATGTTCGGTCCCGTCACGCGCACCGTCCGAGCGGCGCTGACGGACAGGGACCGGCAGGACGGCGCGCAGCCGTTCCGGGACCAGCCGGCCGGCATCGGCCTCTCACCCGTCCTCAGGGAAGAACGCGCCCGGATCATCGACGAGCTGGGGCGGGCCCTGGACGGCCTGTCTCACCGCCGCCGCGTGATGCTGGTCCTCGGCTTCAACCGAACCCGGGGGGCCGAGGTTGCCGCCAGCCTCCGGCTGCCGCCCGGCTCGTTCCTCGCGGGTGAGGAGCTCGCGGACGTGGCGCTCGGCGACGCCATGATGCTGCGGAACATCTCGGTCAACGACATCGTCGATGGCTGTACCGGGCGCACGACCTGGGCCGGGCTGCAGCCACCGCCCCGGGTGCCGCAAGGGAGGACAAGGCAGGGCGATGGAGCGTCACGCCGATGTCCGCAACACTGACCATGAACCTGCGGGCGGGGACTGCCACCGTGCCTCCGGGACGGACGAGGAAGGAAGAAGTGAGATGGCCAAGCCGACGATCGTGCGCATCTACGAGTTCGAGGAACAGCACGGGGACGCACCGACCAGGGATCTCACCGAGATGCGGCGGGAGATGGCGAGCGACGATCCGTACGCCAGGCCGTGCGAGGAGTTGATCTTCAAGAGACTCCGCGACCGGCACAAGAGCCGGCTCAAGGCGCGCGGCTTCAGCGATGAGCACGCCGATGATGCCTGCCAGACGGCCCAGATAAAGGTCCACGAGGCCCTGTTGCGCTCAGCTGTTCGCTCCAGCGTCCGCGGTACCCTGAACCACGCCATCTGGGGCAGTGCTGTCGATGCATACCGCAAGGCCAAGCGCGAGCCTCAACCGCTCGCGCCGCAGGACGATGAGGGTACGGACCCGCTGGCGAGGGTCACCGACACGGAGGGTGGTCAGCACGGGCCCGAGGAGGCGCTCGTCAGCAAGCGCACCTTCGAACAGGTCTTGCGTTACCTCCTCAAGCTCCCCGCCAAGCAGCGGACCATTCTCATCGAGCGCGAGTTCGAGGGCAGCACGGTCGAGGAGACGGCTCTGGCGGCGGACATCCCCGAAGGCTCGGTGATGTCTGGAAAGTGGTGGGCGCTGAAGAATCTGCGCAAGATCCTCGCGGCCGAGGGCATCACGACCCGGGAGGAGTTCGATCACCGCTACCACGACGAGCTCCCACAAGCCGACGGCCTGAGGGTGCCCGCGGGCGTGGCCGTCCGCCGTAGCCGCTAGCCCACCGACATCCCACCCTGGCCTCCCACGGGGCGGAATTGCTGGACGTCCTGGTCGATCGTTTCCCCGCCGGCACGCTCCGGATCTCCATGGGCTGCAGACCTTCGACGACGAGGTCCTGGCGCAGGCCGACCGCTCGGAATGGAACGCGGATATGTGGCCGAGACCGTGGCCGACTTCCGGCTGGCGAACGACCCGCACGAACGCGCACGCTATCGGTACGACGAGCACCTGCAAGAGCCGGAACGACACGATGGGTTGAGCCCGGCGTAGGCCAGGCTCAGGGAGGAGGCCGACTAGTCACGCTCGAGGTACGCGGTGTTCGGGCCGAGCCACAGCTTGCAGCCCACGCGGCCGCAGTCGTTGCCGTCCGTGTCGGTCAGGCAGCGCGCCCGGTCGATCACGCCGTCCCCGTAGTAGGTCGACCACCCGTGGTTGTCGTCGCCGCTGTCGGCCTCCAGCGAGCCGGTGGAGTAGTCGACGCCCGTGAAGTGGTAGCCGGGGTAGTTCAGCTGGTCGATGGAGATGACCTCCTTGAAGCTGCGGCTGAACCGGGTGTGGTCGGGCCGGTCCTCGACGATGTCGACCGTGCCGGTGATGACCAGGCGGGAGTGCTGCTGGGTCACGCGCGCGTCGATCGAGATGTGGGGGTTGTGCCCCTTCATCTCGCAGTCCCCCCCCGTGTGGGGCAGGGACGTCAGGTCGATGGTCATCTCGGGCACGGTCACCCGCTTGGTCCGCGACTGGCTCTCGGCCTCGGGGGTCACCAGGACCGCGACGGCGGCGCCGACCAGGAACAGGAACGCCATGGACAGGATTGCCTTGAACTTCATCGTCTCTACCCTTCCGATGCTGGCACCGCCGAAGCAGGTTCGGTGCTCGTCCGTGGGGCGGCAGGACCATCCTCCGCGCCCGGGTCGACCGACGAACCCATGCTCCGTCGGCCGCACCCCCTCGTCGGTCACCGGGGAGGGTTCATTCAAACAGGTAGGTTTTCTACGGTGTGAAGCATGTGCCGGAACGGCGATACACCTGCCTCCGAGCGTGAGGCTGGTCAACGCCCGCTGGGCTGCATCACCCTACCAACGCCCATGAGATGGTCAACCGGCAGCAGCAAATCCGCGACCAGCCAGTAGCCCCACAGCACGGACATCCCTCCGTCGACCTCCTCGGTCGGCGCTCAACCATGCCCTCGGTGAGTACCTTCGGGCCGGAGATCCCGCCGCGGGGCCCGGCTGTCCGCCTTCGCCATCAGCCGCTCCGGGCAAGGGTGGTGGTCCAGGGCGCGCGCGCCCCGTGCCCGTGCACCGACCCCACTGAATGTCGAGACCACCTCCCGCGACAGTCCCTTGCAGGCCGGCGCCGAGAGCGAGTGACGGCCGCGAGAAAGGAGGAGGACGCATGCAGGCAACCCGGGCGCCGCCCTACTCGTGCTGACCCGAAGCCACCAGAAACCCTCAACTAGAAAGCCAACACGAATATGCGGATCACCAACAACTTCACCGCGGCCGCGATGGCCGCGACCTTCTGCTTCTTCGCCCTCTGGAGCTCGTTCGCCGCCGCCGAGCAGCCGCTCGGCGAGACCTTCGGCGAGTCGATCTTCGAGCGGGACGAGCGCGGTGGGGAGCACTTCTACTCCCGCGAGTTCGCCCGGGTCGAGGGCACCACCATGGAGAGCGAGTCCTGGTACGACGGCTCGCCGGGCACCACCCTGGTCTACGCCTCCTCCGGCACGGCCGCGGAGGTCGTCCGCCCCGAGGGCGACGGCGCCCGCGCCGAGACCTCGACCGTGCTGACCATGCGCGAGGACGGCGGCTACGACTTCTCCCGCTCGTCGGCCATCATCGAGCGCGGCCGCAACGGCGAGGAGCGCCGGGGCGACTCCCTGGTCGACGTCACCTTCTACCCGCCCGCGGACCGGAGCGCGCCGTTCGACGTCACGCTCGGCTCCCGCAGCATGGGCGACTCCCGGACCTGGGAGCGGACCGCACGCCGCTCCCGCTAGTACATGGCCTCCTCGGCCACCCCGACCCCAGGTGGAACGTCCGTTCCACCTGGGGTCGCGTGCGTGAGAACCAGCCTCCAGCCTGTCGTACGAAGCAACGCCTCTCTCGATGGGCGAACTCCCACCGGACCTGGTCCGGCCGACAGTCATGCGCACCGAAGGGAGACCACCGTGGCCTTCAACGAAGACCGTCCCCTCCAGAAGAGCTCATATTCGGGGTTCTGACGGTGGTCGACATCCTGCCGGCAGGCCTGATCACCCGCCTTCTCACCCAGGCCAGGTTCGATGATGTTGCGGCGTTCGTCCCGCAGACCTGGCACATGGGCATCGCGGACTACTTCTTCTTCGGCGGGGCCTCGCTGTTCGCCGCGGTCTCGGTCATCGGGATGCATGGGATCGCAATCCATTTGCTCTCCCCGGTGGGCCTCCTGACAACCCCTCTCGACCGCGTCTCGACCGCCCTGACCCAGGGCATCGCCGTGGCCACCTCGACGGTGGGACGTCGAGTTGCACGAGTTCGGCACGGCCAGGGCCGGGTTCGGGCTCCCGGCCAACGAAATGGGGAACGCCCCTCCCCCCTGCTACATGTGGTTCTCTGCCGTGGAGATCGGGATGGTGGTCGGAGCGCTGGTCCAGGTGGGGCGGTCGCTCAGTGGTACCAAGTCGTCGAGATCGGGCGGGGGGTGAGGTCAGAGACCGGGAGCCGGTTGACTACCAGCGGTACGTGTCGTCCGGACGGCGGATGAAGCTGGCATTCGAGTGATCCTCCCAGCAACTGAACCCCATACGGCTCCACTCACACTGCACGTTCTCGGCCGCCTGCAGCCATCATCGACGCACTGGAGCCAGTAGTCCGATCCGTGGGTCTCGAGATACCATTCGTACTCGAACGTCACGCCCGGCTGGGAGCGCACGCAGCGGAAACCGCCCCGGCCCTGTGAGCGGCACTCCAGGCCTTCTGACGACCTCAACACCCCATGGTCGACCTCCACGCAGGGGCAGGGATCCACACAGGAACCACGATACTGCCGCCGGAGGATATCGTTCACGAAGTAGCCGCCCACCTCGTCACAGGAACAGCGAAGTGGTTCGAGGTCATGATGGACACTGGGCCACAGTGGGTATCGGGAGTCCTCCACCAGACCGCTGAGCGAACAGTCTTGCATGGGGCTCCAACTCCCTCCCACGACGAACTCGTGCACGACCGCGGAATCACCACGGGGAGCACCGTGGCGACAACGCTCCACCTCGGCAGAGTCCATGGGCGGGATGTCCTGGGCGCGCGTATCCCGCCTGCCCCCGACCACGACGACACCAGCGCTCGCCCCCACCCAGGCCTCTGACTCGTACATGTCCATGCCCGGGGTGGACGACGACGCGAACGCGGGATCGACCGGCTCGGTCTCCACACCTGCGGTCGCCTCGACCACAACGTCGGTGTCCCCGTCGGCGACCTCCTCGGATCCCAGGGGGCTGATTTCTGGTTCCTCAGGCTTCGCAACTCCCGGGACGGCGTGGCCCAGGGCCAATGCCAGCAGGAGTCCGGCCACAATGGTCAACTCGATGTAGCGGTACATGATGCTCTCCTCGCGAGCGGGTTCTTCATCTGACTTGTCGGTCTCGAGCGGAAGTCGCCGCTGGGCGCTGACGGATTCAGCCCCATGAGAGTCGGACAATCGTTGACATGGCGTTCAGCCATCGATACCGGCAGGTATCACCTGTCGATACGTCCAGCCCGGTCGCAGCGTTCGGCCCGGCTGCTCTGCCTAACCCAGGTCTCCTGCCACAGGGGGGAACGGCTCCACGGCTCGTTGACGTCCACCGGCCGGACCACGTAGGAAGGCCACTCGCCCGTGACCAGGGCGCCCGGCACAGTCGCGGGAACCTCACTACCGCCAGAGGACGGGTCGGGATCGGTCCCAGGCCCTTCTCCTGCCGACGGGGGGGAGGCCGACGGCAGGGGGCCCGAGGGCTCGGCTCCAGCCAGCTCGACGCCCACGGCGTCGACATCGTTCGTGACCGTCTCGTCCGCGGATTCATCGGCAGGCGGCTCGTCCGGCGGCAGCACGCCAACGCCACCCATGCCCCGGGACATCGTGAACGCCATGCCGAGCATCAACGCGGCGGCGGCGAGGATGCCCAGCGTCGCGAAGCCCAGGGTGCGATACCCAGACAGGAGGAGGCGAGACAGGATTGCCAGGAGCCCAAGCCCCTCGTACTCGTCGAGTTCCATACCGATCGCACCGGCCTTGGGGATCGAACCGCTGATCAGCGAGGAGAGGAATGGCAAGTCCCCAGCCGCATCCTCGACGACGTCGGTCTCGATCACACCGCGAAAGTGCCATCGGCCCGTCTCCGGCTCGGTGTAGGCCAGCGTCAGCTCGATCCGGCACCGGCCCTTGGCAACAGGCGCAACGTTCAGCGGGATGACCTCGCCCCCGGGAACGCCGATCTCCGGGATCTTGCCACCGAGCTCGCTCCCGGGGGACAGCACGCCGAACGGATCCACGAGACGCACGACCACGTGGGTTGCGGGCTGGGCCGAGTCGTTGACCAGCCGGATCGTCAGGTCCCCACGAGTTCCCACGACGTACGGCTGGGCCATGTCGACGTACACATCGAGCACGGACAGGGCCTTGCTGCAGGCGGAGCAGAACTTCGGCGCGCGGGGACCCGCCAGCGACATGTGCCCGCAACGCGGGCAGGGGATCTTGGGCGGATCCGGTCCGCCACGCCGTCCGGCGAGAATCTGCGGAGGGGCCCATCGATCCAGGTGATTGCCCACGGCTCCTCCTCTCCACCCAGGGAGTAAAACACCAGCTGACTGTCGACAGTCTGTCACCTGACAGGGCCGACAGGGCCTGATCAGCCTGCTGACGCATGACCCGCCCTTGCGAGACCTTGTGGCGCCTTGGTGGGATGCGGGTTTCCGGGTCGAGGCGACCAAGGCCAACACCACGCTTGCCTCACACCTACGCGCGTTCTTGTCACCCCGTCGCGACACGTACGCGGCGGGTTTCCTATCCCCTGACCTCGCCTGGGCAACGCCAGCTGAATGACCCCGGCCTCCCGAACGACAGTCCACCAGGCGGGCAGTCGAGCCTGTCGTGGACAACCGAAAGGGATGAACCGATGACCCGGACCTACGAGACATTCATCGGCACCGTCGCCGTGGCGGTGCTGCTCCTCACCACCCTGCTGCTGGCCAGCATGGCCAGGGCGGACGAGCCCGCGGGCGAGACCGAGGGGGAGACCGTGTACTGCCGCACCCCCAACGATGAGGAGTGCCTCTCCTCGCAGGAGTCTGCCCGCGTCGAGGGGACCCGGGTGATGAGCCAGTCCCACTACCGCGGGTCCAGCGGCACGATCATCACCCGCCACTCCACGGGCACGGCCGCCCAGGTGTCCCGCTCCGACGGCAGCGGCACCCGCGCCCAGACCGACGCCAACCTGTGGCTCAACCGCGACGGCAGCTACGACTTCGACCGGGGCACGAACATCGTGCAGCGGGACCGCCGCGGCACCGAGTACACGGGCGAGTCCCGGGAGGAGGGCACCGTGGTGCTCGGCCCGAACGAGGGGCGCGTCCGGACGTTCACCTGGGGCTCCCGCAGCGCGGGCGATACCTCGCGGCGCCGCCGGGCGAGCGAGTAGTCGATCCCGCGAGGGCAGGGATGGCTCCCTCCACGGACGCGCCTTGTCCGCCCCCACCTCCCTCCACAGGGTCGGACAAGGCCGTCCAAGGTCGGCAAAGCAAGGGCCAGGGCACGCAACCCGCGGCACTGGAGCCGCAGCGCCTGGCCGAACAACACTGAGGTCACGACGCAGGCGGAACCCGCCTGCCGGGGACGAGGCAAGGGAGGAAGCATGAACGGATTCACCTGGACCGGGCTCGCGATGATGGGCCTGCTGACCTGCATGCTGGCCGGCTGGGCCGCGGCCGAGCCGTGGTCCCCGGGGCCGGAGTTCCTGCTCACGGGCACGGCCCTCGAACAGGCCGCCAACGGCGAGCTCGGCAGGCCCGCACTGGACGAACTGGCCCGCGGGGTTGCCCACGAGGTAGCACAGCTCTCCCGCATGATCTCGCTGCTCGAGGCTGCGTTCGACGCGGAGATCAACCGCCGCCCCGAGCTGACGCCGCGGGCCCGGGTGATCGAACAGCGGATCGACACCCTGGCCGGCCTGTCCACCGCGCTGCAGTCCGAGGCCACGCGCCTGTACCAGGGGGGGGTGCCCAGCTCCGCGGCAGCTCGAAAGGTCGCCGCGAAGGAGGTGGACGCCCTCCGCGTGATGCGCGCCGAGCGTGCGCTGATCGCGTCCAAGTGGAACGCGGCCGACCCGTCCCGCATGGAACTCCCCACGACCCGCGGCCGGGTTCCGGCCGGCCGGAGGCCGGAGCAGCAAGCCCTGCTGGTCCGCAACTACGCCGGCAGGTACCAGGAGATACGCGTCACGGTCGAGGTCACGGTGGAGGAGAGCCGGCTGACGTACACCACATACCGCTGGATCTCGATGGAGAACACGCGTTGGGGCCAGAAGGCGGTCGTATCCCTCCCGGATGGAGTCACCTGCCGAGACCTGCAGGCCGCTCGCGTGGTGGCCGTGCGCGGCGAGACCGTACGCGTCCTGCGCGTCAAGCGCGTGGTCAAGCGCAAGCAGGTGACCGTGATGAGGGTGGGACGATGACCCTGTTCAGCAACAGCCTGGCGAGACGCGCCACCGTGTGGCTGCGCACGGCCTCGACAGCCGTGCCGATCCCCCATGGTGCGACGATGGATTCGCTGACCGTGTCGCGTCAGCTGGGGATCGATCACCCGGCCGGCGGGCCCTACGAGGTCGTGGGGTTCCTCGAGCGCAGCGTGCTGCTGTACGACCGCGCCGACCGCCGCAGCGCACGCGAGATGCCGCTCTCCCCTGCTGTCGGTGACACGCTGCAGTTCGGCGCAGTCGAGCTGCTCGTCGAGGTGGACGTCGCGGCAGAGGTCGAGACCTACCCCCGGCCCGGCTGGTGGCAGACCCTGGACACGACCATGCTGGCGGCCACGGTGGTGGCGACCACGTTCTCCCTGGCCACGATCGCCGTGACCGCGCTGCTGCCCCAGCCCCAGGTCCGCCCCTACTACCTGGCCGAGACCGAAGCACCCCCGGTGCGGCTGCTCCCCCAGCCCGAGGAGCTAGATGAGCCAGACCTCCCCGAGAAGCTCCGGGAGGCCCTCGAGGAGCAAGCCGAGATCCAGAAGGAGATCGAGCGCCAGGCCGAGGTCCAGGTCGAGGAGCCGCCTACCGAGGACGACGCGATCGCCGAGGATTCGCCCACACCTGCGCACGAAGAAACCGACACCACACACACGAACGAGGCGGGGAGAACCTCCGAACCGCGGGGGGGCGAAACGTCGGTGGCCGCCGCTCCGCTCGACCTGGTCGGCGGCGGTGTCATGGGGAGCCTGCAGAGTTCCCGCGCGGGTCTGTCCGTGGGCATCGCAAGCGAGCCCCAGGCCACGGCCTCGGTTCATACCGGCGTGGGTGGCAGCAACCTCCGCCGGGTCCGCAGTGGGAACGGCGCCGCGGCCGTGGGAGGCCGCACCGACGGCTCCGGCGCAGGCACCGGGGCCGGAGGCGGGCGCTCGACCGAGGAGGCCACCTACTCGATGACCGCGCTGATCAACCGCGACGACAACGTCGCCCGATGGGTGAAGCAAGAGGTCCTGGACGCCCTGCGGCGCCACCCGGCCGCCCGCAAATTGTCCTTCGCGCTCGACAGCAAGGTGGTCCGGGTGACCCTTCGCGGGGCACCCGGGAGCCTGGACTACGAACTCCACTCCGACGCGCAGTTCTCGGAGAAGGAGTGGAAGCGGATGCCGACGGCCGCGGCCACGGCACGACCCGATACCGGAGGTGTGTGATGACCCGTTCGATGTTCGCCCTCGCCCTGGCCCTGTTCACGCTGACCCCGGTCGCGACCGCGCAGGGCGCGGACGACGAGGGCCCACAGCGGCTCACCGTGGAGCAGGCGCGCGACGAGTACATTGCCGCCCACCACGACGGGACCCTCTCGGCGGCCCGTGCCGGGGAATTGGCCTCGGCTCTCCGCCCGGCCACGCTGCCCAGGAGCTACCGCTCCTTCGACGCCACCCTCTACTGGGCCGCCGAGCTGCGCTCCGTGGTGCGGGACGAGGAGATCGAGGCCAGCGGGGTCCAGCAGCTGGAGGTCCTCGACCAGGCCGTGGAGGCGTTCGAGGCGTTCCTCGCCGATGCGGAGTACATGGGCCGCGAGGACCGGACCGGCCGCGTGCTCGACCTGCTCGGCATGCTGACCCACGCCATCGCCACGCACGGCGCCGTGATCTCCGGCCACGGGAACGACGACGCCATGGACTACATCCGCATGGCGGCCACCCGCGAGTTGGTGGAGGTGTCCCTGTACGCCGAGGACACCGATGCCGGTGAGCTGCACTGGATCCTCTCGGGCCTGGTCAACGCGACGGCGGACACTTCCGCGGCCGGTTCGATCGGCTTACCCGAGAACCGGACGCGGATCACCGAGCTCGACATCGACTCCTACTTCGAGCACTTCCTGGGTCAGTACCGTGCCTACCAGTTCCGCACCAGCCTGCGCCGGGGAGAGCTGGAAGCTGCCCAGCGTCACTTCGATGCGGGTGTCGAACACCTGGAGCGGGCTGCGCACTCCGCCTACACCCACACGACGCAGGCCGTGGTCGTGCTGCACCTGTCGGAGCTGCTCTACGACTTCCCCGAGGCTCAGGCCTTCGGGGGCACCGAGGCCTACCTCCACCACCAGTACCTGGCCATGATGCGAGCCGGCGAGGTCCTCGCCCACGTGGCTACCCCCGGGCTGCTGCTGGGGAGCGAGGAGGCCAGGGCCCAGGCCCTGTTCGGTCAGGCCATGGCCAACCAGGCCGTGATCCACACGGAGCAGCGTGGTGCGTACGCCGAGGCGCGCCAACTCGGCCACTGGATGGAGGCTGTCACCGGCAACGGGCTGCGCGTCGCGGACTGGGTCCACGAGGCCGAACCGCTGACCTTCCGTGGCTGGGATTCGCTGTCCCGGGTGCGCATCCAGTTCGATTTCGACTGGGCCTGGGAAATCTACTACTACGCATCGCTGGCCGCGGCCAGCGAGTGGTACGCGGGAGACCGGCTCTACGATGACCCGCGCGCGCTGGAGTTCGAGCGATTCCAGTGGGCCTACGTGGACGCCACACAGCACGCGGCCAATCTCGAGGGCGTGGAACCAGCGGACGTGGACTACATGCTGAGTCGCACCATGGAGCTGGTGCGCATCACCTGTACCTGGGATTCCCGCGACCGTCTCCTGCAGCACACCATGCTCGACCTGGTCAGCCACCTGCTCACACGGACCGAGCACAGCGACGATCGTCAGCCTCGTCCGGTGCTGAAGATGCTGGGGACCGTGTGGCACGCCCTGAATGCGCAGAGCACCAACGGGGACACCGAGGCGGATCGCATGGTGGAGCATCTGGTCGAGCTGTGTGGCCAGCTGGCCAGCCTGGTGGAGCACTCGGCGCGCACGACCCGGTCCCTCGGCACACTACCCGACGACGAGGCGCAACAGCTGGCGGATGCGGTGTGGGCTCTCCACCAGGAGACCGCGGCCCAGCCCACGAAGTCCCCTGTTCGGCTGGTGTCGTCGCTCCTGGCCTCCCTTGCCGAGGAGCTCGACACGATCGCGCAGACACCTGTCGAGCCTCCGGCCGAGGAGGAGGGCGCAGACGCGCCGGCCGAACCGAGCCCGATCCGCATCAAGCCGCTGGAACCATTCGGCCCCGAACGGGCGCGAGCGTTCCAGGTGGGCGCGACCCTCGCCGGGCTGGCCCACTTCGACGGGCGCACGGACAAGGGCATCGGCAGCGACGACCTGCGGTTGCCCGATCCCCACGCCGCGGTCAGCTGGATGCCCGCGTGGCTGTCGTTCAACAGCGACGAGCTGTTCTGGACCTACCTCGACGTGCAACCGCGGGTTGCCCGGTCCGCGGAGGAGACCGCCATGATCGGTGAGACGGTCGAGCAGATGATCCAGGCCCTGGCCCAGCTCGACGAGCGCGGCACCGCGTCCCAGCGCACCTTCCTCGCTCGCCGGGCGGGTGACCTGGTGCACACGGAAGCCGAGCCCGGTTCAACAGGCTCCGTCTCGACACAGGGCAGCCTGCCCTTCCTGAGGATGAGCTTCGACCGCACCACCGACCTGGACGAGTACGTGGCCATGCACAACCGGGGCGAGGGCGCCCAGCGGCACGGGACCTGGGGCCTGGTGCCCGCGAAGGTGCCCGAGGACAGGCTCGAGGAGGCGCTGGCCATCCTGGGCCAGGTGACCTTCCGCGAGAGCCTGCGCGGCGCGGTCGCGGCCATCGACCGCGGCCAGACGCTGGACATCTGGCTACTCCACGGCAGCGGCACGTGGTCCATCGACCAGCGCACGGGCTCCGATCCTCGCGTGACCCTGCCGGGCCGCTCGAACACCCAGCTCGCGCTGGGCGTGTACGTCGACCTGAGCGGCGGTCAGCTTTCGCTCCCGTTCATGGCTCCCCGCTGATCTTCCCGCCGCATCGCGCCCATCGACGCACGCCCCAGATTCCTGTCGCTGACGTGTGGACCGTGTGCAGGCCCACACACCCCGGTTTCGCTATCATGCGGCCATGGGAGGCTCCCTTCTCTCGCGCGCGCTACTGCTGATCGCGCTGCTGCCGTGGCCGGCTGGCGCCGAGGTACCGGCGCGGCTGGTGGTGGACGCGTCGGGCGCTGCAGATCCCGCGGCCATCCTGGCGCAGCTTCGAGGCGCGTTCGGTGAGCGCTTCGACGCCCGCTTCGTGTCCGTGGAGCAGGCCGTGGACTACGGATTCGGGCCGTGGGACGTGACCCCGCCGGCCACGCTGCAGCAGTGTTCGGCCGCCCCCCTGTCCGCGGCCGAGCTCGCCGCCGAGCTCGAGGCGGTCGAGGCGCAGATGCTGGCCCTGGAGTACGGCGACGCCCAGGCGCGGCTGACCGCGCTGGAGAGCCGGCTGTGCGCGGCCACCGACCCCCTGGACGCGGCGCTGGCGGCGCGTGTGCCGTTCCTGCTGGGCATCTGTCGGTTCTACGCGGGCGACCACAACTCGGCGCGCGCCACCTTCCTGCGGGCCGTGGAGCGCAACCCGGACCTGTACTGGGACGAGGACTTCCCGCCCGGGCCGCAGCAGGTGTTCCACCGGGCGGTCAGCGACGCGCTGCATTCCCCCCGCACCGAGCTGCAGCTGACCGACGGTGACCGGCCCGCCCACCTGTGGGTGGACGGCAACGCGGTGCGCGGCGACCAGCGCTCGCTGACCCTGCTGGGCCCGACCCACCTGTTGCAGGTGCAGCGCGCCGACGGCGCCGTGGCCACGGTGATGCTACACACGGCCGAGGCGGACCGGGTGACGCTGATGGGGCCGGCGCGGGCCCGGGCCGGGCTGCTCGAGGACCCCCGGAGCGAGGACGGACGGCTGGCCTTCGGGCGGCTGGTGGTCGCCGCCCGTCGCCAGGGCCACGCCGAGGTGCTGGTGCTGCAGTCGGCCAGCCCGGAGGTCGCCTGGCGATACAACGACGTGGATCGCGCGTGGACCGGGGTCTCGCTGGTGCTGGGCCAGCGGGTGGCCCAGGCACGGAGACTCCGCACGGCCGGCGGCTCGTTGATCGGCGCGGGCGCGGCCATCGCCCTGTCCGGGGTGGCCATCGGCGCCACCAGCCACGCGGCCGGCCAGGACCTGCTGGACGAGATCGAGTCGGACGCGGGCCTGTACGACCTGCTGATCGACGAGTACGAGAGCCGCCGCCGGGGCACCAACGCCGGGGTCGCGATGATCGGCGTGGGCGCCACCCTGGTCGCGGTGGGCCTGCCCCTGGTGATCCACGGCGATCGGGTGGAGAAGGGCGCGCGCAACGACGCCCGGCTGGCCGTGCAGGCCACGCCCGACAGCCTCTACGTCGGCTTTTCGACCCGTTTCTGAGCCGGTCCGTGTGTAAACCGCGTGCAAGTGCACACGCCCGCACTCCTCCATCCTGTAGACGTGCACAACCCCCGGGAGGACCGACCATGACCCTGCGCACCACCCCCCTGATCGCCGCGCTCGCCGGCCTGTGGCTCGTCACCGGCTGCCTGCCCGGCACCGTGCGGCCGGACGAGGACCCGGACCAGGAGCACCACGACTGGGACGGCGACGGCTACTGCGAAGAGGAGCCCTGTCCGGACGACCAGCTGCCCGGCGACTGCGACGACACCGACGACACGGTGTACCCGGGCGCCGAGGAGCTGTGCGACGGCATCGACAACGACTGCGACGGCGCGGCCGGTGAGGGCGAGACCGACACCGACGGCGACGGCTTCATGGTCTGCGAGGGGGACTGTGACGACAGCGACACCACGGTCTACCCGGGCGCGGACGAGATCTGTGACGGGATCGACAACGACTGCGACAGCGCACCCGGCGCCGACGAGGAGGACCTCGACGGCGACGGCGTGATGGTCTGCGACGGTGACTGCGACGACCTCGACCCGGGCGCATACCCCGGCGCCGACGAGGTGTGCAACGGCGTGGACGACGACTGCGACGGCGACGTGGACGACGGGTTCGACGAGGACGCCGACGGCCACACCACCTGCGCGGGCGACTGCGACGACGACGATCCCGACGTCAACCCGGACATGGCCGAGACCACCTGCAACGGCATCGACGACGACTGCAACGAACACACCCCGGACGCTCCCGACAGCGACGCGGACGGCTATGCCCTGTGCGACGACTGCGACGACACGGACTTCCACGTCAACCCGGGCCTGCCCGAGATCACCTGCAACGGCCTCGACGACAGCTGCGAAGACCGACGAGTAGGCAAACAGTGTAAATAACGCTACTCCACGTAACATTAAAAAAAATGCG